>CAZKNG010000043.1:0-18321 GCA_964554125.1 uncultured bacterium | reverse complement strand
CGCTGCACGCCGCGCCATCGGGCTGCGGATTTCCAACCGCCCGATGCCCGTCGCTACGCGCCGGCCATCAAGCGGCTGCGGCGGACAGTAGGCCCCGCGAGCAAGCTCGCGTCCTCTCCCGCCGTTGATCCGCAGCCCGTTAGGCGTATTTGGGAGTCAAAAAATGGAGCAGAGAATCCATGCAGCACTTTCAGAAATTGAAGCGTCTGAGGACGTAGTAATTTTGTACTCTAACGAGTCGGGCAGCCGAGCCTGGGGAATTGAATCTGTAGATAGTGATTATGATGTGCGATTTCTCTATCTTCGCCGGCCTTCGTGGTATCTCTCGGTGGACCTTTTTAAAAAGCCCGACGTGATTGAGTTACCTATAGTAGACGAATTAGATATAACAGGTTGGGACTTGCGAAAGGCGCTATGGCTTTTTCGGAAATCCAATCCTCCACTTAATGAGTGGCTTGGTTCGCCAATTGTATATCGAGAGAATCGGCCAACAGCTTCACGGCTACGGGCGTTGCGGGACACCTACTATTCACCTTCGGCGTGTGCGTACCATTATCTGCATATGGCAAAAGGAAATTTTCGTGAATACCTCAAAGGAGAAGAGATTAGGCATAAGAAGTATTTTTATGTTCTGCGCCCTCTTCTCGCAATTCGTTGGATTGAAGCAGAATATGGGGTCGTGCCAACAGAATTCCGGCATCTTGTCGAATCTATCTTGCCTTCGGGTGAGCTTCGTAGGGCCATTGACGAACTTATTGCGAGGAAATTGGTCGGTGAAGAGCTTGATCTCGGTCCGCGAATACCGGTAATAAGTGACTTCATTGAGAAAGAACTTGTAAGGCACGAGAATGCTAGGTTTAAAAAAACGCCTGTGTTACATTCCTTTGGGCCCCTGAACGAGCTATTTCGGCAAGAACTGACCGAAGTATATGGGGACACCTAACAAGCACTTGCACCTGATAATCGCGTCTGTCACACCTTGTGCAAGAGCACAAGCTGCGCCAGCCGCACTTGCAGGTGGAGCCAACGTTAGGCAAGCAAGGGAACTATAAAGCTTAGGAGAATCAATGGGGGGGTATTACATAGAGAAGCTTTCTGGGGAGCGTATGCGCCACTGCTACGAAATAGCCTCACCACGAGTCAAACAATACCTCGAAGCCGAGATCCAGTTCGTTCTGGAGCGTCTTGATAGCACCGACGCAGTCCTTGAATTAGGCTGCGGATATGGCCGCGTCGTCTTTCGGTTGGCAGAAGTGGCAAATCGTGTCGTCGGTATAGATAATGCGGTGGAGAGTCTGGAACTGGCTCGTCAGCTCTCAAGCGATGATTCCAAGTGTGAATTTATAGAGATGGATGCGCTGGAGCTCACATTCGACGATTGCGAATTCGACAAGGTCGTGTGCATCCAGAACGGGATCAGTGCCTTTGGCGTGGATCAGGAGTCACTTCTTCGACAAGCTCTACGAGTTACGAGACCTGGCGGGAGTATCTACTTATCAAGTTACTCAGAGAGATTCTGGGAAGATCGCTTGAGTTGGTTTGAAGCCCAATCGGATGCCGGGCTAATGGGTGAGATCGATTACGATGAGACTGGGAACAACATAATCGTCTGCAAGGATGGATTTCGAACTGGTATAGTGAGGCCTGATGAGTTCCATTCACTCTCTAGGAAATTTGGATTGGATCCAAAGATAACTGAGGTGGACGAATCTAGTGTGTTCTGTGAGATAGAAGTAGCAAAGGTTGTCTGACTCTGCTTGCAGCTGGCAGTTTTGTCTGTCACGGCGGCTGAGGAGCACCCGCCGCGCCTGGCCATTCCGCGGCTGATGCGAGTATCGTCAGGTTTCGTTGGGAATAATTTTGAAAAAATAAACCATAGGATTATTGCTTCGTCTTCAATACTCGGAGGAATGCCAGGTAATAAAAAACAGTAAACTTCAGGCAAACCTCACTTCCCCTTAGAAAATCGGGGGGACTTCACCTCTATAATAATCTTGACAGTAAATATTCTACCGTGACAGAATACAAATGTAAGAGTAAAGAACCTTTATTGTTTTCATTCTTATGACCCAAGGGGAATTTTGTCCGTAAATCTTTGTGGCTTAGTGAAACCACAGAATAGTAACTGGACCTTGAATATTCAGGGAGGTTGAAATGTATAATATCTTAATACTTATACTGATCGCGGGAGCTGCCTACAGTATCTTCCGGGGTATAAGGCGGAGGCGTTCAGGCTCCATCTACTTTGGTCTGGGGCTGGCGCTGTTTACCTTTCTTTTCTTCAATGGTCTCAGTCTATGGGGCGAGGCGCTGTGGTTTCAGGCGGCGGGATTTTTCTCCCGTTTCTGGAAGGTGCTCGGGACAAAGGTGATTCTATCTGTTCTGTCCGGCCTCGCGGGTGCCCTGATCATGTACCTTCTTACTCTTTCTATCCCTTCGGAGAAACGCTCCGGCCGCTGGGCTGCGGTTGTCCTGGGTCTTGTTATAGGATTAATCTGGGGCGCTACCAACTGGCTCGAATGGCTCCGGTTTCTTCACCGGGTACCGGGAGAGGTTAAAGACCCTGTTCTGGGGATGAGCGAAGGGTTTTATTTATTCACTCTTCCCTTTATAGATTCTATATATCACCTCGTCTTATGGCTTCTTATAACCGGCCTGATTATTATGGCAAAAACTCTGTTCGTAAAGCTTCAGGGTAATGAGATACAGTTTGAATCGTCTGAGCAGGGGGGGCTTTCCTACCGTTCCCTTTACACAGGTTCAGCTCTTCTGATTATAGTGATAGCTTTTGGAAAATACCTGAGCCGCTTTCATCTGCTTTACTCGGGGTGGGGGGTTGTTCACGGACCGGGATGGACAGATACGCATATCCGCCTTCCTATTTACTGGATTATAATAGCTGCCACACTTCTTTTGGGAATTTCACTTCTGATTCCGGCGGCGCGCAGGAAGCTGACCCCGTCCTTTCTTTCAAGAAAAATGCTGAATATACCCCGGCCGCTGCAGCATATAGGAATTCACTTTGTGTGGGTCTTTCTGATCTGGATCCTCGGGCTCAGTATTATTCCGTCTCTTGTGCAGTGGATTCGCGTTGAACCCAACGAGATTACTCTCGAATCTCCATATATTGAGCACAATATCTGTTTTACACGCAGGGGGTTTAATCTCAATAAAGTTGAGGAGAAAGAATTTCCGGTATCAGAAGAGTTCACCCGCTCCATGGTTGAAGAGAACCGGGAAGTATTCAGGAACGTGCGTCTCTGGGACTACAGGGCCCTGGACGCGGTATATAAGCAGTTTCAGGAAATCCGTCTGTATTATGAGTTTACCGACGTGGATATCGACCGTTATCAGCTTTCCTCCGGCTATCGCCAGGTTATGGTTTCAGCAAGAGAGATGGAACTGGACAATCTTCCGGCGAAGAGCCAGACCTTTGTAAACAGGCGTTTTAAATACACTCACGGATATGGTGTGACACTGACAAATGTCAGTGAATTTACTCCGCAGGGTCTGCCGCACCTTCTGGTAAAGGATGTTCCTCCTAAGGTTGAAGATCCTGTTCTGGAGATGAACCGCCCCGAGATCTACTATGGCGAGTTGACCAGAACACACGTTGTTGTGGATTCTAAAACCGAGGAGTTCGATTACCCGAGCGGGGATCAGAACCGTTATGTCCGTTATAAGGGGACAGGCGGAGTCGAAGTCTCCAGTTTATGGCGCAAATTTATATACGGTTACAAATTCGATGGAACACGGTTCCTGTTCTCCGGCTATACCGACACCGGCAGCCGTCTGATGTTTCACCGGCAGATAAGAGACAGGCTGGAAACAATAGCGCCTTTTATACATTTTGACGCTGATCCGTATATCGTTATCGCGAAAGGGGAGCTTTACTGGATTGTGGACGGATATACGACCAGCAGCAAATACCCCTATAGTGAGCCGCTGAGGGGAGCCGGGAGCGGCAGTTTCGCCGGAGTAAATTATATCCGTAATTCTGTAAAGGCGGTTGTAAACGCTTATTCCGGAAAGGTAAGCTTCTACGTATTCGAAGAGGATGATCCTATTATCCGGGTATACAGAAACATATTCCCGGGTCTATTCAATGATAAAGCCGATATGCCGGCTTCCCTGTTCAAGCACGTGCGCTATCCGGCTGATATGCTTCTTGTTCAGGGGCTGGTTTACTCTCAATATCATATGGACGATCCCACTGTATTCTATAATCAGGAGGATCTGTGGGTTCGCGCGACAGAGAAATATTACGAAGGCGTACAGCCGGTTGAACCCTACTATATAATGTGGGAAGCTCCGGGAAGTGATCAGCAGGAATTTGTCCTGATGATGCCCTTTACTCCAAAAAACAGGCAGGTTCTGATCGGCTGGATAGCCGGTATGTGCGACGGTGAAAATTACGGGCGGTTTCTCGCCTATCAGTTCCCGAAGGAAAAACGTGTTCTGGGGACTCAGCAGGTGGAAACCAAAATCGATCAGGACCGCTACCTTTCAGGACAGCTTAGTCTCTGGGATCAGCGCGGGTCGAAAGTGATAAGGGGTAATGTACTTGTCATCCCGCTCGAAGAGACCATTTTCTACGTTGAACCTATATATCTACAGGCGGAAACCTCTGCGTATCCCGAGCTGCGCCTGGTAGTGGTTATGCACAACGACAATTTAAGTTACGCGGAGACTTTTGAAAAAGCTCTCGAGAAACTGCTTTCCGGTAAGGAGGCCGGTTTATCCGTTGAGGGTGAAGTTGAAGGCGAGGTCAGCAGGTCTTCTCTGATACGGGACGCTCAGAACGCCTTCGAAGATTATACAAAATTTCTGGGTGAAAAACGTTTCCGGGAGACCGGGGAATCCTTAGAGCGGCTCCAGAAGGCTCTGGACGAACTTGTAAAGGATATTGAATCTGCTGAGAGTCCAAATAGAGATTGATGATAAGGTTTTTTCCGGAAGGAGTTTTTTATGGCGGATCTAAGGGAACGTATACTTGATGTAATCGGTAAGCCTAATCTCGCGGGGCTGGCGACAGTAACGGAATCCGGCGCGCCCTGGGTCAGGTATGTTATGGCCGTGGCGTCAGAGGATATGGTTATCCGTTTCTCAACATTCGCCAGTGCCAGAAAGGTATCGCACATTAAGAATAACCCCGACGTGCATCTGGTCTGCGGAGTGACAGACCCCGAGAACTGGAGCAACTATCTTCAGATAGAGGGAACAGCTGAGGTTACTACCGATGATGAAGAGAAAAAGGCCTTCTGGAATCCTATCTTAAGTGAAATCTTCCAGGGGCCGGAAGATCCGGACTATGCAATCGTGAAGGTTATACCTTCCAGGATAGAATTTTACGGCAGAGAAGATTTCAAGCCTGAGGTATGGACCGCTGAATAAAAGGGGGTTGAGCGGTTATGGCATTTCTTGATTATATCTTATCTTTCATTGCGGCATCCTGGGAAACACTAAGGGATATGGCTCCATATCTTCTTTTCGGGTTTTTTATAGCGGGCGTTCTTTCTGTTCTTATAAAGCCGGAGGTTGTTGAGAGTCACCTTGGAGGGAGGGGTGTGCTTCAGATAGTTAAAGCCGCTATATTCGGAGTGCCTTTGCCGCTCTGCTCATGCGGCGTTATACCGGTGTCGGTTTCTTTGCGAAAACACGGAGCCAGCGCAGGAGCTACGACTTCATTTCTGATTTCCACTCCTCAGACGGGTGCTGACAGCATATTTGTAACCCTCAGCCTGCTGGGACCTGTTTTCGCTGTTGTAAGGCCTGTTGTTTCTTTTATAAGCGGCCTTCTCGGAGGAACGGCTGTTCTTCTTTTCGGAGAAAAGGAGATCGATTCCGAGATCAACCGTCCGGTATGCCACGAGGAATGCTGCAGCGGCGCCGGGAAAAGGAGATCGGGATTTATGCAGGCCCTGCGGTACGGATTCAGGGTTCTGCCGGAGGATCTTTATAAAGCGTTGATAATAGGCATTCTGATAGCGGGCGCGATTTCCGCGATTATACCTGATGATTTCTTCGTACCGGTTCTGGGTGGAGGAATTCTTTCCATGCTGATTATGATGGCCGCGGGGATACCGGTTTATGTGTGCGCGACAGCTTCTGTGCCTATAGCGGCGGTGCTGATATCTAAAGGAGTTTCTCCCGGAGCGGCGCTGGTCTTTCTTATGACCGGGCCTGCTACTAATGCCGCTACTATCTCTACCGTCTGGAAGATAATGGGCAGAAGAACCGCTCTTATATATCTGGCGACAGTTGCTGTAAGTGCTATAACTGCTGGATTTCTCTTAGATCAAGTCTTTATATCAGACCCGTCAGGCATTTCTGCCGCTATGCCCTGGATGATACCGGGTTCCGTGAAAACCGTAAGCGCCGCGGTTCTGCTTGCCGTTCTTCTGGCCGCGGTCATAAGGAGGCCTGAACATAAAGATCACAGGCATGAAGATATCCGGGAGGGTACGGATAAGTTAAAGATAAGGGTTACGGGTATGACATGTCACCACTGCTCCGAATCTGTCAGGAGAGCTCTTCTTGAAGCAGAGAATATCGATACTGCCGTAGTCGATCATAAAAATGGAGTTGCCTACATCACCGGCAGGGATTTCAACTTGCAGGAACTTGAGAGAATAATAGAACAGACAGGGTACAGCTTTAAGGAAGCAGAAGAGGTTGAGTGACCTTCCAAGCCCTGAGGCTCCGAATAACTGCCGGTTCTACACAGTTTAATTTGACCCCGAAAAATATTGTTTCATTTATAATTATAAAGAAACGCAGATTTATTGTAAATAAATAGAGAGGAGAAGAAGAAATCTGATAATTTATACACTAATTTTTTTTCTCAGACGATAAATGTTGACTTTATAAAGGGTTTTTTATAATGTTAAAATCCATGATTAAAAAACGTGGAGATTTATGATGAGAATCAAACTGAAATTCGATGAAAACGAAAAGAAGTTTGTTGATCGAGTCAGCGAATTATCCGGTGAAAATATATACAGTTGTTATCAGTGCGGCCGTTGTTCAGCGGGATGTCCCTTTGCGTTCGAGATGGATATTCTGCCGAATCAGTTGATACGGCTTGTTCAAATGGGCCTTGAAGAGGAACTGCTCGGTTCAAAGGCTTTATTTCTCTGCGCATCATGTTTTACCTGTCAGGCGCGTTGCCCCAAGGGGATAAATATAGCGAGTATAGCTGAAGCGGCGCGTTATCTCATTGAACCCAAAGGAAAGGATTATTTCGGACCCGAGGAGGTTCCTGACGAACTCGCGGACGAACTTCCGCAGCAGGCGCTCGTCTCGGTATTCCGCAAATTCAGTAAATAAAGATAAAACAATATGGCAGACAATAAAAGAAAGCTTCATTACTATCCGGGATGCACATTAAAAGAGAAGACAACACATCTGGACGTATCTACATACGCGGCAATGGAAATACTCGGTTATGAGTTAATAGAACCTGAAAACTGGACCTGCTGCGGCGCTGAATATCCCTTAAACGAAGAAATGATAATGGGACTTACAGCTCCCGTCCGGATCCTGAGGCAGGTGGAGATAGAGGGCGGAGATAAGGTTTTTACGGTATGTTCTTTCTGCTTCAATGTCTTAAAGCGGGCAAATGAAGCTATTAAGTCAGATCCTCTCAAGAATAAGAGGATAAACGCCTTTCTGAAGGATGATATTCATATAGACAGAGACAGCGGAGAAAAAACTACAGATTTCAAGCAGTACAACGGAGATGTAAATGTCCTTCATCTGCTGGAATTTATTCGCGACTGGGTAGGTTACGAGAAAATCCGGTCTCTTATCAAGCGGGATCTAAGCGGCATAAAAGTTGTTCCTTATTACGGCTGCAGACTGCTTCGGCCAAAGGGGAGAACCGCAATCGACGAGCCTGACGACCCATCTATATTCGAAGAATTTCTTGAGAATATCGGCTGTGAAGTTATAGATTTCCCTTTTAAACAGGAATGCTGCGGGTCCTATCTGTCGCTGTCGATGCCGGATGCGGCCTCGGAAGCGTCATATAATATTCTCCGCTCTGCCAAGCTCAGCGGCGCTGGCATGTTAGCCTTAAGTTGTCCTCTCTGCTACTATAATCTGGACACAAGGCAGGACAGGATCAGAGAGAATTTCGCGGATTCCCCTGAAATTCCGGTTCTCTTCTTCACTCAGCTGCTGGCGTGGGCTCTGGGTGTTGACGAGGAGGTTCTCGGGCTTGATCAGCATTACTGCAATCCCCGCGCCGCTCTCGGGATAGATAAATCAGAGGTTAAAAAATGACCAGGAATGGAAAGAAAAAAAGAATAGGCGTTTTTGTATGCCACTGCGGAGTCAATATCGCGAAGATGGTAGACGTAGAGCGTGTCGCGAAAGAATTGGAAGACTATCCGGGTGTAGTTTACTCAACTGATTATATATATATGTGTTCCGATCCTGGACAGCAGCTTATAGTAGACAAAGCTGTAGAGGAGAGACTGGATTCAGTTATTATTGCCTGCTGTTCTCCCACGCTTCACGAAGTTACATTTCAGAAAGCGGCGGAACGGGCGGGAGTTAGCCCTTTTCAGGTTGAAATAGCTAATATCCGCGAGCAGGTAAGCTGGGTTCACACTGACAGAGAAGAGGCTACCAGGAAAGCTGTAAGGATTGTCAAATCTACAGTTGAAAAGGTTCGCGACAATGAAGATCTTGAGCCTATAGAGGTTGATGTTACAAGGCGTACTATGGTGATAGGCGCCGGGATAAGCGGTATTCAGACAGCTCTTGATATTGCCGATCAGGGCTACGAAGTCCTGCTGGTGGAGAAGGAACCCTCCATAGGCGGTCATATGATCCAACTCTCGGAGACCTTTCCGACCCTGGACTGCTCACAGTGTATAATGACACCCAAGATGGTCGAAGTATCAAGGCACCCGAATATCAAACTGATGACATATCACGAGGTTGAATCTATATCGGGATATGTGGGGAACTTTACGGTAAAAATAAAGAAGAAACCGCGCTATGTGGATGAAGTTGCCTGTACTATGTGCGGGGACTGCGAGGAGGTCTGTCCTGAGGTTGTACCCGATGAATTCAATATGGGCCTTTCTCACAGGAAAGCAATTTATCTTCCTTTTCCCCAGGCTATTCCGGGAACATACACACTCGATATCGACAGCTGCCTGGGCCTGTGGCCTATCAGGTGCAGCGCCTGTAAAGATGTCTGTGAAGTAAACGCCATAGATTTCGATCAGAAAGAGGAGATTATAGAAGAGAAGGTCGGCGCAATAGCCGTCTGTACGGGGTATGACCTTTACACAATGAAGTCCCTGGGCGAGTTCGGAGCAGAAAAGTACGAGGACGTAATAAACGGGCTTGAATTCGAGAGGATACTTTCAGCGTCCGGCCCTACGGGGGGCAAGGTGCTGAGGCCGTCTGACGGAAAAGTGCCAAAGAATATAGTCTTTATACAGTGCTGCGGCTCGAGAGACCCTGAAAACCATAAACCTTACTGCTCAAAGATATGCTGCATGTATACGGCAAAACACGCCATGCTGTACAAACATCATGTGCCAGACGGCCAGGCTACTGTTTTTTATATCGATGTACGCACAGGCGGCAAGAGATTCGAGGAATTCTACCACAGAACCGTTGAAGAGGAGGAAGTACTTTATCTGCGGGGTAAAGTTTCGAAGGTGTATAAAGAAGGGGATAAGATCATTATACACGGAGCCGACACGCTGACGGGAAAGAAGATCGAAATGGAAGCGGATATGGTTGTATTGGCCATGGCAATGGAAAAGAAAGAGGGTTCTGAGGAGCTTCTCAGAAAATTGAATATATCAGCGGATGCCGACGGCTGGCTCGCTGAAGCTCATCCCAAGCTGAAACCCGTTGAGAGCATAAACGCCGGATTTTATCTCGCGGGGTGCGCTCACGGCCCCAAGGATATTCCGGACACTGTAGCTCAGTCTTCAGCCGCCGCGGCCAAGGTCGGCGGTTTATTTGCCAAAGAGAAGCTTCAGCATGACCCGGCGATTGTGCCTGTTATAGAAGAACTTTGCAGCGGGTGCGGAATTTGTGTTAACGTGTGTCCCTATGACGCGAGAGAGCTCGATGAAGAAAGAGGCGTTGTAACCGTTAAAGAGGTTCTTTGCGAGGGGTGCGGAGCCTGCGCTGCCGCCTGTCCTTCAGGAGCGGCCCAGAAACGCAACCAGACAGACAGACAGGTTTTCTCCATGATGTCGGCGATATTAAGACAATAATGTGGTTAGCGCGATTGGATAAAATAAGGTTAATTGGAAAGGAACAGGAAGTTTAAAGAACGGGAAGTATGTTATGAGTAAAGATTCTGCTCCAAAGAAGAAGAGTAAAAAGAAATCTGAACCTATACATGATATGGTTCCCATATTTCTAATGGGAAAGAAGTATGACGTCCCCGCCACTCTTACAATTCAAAAGGCCTTTGAATACGCCGGATACCAGCTTGTAAGGGGCTGCGGATGCCGGGGAGGTATCTGCGGAGCATGCGGTACGGTATATCGCTTTCCGGATTCTTACCGGATAGAGGTAGGTCTCGCGTGTCAGACTGTGGTTGAACCTAACATGTATATAGCGCAAATCCCCTTCTTTCCAGCGAACAGAGCGGAATACAAACTGGAAGAACTCGAGCCAACCGGATCTACTATGACCGCTCTTTACCCCGAGATCTACAAATGCGTTGGCTGCGGAACATGCACGCGCAGCTGCCCTATGGATATCGATGTCATGGAATATATATCCAGAGCTATACGCGGAGATATTGCGGGCGCCGCTGAGCTCTCTTTTGATTGCGTGATGTGCGGGCTTTGCGCGGCGCGCTGTCCCGCTGAAGAAGCTCAATACAATATAGCAATACTGGCAAGAAGGCTTTACGGAAGGTATATAGCCCCCGGAGCCGGGCATTTAAAAGGAGCTGTTGAAAATATCAAGAAGAAGAAGTTCGAAAGCGGACTTAAGAAACTTAAGAAGATGAGTGTGGATAAACTGAAGGAAGTATACAACGCGAGAGAAACAGAACCTCAGTTCGGACCTGAAGACTGGGAGCCTGAGAATAAAGACTATTTAGTTACTAAATGATTTCTAGAGGATTCTGATGGAGATTTTATTATGCCTTATACATCCGATTTGAAGAAACTGATTAAGAGGGTTGAAAAAACAAGACCGGAGAGAGTGGAAAGAAAGAAAGAAGGGGAAGAATTTCCGGCCCTATCCCTTAAAGAAAGGGAGGATATTCTGAAGTTTCATCCTGATTTCAAGGATGAGGGAAGATCGGAAATTAAAGTAGGTTCGAGTAAAGGGTATAAAATATCCAATGAAATAGTTGCCCTTCTGCACGCGGAGAGCCGTGTTCCCACCGACCTTCTGG
Organism: uncultured bacterium; assembly: GCA_964554125.1. Classification (GTDB taxonomy): domain Bacteria; phylum Krumholzibacteriota; class Krumholzibacteriia; order Krumholzibacteriales; family WJIX01; genus JAGHBT01. The sequence goes on along the minus strand of CAZKNG010000043.1, from coordinate 6,926 downwards.
ATTTGTCCAATCCTGATTACGAAGCGGATGTGTTGGTTATAGGCGGCGGGGGTGCCGGAACTTCAGCCGCGCTCACCGCTAGAGAAAACGGGGCAAAGGTAATTCTGGCGACCAAACTCAGGCACGGTGACGCCAATACGATGATGGCCGAGGGCGGTATTCAGGCGGCGACAAAGAACACGAAAGATTCTCCGTATTACCACTACCTTGACGCTATGGGGGGCGGTCACTTTACGAATGACCCCGACCTTGTCGAAGCGCTTGTAAATGGAGCTCCTCTTGTAATTCAGTGGCTCGAAAAACTTGGCGCCATGTTCAGCAAATTCGATGACGGAAGATTAAAGACGATGCACGGAGGAGGTACTTCGAGAAAAAGGATGCATTACGCTGGTGATATCACGGGCGCCGAGATAATGCGTACGATCCGTGATGAAGCCAGAAGTCATACGGACGATATAAAAGTCCTCGAATTTTCTCCTGCCGTGGAGCTGATAATTAATAAAAAGGGGATTTGCTCAGGCGCCGTGCTTTATAATCTTGAAACAGAAGAATATATAATCGTGAAAGCTAAAGCTACTATTATGGCTACCGGGGGTTCCGGCCGTCTTCATATGCAGAATTTTATGACCACTAATCACTACGGCGCTACGGCCGATGGTCTGATAATGGCTTACAGAGCAGGAGTTTCACTGAATTTTCTCCACACTGTTCAGTATCACCCGACAGGCGCGGTTTTTCCCGAACAGTCGGAAGGTCTGCTGATAACGGAGAAATTCCGAGGGGCGGGAGCCAATATTGTGAATATCGAAGGGAAACAGTTCGTTTATGAGCGGGAACCGAGGGATGTGGAAGCATCGGCGATAATCAGAGAATGTGTCGAGGCTGGTAAGGGAGTACCTCTTCCCAACGGCAAGTACGGCGTATGGCTTGATTCCCCTATGATAGATATTATCAAAGGAGAGGGGACCGTAAGAAAGGAATTCCCGGGCAAGTGGATCTTATTCAAAAGGTATGACATTGATATAACAAAAGATCCCATGTTAGTCTATCCGACTCTGCACTATCAGAACGGCGGATTGGAAATTAACAGCAGGTGCGAGACATCACTGCCCGGTTTATACGCCGGGGGTGAAGTGAGCGGAGGTGTCCACGGAGAAAACAGGCTGATGGGAAATTCCCTGCTCGATGTAACTGTCTTCGGAAGGATAGCCGGAGAAGCAGCGGCCGGTTTCGCCGATAAAAAATACAGGGACGCTGAATTAACACTCGAGCATGTGGATAAATATCATAATGAACTTAAACGGGAAGGCGTTGACACAAAGGGCAGGGTTTCGCCTATGCTTCTGCCGGACTACAGCAATCCCGATGTTAGAAAGAGACAGCTGACAACGGAGTATCTCGGGACAATACGTTAGATGTGAGGTGTGATTGTGAGCGTAAGACGCAGAGATAAACCATTTGGAATTGAGAAACCGGCTCCGCCCGAAGGTGAAATCATTATCAGGGAGGATCGGTGTAAAGGGTGCGGTTTCTGTGTTGAATACTGTCCTAATGATGTGCTGGAGCTTTCTGACAATTACAATGAAAAGGGATATCATCCGCCCGAGGTAGTAAATCCGGATGCCTGCGGCTACTGCGGATTCTGCCAGATGCTGTGTCCCGAATTTGCTATTTATGTGGTAAAAGAAAAACAGGAAAGTAAGGATTAATATATGAAGGCAGCAGACAGATCTGTTTTAAGGGGAAAGCATACTCTGAGCGGCTTTGAAGCATGCGCCGAGGGCGCCTTATCCGCCGGGTGTAGATTTCTGGGATATTATCCCATAAGGCCTTCTTTTGATATTATTGAAAGATTTATTGCCAGATCTCTCGACCAGGATGCTGTTTTTGTTCAAATGGAAGATGAAATCTCGGCGCTCGCGGTTGTGCTCGGAGCGTCGTGGACGGGGAAGAAATCGATGACGGTAACTTCCGGTCCCGGACTGTCCCAGATGATGGAACATATCGGTCTCGGAGTGATGCTTGAGACTCCGTGCGTAATTGTTGACATCCAGCGGGCCGGCACTTCTCTGGGGCTCCCGTGCTCGACTGGAGGGGGAGATGTAATGCAGGCGAGATGGGGATCGCACGGAGATTATGAGATGATCGCGCTTGCTCCGAATTCTCCCGGAGAGATGTTTGAACTTACCGTTAAGGCTTTTAATCTTTCGGAGAAATTCCGTACTCCCGTTCTGATCCTCTCAGACGCCGCTGTCGGAAAAGAGAAGGGAGAAATAAGCATTCCGGCCCCTGAAGATATAGAGATTCAGAATAGAAAGTACTATAAGGGTAAGAAGGATAAATATCTGCCCTTTAAGTACGATGAAGAAGACCTTGTGCCTCCTATGGTTGATATAGGTCAGGGGACAAGATTCCATGTTACGGGATTAACCCACGATGAGAGGGGTTATCCGGTAATGAGTGATACCTGCCAGGAGTGGAATATCCACCGGCTTGTACAGAAAATAAGGCTGTTTTCCGATCAGATAATAGAAGTAGAGGAAAGCAGAACGGAAGATGCCGATCTAGTAGTGGTATCTTACGGAGCGGCTTCGATTGACGCTGCAAGAGCAGTAAAGCAGGCAAGGGATGAGGGTATAAAGGCCGGACACATGCGTCTTGTCACGGTATGGCCGTTTCCTGAAAAGAGGGTATATGAACTTGCCCGGAATATAGACGCCTTTGTAGTAGCCGAGATTAATTACGGCCAGATTGCCTTTGAAGTTGAAAGATGCGGCAGAGGTGAAGCGAAGAACTTTTTTGTTCATCACAGTTCGTCTGATGTAGGTAAATCATCTGATATTCTAAAGTCGATCAGGAAAGCACATGGGAAGAAAAAATAGTATGAAACCGAGCCCGAAGAAAGAAAAACACCCAATGGAAAAATTGCTCCGTATGGACCGGATTCCGCATATCTGGTGTCCGGGATGCGGAATCGGAAATGCCGTAAGCGCTTTCGCGGAAGCTGTTCAGAAACTTCAGTATGATCTCGACGAACTTTGTGTTGTCTCCGGCATTGGATGTACAGGAAGAGCTGCCGGCTATATCAAAACTGATTCCTTTCATACAACCCACGGGCGGGGGATAGCTTACGCTACGGGAGTCAAACTCGGTAATCCCGAACTGAAGGTAGTAGTTATATCCGGCGACGGTGATCTTGCAGCTATCGGAGGCAACCATCTGGTGCATGCCGCGAGAAGAAATATAGATATAACTGTGATATGTGTTAATAATTTCATTTACGCGATGACCGGAGGCCAGGTTGCCCCCACGACTCCCAACCCCGCGTACACGACGACATCACCTTTTGGAAATTTCGAAGCTCCGGTAAATATTCCGCGGGTAGTTGAAGCAGCGGGAGCTGTGTATGTCGCGAGGTGGACGGCTCTGCACATGCGCAGAATGAAAGAGTCGATAATTGAAGCATTGAATAAACCAGGATTTTCATTTGTCGAAGTAATAGCCCCTTGCGCGATGTATTATTCTAGGATCAACAGGCTCGGTGACGGACTTAATATGATGAAATTCTATTACGATAATTCGGTCATAAAACACGGAGAGCCGACAGAGAACCTCGATATTGGATATCAGGAGGAAATTATTATCGGGAAATTCATAGATAGAGAGAGACCGACTTTCACTGAGTCTCTAAAGAACTGGAAAGAAAAACACAGAAACGGCGGGGAGGGGGACGAAGAGTGAAAGCAGATCCGCGTGACGTACTGACTGGAACTTATTATATAGATGGAGATGTCGCGATCGCCTACGGAGCGTTGGCCGCGGGATGTAAATTTCTGGGAGGATATCCGATTACTCCCTCTACCGCAGCGGCGGAGGCCTTCGCGAGAAAAGCTCCTCAAGTAGGTGCCCGCTTTATTCAGATAGAAGATGAACTAGGCTCGATTGCCTCAGTGCTCGGGGCTTCCTGGGGAGGACAGAAGTCGATGACTATTACCTCCGGTCCCGGTTTTTCTCTTATGATGGAGAATATAGGGCATGGAGCCGCAACCGAGACACCATTTGTGATCATCAATGTCCAGCGCGGCGGGCCTTCAACGGGAGTTCCTACAAGCACAGGACAGGCCGATATGATGCAGGCCAGATGGGGCTCTAACGGAGATTATGAAGTGATCGCGCTCGCGCCCGATTCTCCTCAGGAGGGGTTCGATTTTACTATAAAGGCTTTCAATCTTGCCGAGCGTTATCGCGTGCCTGTTATGGTTATGGCAGACGAATGCATAGGACACATGACAGAGAAAGTAGTCATACCCGAGGCATCGGAGATAGATATAGAACCCAGGCGCTTTTTCAAGGGTAAAAAAGAAGACTACAAACCCTTCAAGAGGGATAAATCACTTGTGCCCCCAATGGCAAAGGCAGGAGAGGGGTATAAGATGTATATAACCGGGTTGACTCATGGTGAGAACGGTTATCCTTTATTGAATAAAAAGAAGCTTCCCGATCTTGACAGAGCGGAAGTTATAAATAAAAAATCAACGGACAGATACCTCGTTGAAAAGATAATAAAAAACAAAGAGGAAATAATCGAACTCGGTGAAGAGAATCTTGAGGACGCCGACATTGTGGTCGTCTCATACGGAATAATCTCAAGGGTTGCCTATAGAGCTGTCGAGCTCGCAAGGAAAGAGGGGTTGAAGGTCGGTATACTGCGCCTGATAACAGTCTGGCCTTTTCCGGATGAGAAGATCGCGGAGCTTGCCGGCCGCGTGAAGGGTTTTGTTGTCGCCGAGGTAAATTACGGCCAGATAGCCTTTGAAGTGGATAGATGCAGCAGGGGTAAAACAAATGTTACTCTGGTTCCTCACGGAGGAGCCTCCGTGCACGACCCGGATGATATATACCGGGCTATAAAAGAAACGGCCGCTGAGAAGAAACGTTACAAAGGTGTTCGTGAATTTACTACAAGTATGGAACTTTCAGTTTTCGGGGAAAGTCTGGAAGAAAAATATAGTAAGTGACGGTAGGAGATATGGATAAGATAATAGAAGCGCTTGATAGAGCTATAGAAAAAGCCGGAGTAGAAAGGCAGAAGGTTTCTCTGGTTACTGATATTGCCTACAGCCCCGAAGTTGTGGATTTCTTAGGCACAGACCTCTTCCACACATCGAGGGGGAGGGCGATTCCCTACGCGACTGGAATGAAGCTGGCAAACCCCGGATTAAAACCGGTTGTTTTAATTGGAGATATAGCTACTTTAGGCGGAAATCACCTTGTGCATTCCTGCAGAAGAAATATGGATATGGTTGTAATCTGCGTTAATGATTATCTCTACCGGCAGGTCGCGGGTGAGAAAGCGCCGGCCGATAAGGCGCCGGTTTCCTCCTTTTCTCCATATTCAACGTTCGAGAGCCCGCTTAATATTCCACATATGGCCAGGTCATGCGGCTGTGTTAATGTGTCCAGATGGACGGCGCTTCACAGCGATGAATTGACAGATTCTATTTCCTCGGGGTTGCAGAGAATGGGTCTGACACTGGTTGATGTTATTACATCGGCTCCGGATATCCTGGAATTTTACCACACTCATTCAGAAATTAAAAATGATGAAGATACTCTTAATGTACAAATTGAAGAAAGCAAAAAAATAATCGTCGGGAATTTCTACAGCGACCAAAGAGATTCATTTATTGAAGCATATAACAAACAGCACAGTAAAGTGCTGGGTGACGATTTTATAAAGATAGAAGTAGAATAGTATTATCTTTTAATGTTTAGAAGAGAGTCAGTTTAGATGATTGAGATCAGATTCGCTGGATTCGGTGGACAGGGAATAATAAGATCGGGGATAATTGTCGGAAAGGCGGCCTCTATCTACGACGGCGGTTTCGCCACTATGAGCCAGTCTTTCGGACCTGAAGCCAGGGGAGGGGCCTGCAGTTCACAACTGGTTGTATCGGATGAAAAGATACTCTATCCCTACGTGGTCGGCACGGACTATCTTATGGTGATGTCTCAGGAGGCTTGTGATAAGTTCGAACCTGAGGTTAAAGATGACGGCCTGCTGATTATCGATGAGGACCTTGTTAAACCAAAAACAAAAAAGAGGGTTATCGCTATTCCCGCGACACGAATTGCCGAGAAGTTCGGTAACAGGATATTCGCGAATGTGGTTATGCTCGGTTTTGTAACGGCAATGACAGGAGTTGCCTCTCTTGAAGCTATGGAAAAGACCATTCCCAGCCTTGTTCCAGAGAGATTCATTGATAAAAATATCAAGGCCTTTCACAAGGGTTATGAATACGGGCAGAAGATGAAAGAGGATGGTTAGCTAAAATTCCGCCGCTGGAAAGATTTTTTAAAGGGCGGGATTTTATAGATCTAAAAAAAAGGAGCAGAAAGAATGGCGAAAGTTGCTATTACGGTAAATGGTTCTGAAGCCAAGAATGTGTATCCCCCTTTCATTCTGGGATCATCGGCCGCCGCTAGCGGTGATGATGTTATTATTTTCTTCACTCCCGGAGGCTCTCCCGCAATGAAGAAGGGAGCCATAAAAGAATTAAATGATAAGGCGGAGGCTTTGCCGGACCTTGAGGACATGTTCAACAGCCTGCTCGCTCTTGGCGGCCGCCTGATGGTGTGTGAACTGGCATTTGACGTTCATGACTTTACGGAAGATGATCTGGCAGAAGGAACAGAAGTTGTCGGCGCAACAACATTCATAAATGAATCAAAAGACGCGACTTTAACATTTTCTTTCTAAATCGTTAGTGAGTGGCGCTTGGGCCGCGGATTGAATCCCGCGGGCTCGGGCGGTCTCAGTTAAAAAGGCATTATTAACAACAAGGAGGATAGAATGGCTGTAAAGAAACTCGACGCTCTCGGAATGAAATGTCCCCAACCGATTTTGAAGGTTGCCACAATGCTCC
>CAZKNG010000042.1:0-18870 GCA_964554125.1 uncultured bacterium | reverse complement strand
ATCGCGGCCCCGGAATATTTCGCGCGCGGTATACAGGGCGTTTATCGCCGCCGGAAACCCCGCGTAGACTGACATTTGCAGAATCACTTCCACTACTTCCTCACGCGTCGCGCCGTTATTCAGCGCGGAATGAATGTGTACCTTGAGCTGAGGCTCGGCATTTCCCATCGTTGTCAGGGCTGAAATAGCAGCCAGTTCCCTGATTTTAAGATCCAGGCCGGGACGCGAATAAATATCACCGAAAGGATACTCAACTATATAACGTTCAATTTCAGGAACAATTTCTTTCAGATCGTCTACCGCTTTTTTGCCGCCTTTTCCGTCAATCTGGCGGAATTTCTCCAGCCCTCTTTCATATCTGCTTCTTTCCATGCTCCCTCCCGAATTGTAAGCATTCTTAATTATAACTGTAGGGGCAGTTACATATGTATTGCATATAACGGCAATTCTGTAAACTATAAATATCCGCCAGTTGCTTTCAGGAAATAAAATATAAAATCCTCCGGGGGCTGGAGAGACAAGTATGAAACAATTTCTCCTGTAATTTCGTAAAACAGGTGTATCTGGGCCCTCCCGGCAGTATATTGGGAGGGAAAGAATTAAGATTTACCAATAACAACGGTGGTGAAAAGGTGAAAAACAGGAGAAAAAACGGAGGAAAGAAGAAGCTTTGGATAATCATAACGGCGGTTGTTGTTATAGCAGCCTCGGGGTTTATAGTCAAGTTGATGAATGGGGGTGAGGATACTCTCGGTCCCGTCGTAAAGGTTAAGCGGGGGGAAATAGTGGAAAAAGCGCTTGCAGTGGGTTCTATTGAACCGGACAGGGAAATTTCAGTTAAGTCGAAAGTGTCAGGGGTTGTTAAAGAGATATTCGTGGATCCGCCGGAGAGAGTAGAAAAGGGGGAACCTATTCTTGAAATAGCTCCAAATTCTACGCCCATAGAGATCGCTAAGGCAGAACGGCAGGTCGAGATGGATATGATAAACCTCGAAACTGCCGAAAAGGAGATTGAAAGAAGCAGAGAACTCCTCAAGAAAAATCTTATTTCAGAAAAGGATTTTGAAGAAACCCGGAGGAATTTCAAAAGGGCGAGGTTGCAGCTGAAGATAAGCAAAGAGCAGCTCGATCTGCTCGAAGAGGGAAAAGTGACTATTGCCGGCAGAAAAATAGAATCGGTCATAAAGGCGCCGGTCACAGGGAAGATTCTTGAGAAGATGATCAATATAGGTGATCCCGTTGTCCCGCTTACCTCTTACCAGGAGGGAACAGTCCTTATGACGATAGCGGATATGGACAGCCTGCTTTTCAAAGGGACGGTAGATGAGATCGATGTAGGCAAACTGGACTTAGGACTTCCGGCGAAAATAAAAATCGGCGCCCTGCCTGATATCGTAATTTCGGGGCTGCTGGAAAAAATTTCACTTAAGGCGAAAAAAGAAAACAGTTCGAGCATGTTCCCGGTGGAAATATCATTGGAAGACGCCGGAAAAACGGTTCTCAGGGCGGGATATTCGGCTAACGCCGACATAATTATTAATAGAGCGGACAGCGTGCTTAATATACCGGAGCGGGTCGTATATTACCGCGGCGATTCCGTATATGTTGAAATTCCGGGGAAAAATAAAACGCGCGAAAAGGTCATGATAGAAACAGGGCTCTCCGACGCGATAAGGGTTGAAGTAAAATCAGGACTTGAAGAGGGGCAGGAAGTGCTTGAAAAACCCCGGAAGGAAATCTAGAAAAGCTGATGAAACTGCTTTTTGTTAATCTAAGTTATCTCTTTATGCTCCTCGGAGAATTTTTCCGGGATATGAAATCTCAGAAGAAACGCACAATTCTGACTCTTTTCGGGATAGTGTGGGGAACAGCAGCGGTAGTTCTGATGATGGCCGTAGGGACCAGCACAAGAAGACAGAACATCAAGAATTTCAAAGGGCTCGGAGACAATATCATCCTTGTTTTCCCCGGCACCACAACAAAACCCTACCGCGGTTTCGGTGTTGACAGGGATATCAGGCTGGAAAAATCCGATGTAGAATTGCTCAAAACCCGGATTCCGCAGATAGAAGGAATAAGCGAAGAATTTTCAACGTGGAGATCCTGGGTCCGTGTCGGGAAGAAGACAAGAACACCGCTTGTAGCGGGGGTTGCCCCTTCATACTGGAAGATGCGTAATGTAATACCGCAGAGAGGGGGCCGCTTTATAAACGAGAGGGATCAGAGGGAAAAAAGGAGAGTCGTTTTTCTGGGAAATGAATTGAAAGAATTCCTCTTCGGCCAAGAATCGCCGGCGGTGGGACGATTCGTCAATATCAACAACATTCCATTCAGAGTGATAGGCGTTTTGAGGAAAAAGGTCCAGAACTCAAGTTATAATTCCAGAGATAAGGACAGGGCGTATATCCCTTCTGAAACCTTCCAGACTATGTTCGGGCATCGGTATTTGAATGACATAATTATTCAACACGGGGAAGAAAGCGCGGATTCTCAGATGCTCGTAGAAAGCATAAGAGAGGTTCTAGGGGATAAATATATATTCGATGCCGCCGATGAAGACGCTGTTCAAATATGGGATACCGCGGAATTCTTCAATGAATTTATGATGTTTTTTACAGGGTTCAACATATTTCTCCTCGTAATGGGAGCGGCTACACTTTGCGTGGGGGGGCTTGGAGTATCGAACATCATGTATGTTGTCGTGAGGGAAAGAACTAAAGAAATTGGCATCAAAAGAGCGGTGGGAGCTAAGAGCTGGGTGATTCAGGCGCAGTTTTTCGCGGAAACGTTTTTGATAACAATAATCGGGGCTTCAATAGGTTTTACCATCGCGTGGGGGATTATATCTCTTCTCGCCAATATGCCTGAAGCGGTAAAGAACACTATCGGAATCCCGGCTATAGATCCGCTTGTCGCCGCCGTCTCTGGCTTTATTATACTGCTGGTCGGACTGATAGCGGGATATTTCCCGGCCAGAAAGGCCTCGAGGCTCGACCCGGTGGATTGCCTTAACTACTAGGAGTGATATGTGGCGGACACTTTTGCAGGAATTCGTTTTTGATCTGAAGAATCAGAGAACGCGCCTTGTATTAACTCTGATTTCAATCATTTGGGGAACGATGTCTGTAGTCCTTCTTCTGGCTTTCGGATTCGGACTGGAAAAGAGAATGCGTGAAGGACAAATGAACGCGAGAGACGCCGTTGTAAGTATATGGTCGGGAGAGACTTCAAAGAAATTTCAGGGATTGGGACTGGGGCGGAATATATATATGCACAAGGAGGATATCGCTCTGCTGAAAGATAATATTCCCCTCGTCGATCTGATCAGCCCGAGTTTCGGCAAGGGAGTCCGCGTCAGGAAAGGGGAAAACCGCACTACGACATACGCTGAAGGGGTCAGTGTTGATTTTAAGGAGATGAGGCACATGTTTCCGCAGAGCGGGGGCAGGTTTCTTAATGAAAATGATATAAGGAGATCAAGAAGAGTGGTGTTTATAGGTGATGAGCTGGCTTTAACGCTGTTCGGAGACGAGGAACCTGTGGGAGCTGAGATATTTGTCGATGATACACCCTATACTGTTGTAGGTGTAATGCAGCCGAAACTCCAGACCTCCATGAGCAATGGTCCCGACGCTGACAGGGTGATAATTCCGTATACTACATTTTCAACCGCATACCAGCGAAGACGGATAAATCATATGATTGTAAGGCCCTCCGTGAAATCCGGATCGAAGGACCTTATAAGGGATATAAGGTATATTCTGGGGAAAAAATACAGATTCGATCCGACCGACAAGTATGCCCTCTCTGTCTGGGACGATATTGAGATGGAAAAGATCGCGTCGAAGATATTCCTGGGGCTGAACATATTTTTTGGAGTTATAGGGGCGCTGACGCTTGTTATCGCGGGAGTCGGCGTTGCCAATATCATGTATGTCGTGGTAAAAGAAAGGACAAGGGAACTTGGAATAAGGAGAGCGGCGGGCGCGAAAAGAAAACATATCGTATACCACTTTGTAGGCGAAGCATTTCTGATAACAGGAGGGGGAGGTGTTCTTGGTATTATTTTTTCACTTGGCGTAATAGGGCTCGCGAGTTTGATACCGATAGATTCAGGCGTCATGAAATATATGGGACATCCGATTTTTTCATGGCAAATTGCCGTTGTTACCGTAATTATACTTGTACTGATAGCCCTGCTGTCCGGGATTTTTCCGGCCCGTCAGGCAGCGGATATTGAGCCGGTGGAAGCTTTAAGGTATGAGTGAACGCTCTACTTATTCCCCTTTAGAATATCAAGCAGATTTAATATGCCGCCATCTTCAGAGAATTTTCCGAGTTTTGCCAGAATGCCGGAAAAGCGTTCATCTTCGCGTATCTTTACGCGAAGGGTGTAGTGCCCTCCTTCGAGGTTGTCGGGAGGCGTGATCACCGCGTCTCCGGGCAGCCCCGCGCTTTTTATGATTGATGAAATATTTTTAAGGTCCTCACCTAGAAGGGGATAACAGGCGTGATGTAATGATTTGACAAGTGATTCTTTGCCAAGGCGGAACCCGGACAGAAATTTATCCCATTTCCCCCCGCCCTGGTCCGCGAGATACAGCATAAGACGGACCGCTTTTTTCTGCCTGCCCCTGCTGAGCCTTTCACCGGCAAGAAGACGCGCGGCCTCTGCCGGATCTATAGAGGGGTGTTCTGAAAGGGCAAGGAGGTCTCCTGTGGAAATGTCACCTCTGTGCAGGAATTGGAGAATAATGTCCGGAAGCTTCAGTAACTCTAAAAGACGGTGAGCATAGCCGGCAGATATCTTTCTTCCAAAAATCCCGGAGAGAAGTGGCAAAATTTCATCAGCGCTCAGCCTGGAAAAAGAAGCGGTTTTATCTATGGCAATTATTCTTTCAAGTTCGGAGAGCTCCTTCCCGAACGATAATTCTTCGATGCGCAGCTTAACTATTTCAGAGAGTTCAGCCCGAGGGGTGGTAAGAACAACAGCGCTGATTTTTTTCAATCCTGACCTGGACGCGGCGGCAAGACGCCTGTGTCCGAAGATGACGACGCTGTCCTCTATACTTCCGCCTTCTGTTTTCATAAGCGCGGGAGGATGCAGAAGACCCAACCCGGCTACAGATTCTGAGAGCCGCCGGTCGCTTTTGCTTTCAGCTTTTTCTCCAGGGAGGTCCCTTCTTACCCTGAGGGGAGCGTTTCTTCCGATGTTAATATCGCCAGGGTTTATCCTGATTAATTCTTCGTAAAAATGCTCGAGGTCGATTTTCATAATATTATTAAAACAGTTTATATATACTTTTTCCATATTAAAGAGGAAAAAATTTTCTTCTATGTTGCGGATGAACTTGAATTTATTATCTTTAATATAGTAAATTGTATAATAATACGGCAGTCAATATTTATGATGTTAAGACTTTCAGTATATAAAGCTTCTATACCTTTGGAAAATGAGAACATTGAGCTGAGAGATATTATAACCGACAGTTTGTTCAGAAGGAGGAGATGAAGTGAGGAATTTGAATTTCAAAGTGACAACAATTTTAGTTTTATCTGTTTGTGCTGTTTTAGTATACGGGTGCAGCGAAGAGAGCATGATTAAACCGCCTCCTCCCGCGAAACAAATGTGGGAAGCGATAGATAACAGAATCGAAAATAGCGGTGGAATTTTTACACTGAAATTTAATTCCAGCGATGATCTTTATGTTCTTACGCTGCGAGACAACAGAGCTTTACATTACAAGGATCACAACAGTCAAATATGGGTGAAGACAGATTCTGTGAATGTTGACACCATGCTTTACACGATAAGATCTTTCACTTTTAATAACAGCGATGAGTTATTTATAGGTACGAAAGAAGGACTGATTTTCTCCTCCGTAGATTACCCGGACAGTTTATCCGTTATAGATACTCTTGGTGTTGGGCTTTTTGTAGACGTTAGAGCTATGATAAGCACCGATGACGGGTATATTTTCAGCGCTGTAAATGGGGCCGGGATATACCGTTCTCAGGATAAAGGGGCAAGCTGGACTAATGTTGGTATCGGGCTTGAGAACAGGAATTTCATAAGAAGAGGGCTGGCAGCCAATTCTGAGGGAGATATCTATTCCGCGAGCTGGGGAGGAGATGTCTACAAGGGTGATAATAACGGCAGTGACTGGAATTCCCTTAATATATTCAAAACAGGTTACTTTCCTAATTTCATAAATTGTCTTGATATCAGAGAAGACGGCAAACCTGTAGGAGGTTATGAAGGGTTTTTCTGTTATTATGAAACCGATCCCGCTGTAGTCGACAGCAGTATGTGGATACCTCAGAATAACGGGTTTCCTGAGAATTCCGGACAATCAGTGGATATAAGATGTCTTGAAGTCTCTCCGGACGGGACGATCTACGCTGGCACTTACGAAAACGGAATATTTCGATCGACAAACAACGGGGTTTCCTGGGAAGCAATAAACGGCAGGTTGACAAACCTGGAAATTCAGGGTGCAGCTGTAAGAAGTGACGGCAAAGTGTATATCGCAAACTTGAACGGAGATATATATCGGAGTATCTGGTAGAGGAAAGCTCTGTTGGACTAAACTATTTATTGGGGCATAAACTTTTTCTTATATAACCCCCGCGGAGTTTTAAGAAGTACAACTATCCTATCTGAAAATTAAATTCACATATGATTTTTTAATAAACGGATCAGTGATGGAAATAAAGAGAACAATAATTCAGGCAATAGCAGTTTGCTGTGCGAGTACTTTGTTTGCTTTTACATACAACGCTTTTTCTGACAATGGAATAAACCCTTTTCGCCAGGCCGACGCGGAAAAAATCGCTAAAGACCTCGATAAAAGCGCCGGAAATATAACTGTAATCGATCTGAAAAAATTCAGAGAGATGAATAAAGAAGGAATCATTCTTATAGATGCCAGGACGGAAAGTGATTATATAAATGGGCATATTCCGGGCGCGTTGTTATTTGATTATTATAAATTCGGAAGTTTTGCCGACAAAGTTCTTCCGCTTATCGATCCATGGAGCAGTTTGGTTATATATTGTTCATCCCCGACTTGTGATGCATCTGATTTGCTGGCCGGCGACCTTTACGAGTTGGGGTATAAAAACATTTTTGTCTTCGAAGGCGGTTTTTCAAAATGGAAAGAAGAAGGACTCCCTGTTAAAAAAGGATTGGAATGAAGAATAAGCGGATATTAAAAACAGATGGTTCAGCTTTGAAAGAATTACTGCTGGAACCTCCTCTGGAAACAGATTTCAGAAGGGAAAAGAGCTGCCGTCAGTATCTTGTAATACTCGCCAGAATAATTCTCGCCGCCGTGTTTATTTACGCTGCTTTTGGGAAGATTAATAAGCCGATGCTGTTTTCCCAGCAGATAAGGATGTACAAGATACTTGATGGCTCATTTCTTCTCTATACGGTTGCCATAGTACTGCCGTGGATTGAGCTTTTATGCGGGATTTCACTTATTACCGGAATATTCATCCGGGGAACCTCCCTTGTTCTCTCGGCTATAAATATTACCTTTCTGGTTTTTATAATCTATAGAGTCCTGAATGTAATGGGTTCCGGGGAGACAGCTTTTTTCGAAGTATTTTTTGACTGCGGGTGCGGGTTCAAACCAACTTATGCCTGGAAGAAAATATTGGAAAACACAGCTTTACTGGGATTTTCCCTGGTTTTGCTTTTCTCGCGTGAATACAGGTTCGTTTCCTTGCGCTCAAGAGGCAGACGGCAGGGCTGATATGGAGGATGGCCCCCTCCGGAATAAATTGAGAGATAAACAGTTGGGCGGATCAAGATAAAGGAATAAATTTAAAATTCTTATTTTAAGAAAGGTTTAATAGCATGACGAAGAAGAATTTAAGTTACGCGTTTACGGGCTCACCTGAACCATTGATTGGTGAAACTATTGGAGATATGTTCGAGAGGATAGCGGATAAATATCCAGACAATGAAGCACTCGTTTATGCCCCTGACGATTCGCGATATACATACGCCCAGTTCTACGATATTTGCCGGCGGGCGGCAAAGAGTCTCATGGCTATGGGCGTTCGCAAGGGAGACCGTGTGGCAATCTGGGCTACCAATCATCCTGAATGGGTGATAACCCAGTTTTCAACCGCTCTGGCAGGCGCGATACTGGTAACTGTAAACCCCGCGTACAGAACGCATGAACTGGAGTACGGACTCAAAGACTCTGAAACGCAGACCCTTTTTCTGATACCTGAATTTAAATCTTCAAAGTACCTTGACATGATTTGTGAAGTTGTCCCGGAGATTAAGAACAGCGTGCCGGGAGAAATTAAATCGGAAAAACTCCCCTATTTGGAAAATGTTGTTTTAATAGGCGGCAGGGAACATCCCGGGGTCTTCTCCTGGAAAGATTTTATGGAGCTGGGTGAGGAGGTAACAGATGAGGAGTTTCAGGCCCGCCGCGCGGAATGTGATTTTGATGATGTTATTAATGTTCAATATACTTCCGGAACAACAGGACTTCCCAAGGGTGCAAGTCTTACCCATCACAATATTCTTAATAACGGATACCACGTTGGAGAAACCATGAATTTCACAGATAAGGACAGACTCTGTATACCGGTGCCTTTCTATCATTGCTTCGGAATGGTTCTTTCCAATCTCGCGTGCCTTACCCACGGAGCGACTATGGTAATCCCGGCTGAATACTTTGATGCTGAAGAAGTGCTGAAAACAGTTGAGAAGGAACACTGCACCGCCCTTCACGGTGTGCCGACCATGTTCATAGCTGAACTGTCCAGTTCTGAATTTTCGAAAACCGATTTTGGAAGTTTAAGGACCGGTATAATGGCCGGAGCGCCCTGTCCTGTCGAAGTTATGAAGCGCGTCAATAATGAAATGAATATGAAAGAAGTTACAATAGCATACGGCCAGACGGAGACATCTCCCGTCATAACACAGACCCCTAATCACGCTTCTTTGGAAAAACGCACAGAAACAGTGGGCCCCCCGATCCCTCATACGGAAACCAAGATTATTTCTCCGGAGACCGGAAAGATTGTAGCTGTGGGAGAACAGGGGGAGCTTTGCTGCCGGGGTTATCAGGTGATGCGGGGATATTATAACAAACCTGAAGCCACAGCGGAAACTATCGACAGAGCTGGATGGATTCACACCGGCGATCTGGCCGTCATGGATGAAGGGGGCGTTTTCAAAATAACAGGCCGCATAAAGAATATGATCATAAGAGGGGGAGAAAATGTTTATCCCCGTGAGATAGAGGAGTTCCTTTTTACGAATCCAAAGGTAAGAGACGCTCAGGTCTTCGGCGTGCCGTCGGAGAAAATGGGAGAAGAGATCTGTGTCTGGATACAGCTTAAAGAGGGAGAGACAGCAACGGAAGATGAAATCAAGGAGTTCTGTAAGGGCAAGATTGCACATTACAAAATCCCCCGGTATGTGAAGTTTGTTGACGAATTTCCAATGACGGTGACGGGAAAGATTCAGAAATTCAAAATGAGGAAAATCACAGTCGAAGAGTTGGGATTAAAGGACAAATAGACAGATCATCCCGGCAGTTTTGCAGAGAATAGAGGATAGCAGGAAACGGCGCTGAAGATTTCCGCTCTTCTCCAACTATTTGTATCAAGCGGCGCCGGGTCTTACGCTTCAAAAACCCCCGCCCTGAATAATATTCTGAATCGTCTAGGCAAATTCAGATCGGGCGGCGCCTGCAGGAATGTTAAATAGAGCCTCCTACCATTTAAAACCACTAATTCAATAGCAGGCCTTTTTCCGGAAGAGGAAAGCCTTATTTAAGCTTATAGAACTTGCGGGTGTTGTATATTGCAAGACTTAATTGCCAATATAGGGAAAGAAAGCCGGTAAATGGTTGTATAAATTTGTGGGGATACACCTTCCGCGATTGTAAATATAGGGTTTTCTATTCATTATAGGAAGGGGCCTTTTAACTCCATCCCTCTAGCGGCAATTCAAGAAGCAGCTTACCCCTTGTCAATAAAACAATTAGAACGCAAACAGTTTGTTCTTTCAAAGAACTGCCGGAGTTTTAATAATTGGGTGGATTTATATCTTCTTATAAGGCACATATATTGCGAAATTATTTGTTAGAAAATAAGTTAACTGGATAATAAATCTTCCGGCTCCACGATAATCTCTGTTTTTTTACAGGTGTTATTAATTAATCCGGGATAGCAGTTCTATTTAAGGGGATGCTAAATGAATAAGAAAATTAATTATGGGTCGAACCCATCCGGAAAGCGTCTTGAAAAACGTTTCTGGCGAAACTGGATTTTTCTGTCAACTGTTCTGTTCATAGCTATAGCCGGGCTGACGACGGCGATTCCTCCGCTTCTAAGTGGAAGGGTCAGCAGCCCCTGGCCGTGGGTTAAGACCGACCTCGTTCTGATAGTAGGTCTTTCAGTTGTAGTGCTTGCATTTATAGGCTACCTGACTCAACAGCAGCGGAAAGTCAACAAGATGCGCAGGGCTGTGCATGAGCTGATAGAGTACCAGGGAGAACGGTTCAAGCGCGACAATGCCCGTCTCCGGGCCCTTCTGAGCGTGAGTCAGAAGATGTCGATGGAAACCGACAATAAATGTGTTTTCAACGCCATAACAGACGCCTGTGTTGAAACATTCGGTTGTCAGAGAGCATCCCTCATGCTTTTGGACAATGAAACACAGGAGCTTGTAGTTGATTCAGTGAGCGGAGAGGTGGAAAAATCGATTCTGAACACGAGGGTCAAGATGGGAGAATCGATAGCGGGATGGGTGGCAGAGAAAAGGAAATCTGTTCTGATCAGTGATTCGGGAGATTTGAAAAAATATCCGGAATTGGATTTTAAGAACCCTTCCGTTATCTCGGCTATGATCGTTCCTATAATTCTCAGGGATGAAGTAATCGGCGTTATGAATATAAGCGCTGAATCTGAAAATATAAGGTACAGCGAAGAAGACCTGAACACTTTACAGGTTTTTTCAGAGAATGTTGGAGCCTCCATAAGGCACAAAGAGCAGACGGATTGGCTTAAGTCGATGGTGCAGACACTTTCAAAGAGACTGTCAGAGAGTTATGATAAGGAATTTGAAGAAGAGTTTAAACCGCAGGGTTGAGCCGTTTGGTATGTTGAAAATTATCACATCCGATTTACATTAGGATAAGTCCTTCCGGGCTTAAAAAGCCGTTTCTTCTGAAAGATTCATGACCTTTAAGACACATTTTTTAAATAATAGCCGGGGGGATCTTTTAGAGATTCCTAATCCGGTCTTCCCAACGAGACACCGAGAGCCTCGGCTGTCTTTACGGTCTGCCCGTCTGGATCCACGTGTTTTAGTTCTCTGATAGCTGATTTAATATCAGCTGATTTGATTTCTCGCCCTTTAAGACATACCATTTTGCCGAATTTTCTCTCAGCGATAAGGTGTGCCGCTTCTACTCCGAATCTTGTGGCCAGTATACGGTCGAATGTCGTTGGAGTTCCTCCGCGCTGAAGGTGGCCCAGGACTGCTACGCGTGTTTCGAGCCCTGTGCTCTGGCAAATTCTGTCCGAGACCCAGTTAGCCAGTCCGCCCAGCTTGCCCGGAGTCCCGTCCGGGCCGGGAGGGGTTACATAAACCTTGCTTCCTCCCTTCGGATAAGCTCCCTCGGAAACCGCTACGATACTGAATTTCTTGCCGGCCTTTTTTCGTTTATGTATATGTTTACAAATCTGATTAATCTCAAAGGGGATTTCCGGTATAAGGATGACATCGGCGCCTCCTGCTATTCCAGCCTCGAGAGCTATCCATCCGCAGTCTCTTCCCATAACTTCCAGCACCAGTACCCGGTGATGGCTTTCGGCTGTTGTGTGGAGTTTATCGAGGGCGGATGTGGCGCACGCGACAGCACTGTTGTAGCCGAAAGTGACATCTGTCACACCGAGGTCATTATCTATAGTTTTAGGGACACCAATTACGTTTACACCTTTTTCCCTAAGCGACTGGGTTATCTTCATTGTTCCGTCTCCCCCGACCGCGACAACAACGTCAAACTTATGCTTCTTTATATTCTTTACTATATCCGGGGTAACATCTTCAAACACAACGATCCCTTCCTTTTTTACCGGATAACGCATAGGGTTGCCTCTGTTGGATGTTCCGAGGATAGTTCCGCCGCGGAGCTGAAGACCGCTGACATCGCTTGATGATAATTCGATGAATTCACTTGTCAGCAGTCCGTCGAATCCGTCCATAATGCCGAATACCCTCCAGCCGTATAGATTTACGGAAGCACGCACAAAACCACGTATCACGGCGTTCAGCCCGGGGCAGTCTCCTCCTCCCGTAAGGATGGAAACCCTCTCTATCTTCTTTCTCCGTGCTTTTCTGTTTTCAGGTCCATGACCATCTCTTTTCGCAGATTTCATATAAGCTCCTTTCGATTTTCCCGGCTGCTTGAATATTCCGGAACTAAACACAGGCTGCAATATTGACGCAACGGCGTTTGAGCTGAAAGGAGACATGCCCTTTGTAATTAAGCGGAGCACGACTCAGAATGCGCCTGAAACCAGTATATATTATATGCCTGAAGAATTCATCAAAATGTTGCGTAAATCAAGTACAGGGATAATAGAATATAGCTGATAGAAAGAAACCGGAGAAAACCAATAATTTTTATTCAGAGTCGATTACTGGAAAGGTTGTTTTTTGAGCATAAATTTCTAAATATTTTGCATAGAGCTATGAAAGGGCCGCAGTTTATTCAGATTGAGGATTGTACCCGTTGGTCCCTCAAGCTTACCCGAAAGGAAAAATTTATACACTCAGAAAGGTAGGCATAACCCTTTAAGATATAGTGTGTTATACAAACTTCACTTAAAACGAAAATTATCCCCAAAAAGACGGTTATGACTTAAGTCCCGTAATGTGGCACAGGATTTGCGATGATGGGCACTTCGAAGAAATAAAAACAATAGGTGGTTATACCTAAGAATTTTTTAAATACTCCTCCGCCGGTAAAGAACGCGGAATGAAATTTGAGCGCGAAGCGGCGGAAAGAAAGGGGGGAGATTGAATGAAAACTGTTTTTAAGCTGTTCGGGGTTTTTCTTTTTCTATCAGTTTCAGCAAGTGCTTTTGCTCAGGAACCTATGCTCGAGGGAAGCATGGAAGCACATAAAATAGTAACTGATAAGAAGAAGAATGAAATTGCCGTTCCGGCGGACAAGGTCGTACCGGATGATGTTGTCGAATATACGCTGAGATACTGTAACGAAGGGGAAACTTCAGCTTCGGGGGTGGAGTTGATAGGTCCGGTGCCTCCGGGAACTGCCTATATCGACAATTCCATATCGAGCAGCAGAGTTTTTACACCGTTGTTCAGTATCGATGACGGGAAATCTTATCATCAGCCACCCGTCACTTACACTTTCGTGAATGAGGACGGCAAAGAAGAAAAAAGAGAAGCAACTCCTGAGATGGTTACCCACCTGAAGTGGAGAGTGAACGAGGACCTGGAAGCCTCGGGCATTGTCACCGCGTCATACCGTGTGCTGGTAGAGTAACTGGACGGGACCGCGTGCTGTTATCCGGAGTGACGAGCTTCAGGTTAACAGAAAGAAATATAGGGATTTGATTTAAAAAAGCGGCTATTTACTAAGGATGGTGAAATTATGGTAGGAAGGAAACTGGCTGGCCCGGCGATTATGGCCCTTATCGCATTATCGCTTATGATCGGCACTTCGGCAGAGGCCCAGACTCCGGCTGGAACGACGATACGGAACCAGGCCTCCGCGACATTTCAGGATCAGATAGGTAATACTTATACGGCTACTTCAAACGAAGTTATTACAATAGTGCTGCCCGTATACGGTGTTTCAGTTCTTCCGGATGATTCCGGGGAAACACCGCCTGTAACACCGGCAATGGTGCAGACGGCCATACCGGGCCAGACGATCTATTACAGCTATAATCTTTCGAACAGTGGTAATGATGATGATACTTATTCGGTTGAACCTCTTCTCGATGGGGCCAATACAACCATGGCTATCGGGATAGGCGATCTCACGATATACCACGATTTGAACTTCAACGGAGTTCTTGACGGCGGAGAACCTGCGGTTTCTTCAGGGGGTACCCCGGGGAATGTCGGCCCTGTAGCCGCGGGGGCTACCGTCAATCTCCTGGTATCTTATCAGGTTCCGGCGGGTGCTTCTGCCGGTGAACTAAGTTACGTTGGAATGCAGGCAACTTCAGCTGGCGACGGCGCGCAGGTTGACTCTGGAAACTATCACAGAACAGACGTTGTAAGTGATGCCGCGGTTACGGCTTCAATGTCGGCAGTACCGGCAAATGTGGATCCTGGAAATACAGCGGCATATACTATAAATGGAGCGAATGTGGGCAACGACACTGCCAATGGCGTTACGGTTCCGTCCGTAAGCCTTACCGGTGTTCTTATATACGATCTTCTTCCCACAGACCCCTTGAGCGGCAATCCGCTTGCTTTGTCGGGTTCTCCCTCGGGAGCTCCCTCAGGCGGCACTGTGCTCTATCTGCCGGCGGGAAGTTCTACTGCCGGATCCCCTGAAAGCTGGAGCTGGTCAATGAGCAGCGCCGCGGGGGATATAGCTGTCGCATATATAACAAACGGAGATATGGCAATAGGGCAAAACTATAATTTCAGCTATGATGTTGTTATTCCGTCCGGTATGCCCGCCGGTATAATCAGTAATGACGCTTCTGTGGCGTATGTGGATAACAATCCGGGCACACCCGATCCGACCCAGGTTACAACAAACAATACGCAGATCAATGTCAATATTAACTCTGACGTGCTGATTGGTCCGGACGGATCACCGGGAGCGGGAACACCGCCTGATTACGATGATGATTCACAGGCGGTAGCACAGGCATACGCGAATAGATCGGTTGATTTTACCAACACGGTGATAAATAACGGAAATAGCGCTGATGAGATAAATATTATACTCGACGGCGCTTCAACGATCCCAGCCGGGTGGAGCGTTCAGTTCTTCAGAAACGGCGGGTCAATCCCCCTTTCTGATTCGGGGAGTGACGGCATAGTTGATGTCGGCTCTGTACCCTCCGGTGCGTCGGTTGATTTTATAGTCAGAGTTTCGATTCCGAGTGACGCTGTTGCCGGGGGTCCATATACGGCAGTTGTCAGATCACAGTCCACTAATGACCCGACGGTTTCTAACCTGACGACAGATGAAATCACTCATGTTAATCCGGCCGCGGTAGATATCGGAAATTATGACGGAGCGGCCGGTATAGACGATACCCCGGTAAACCAGAACGCCGATCC
Organism: uncultured bacterium; assembly: GCA_964554125.1. Taxonomy (GTDB): domain Bacteria; phylum Krumholzibacteriota; class Krumholzibacteriia; order Krumholzibacteriales; family WJIX01; genus JAGHBT01. Next base: position 3,548 of record CAZKNG010000042.1, on the reverse strand, counting down.
CGGGAATAATGTCGATTTTGCTTTAGACATTGTAAATACAGGCGGTTCGAGTGACAATTACAGTCTTTCAGCAAGTTATCCGGCCGGCTGGGGAGTGGTTTACTACGAAGACGCTAATGGTAACGGTCTTCTTGACGTTCCGGAACTGACAGTGATAACAGGTATCGGCCCGGTAGCCGCCGGCGGAGAAGTTTCTGTTATCGCGCGCGTAACTGTGCCCGGCGGTGAAGTCCCCGGAGTCAATAATATCGGTTTAACCGCGACTTCAAATAATAACGGGGCTGTCTTCGATGAGATTATAAATACGGTTACTATTAACAGCGCCGCTTCAGTTACGATCAGTCCCGATAGAAGTGGGACGGGAACTGCAGGAGGCACAATAAGATATGACCATACCGTTACAAACACGGGAAATGTCGATGATACCTTTATGCTGAGTTTTGCGAGTTCTAACGGATGGAGTTACTCCTTCTTTGATGCTTCGAACAATCCAATCAGCTCGGTAACATTGACAGCCGGAACAGCAGAGAATATTGTCGTGCAGGTTTCTATTCCCGGCGGAAGTACGAATGGTACTGTGGAAAACGGCACCGTTACTGTAACCGGAAACGCGACCGCCGCGTCTGACTCTGCCCTCGATGTCACTACTATTGTAGCCGGCAATCTTGTGCTTGACAAATCTGTTAACCCGGCGGGGAACCAGGTTCCCGGAACTGAATTGACGTACAGAACGGACTATTCGAATGTGGGAACCGCTGATCTGGATACGATAGTAATTTATGACGCGATACCCGGCTGGACTCAGTATCGAGTGGGTTCGGCGACATCCGGAACTCTCGCTGCCGGAATTTCATCAATTGCAATCGAATTTTCGAATGACGGCGGAACAAGCTGGACCTATACACCCGCGAGCGGCGCAGGTGGAGCTCCGGCTAACTTCGACGCGACTGTTACTGATATCCGGTGGGTTTTGGCAGGAAGCCTGTCCGGCGGTGACGGCACCACAGATGGTGTTGGCTTTGTAGTCAGGATCATAGCGGAGTAGATATTCAGGGTTGGGTGGTGAAGGTGGAGTAGATCCACTTTCACCACCCGCGGCTTAATAAAAGTTGAAAGTAAGAAAACAGTTTAGCGGCAATCGACATTTGCCCCTCGCGTAAATGACATGTTAAGCGGACAAATGCGTGAGGAATAAAGGCGAGTGCTTGTAGTATTAGCGTCTATTTTAATTTTGTTAAGTTAGACGGTTTAAAAGCCGGCTGGGAAACGCTGTGGAATACAGGAATCAGCATAAATTAATTCGTGAAGGGTTGCTTAGACGTAAAACCCTTTTTTTGATGATATTCTTTGTCCTCTTCTGGTTCCCTTCCGGTATTTCAGCTCAGATTCCGCCCGTAGGTGAAACCGTATCGAGCCAGTCATATGTCACCTATTCTTTTGAAGGAAGCTGTTGCTCGGCTTTTTCAAATGAAATCATTTTTGAGATAATGCCCGTTTTCAACCTCCTTGTCTTACCGGACGGGACGGTTTCCTCGCCCGCTCTGGTTGACTCAGCATTCAGCGGGGAGAAATCAACTTTCGCCTACACAATAACTAATTCAGGGAATATTCCGAGTGAATACAATCTTAATATAATACAGCTTCCACCTTCAGATTTTTCCTTCCGGAAAGCAGATCTCTACATGGATGATAACGGAAACGGATCTGTAGACCCCGGTGAAAATGAAGTAAGTTCATCTGTTCTTCTCGATCCCGCTGAATCTATAGCGGTCGTCGTCGAGGCTGAATTGCCGTCGGGGCTATGGGGTGGAGAGGCCGCTTATTTGAATCTGGAAGTTCTTTCTCAGAGCGACACGTCAGTGACCGACACAGATAATGTGGTTAGAGTGGTGGCGAGAGAGGAAGCAAGACTATCTCTTCTTATGAGTTCTGACAAAACAACTGTCATGCCCGGGGATAGCATCATCTTTACCGTTGATTACTCAAACGAAGGTGACAGGGAAGCGAGAGATGTAACAATTACCGATTTTATTGATTACAGAGGGAATATAGAAAACGCCGAATTTATAGAAGGTTCTGCTGTAAGCACACTGCCCTGTGAAATAGAGTATTATGATCTTTCGTCTCCCGATTGGATTAAATCACAACCGAGGGCGGGCGACATAAAGGGAATACGGATGAAACTTGATTATTTGCCTCCGGATGGGGCTGGAACTTTTTCTTTTATGGTCAGAGTCAATGAAGATCATGAAAGTGGCCAGATCGAAAATTCATCCTTCGCCGAATATGCCGCCGGCGATTCAGCGGGCTACAATATCCATTCAGATGAAATTTCAGTTTTTGTCGGAAGGAAAAGTTCGATCTCAATCGGACCTTCAAGTCCGTACATGATGGAAAATAACGAAGATGTAATCAGTATGGAGGTGGACGTAAGCACCGGAAGTTATACCTTCTGGCACGATGTGTCGAGTGAAGGCAACTTTATCGATACAGTAGCGGTTTCTATAAGCGATTCTCTGCTTATACCGGATAGGTGGAGTGTGGAATTTGTTGACTCAGGCGGCAGGGTGATAACAGAAGGCTCCGATTATACCGCGGTTATAGGCGCTCTCGGCATTGGAGAAAGGGCCAGAGTCGGTATAAGGTATAATGCTGAGCCTGAAGCATTCAGGAGTTTCCCCGGCAGTACGCTGGGGCTTGAAGTGAGAGCAAATTCACTGATTGATATTGATTCAGAGGATATGGTGACCGATCTTTTCATCAAAACCGATTTACCCCTTCTTTCAGTAGAGCAATCTATCAAAGAACCGGTCGCTTCGATAGGGGATCTTTTAAGCTGCATTCTTACTGTAAATAATCTCACGGAGGATACCTCAGTTGACAGTTTGACTGTGGTGGAAACACTATGCCCCGGACTCGGTTTTGCGGGGGGAAGTATAGAGCCTGCAATAAACGGCAACGAGCTCAGCTGGGATATTGAAAGTCTCCAGGCGGGGGAAAAGAAAGAAATAGTATTCAGGGTCAGGGTCAAAGCCGGCCAGCAGCGGGGAAGACTCGTCAGTTCGGCAAGGGTGAAGGGAGTGTCTGAATATGGAGAACAGACCACAGCGGGTCCCGCGTCGGCTTCGATCAGAATTGTAGAGGGGATTTTTACGAGAAAGGGTATTATAACGGGAAGCGTGTTTTTCGATTCGGACGGCAGCGGAAGACGCGGTGAGAATGAGAATGGGATATTTGGAGTTTCCGTGTTTCTGGAGAATGGAACTTACAGCGTTACCGATTCGTCCGGGGCCTATTCAATTCCGGGGGTAATCGAAGGAACCCATGTCTTGAGAGTTGACCCGGAATCATTACCCGACAATTTGATTTCCGGTGAAAACGGGCATTTTGGAATGGGAGTGGGCGGTGAAGCGATTGTTGATTTACCCCCTTCGGGAAACCGCCGCGTTGATTTCCCGCTCTTATTGAAAATGAACAAACAAAGAGAACACCCGCGATCTATCAGCGGGAAGAAAGATCAAAAAAAGCATGGGAAGAGGAGAAATTCA
>CAZKNG010000041.1:0-19414 GCA_964554125.1 uncultured bacterium | reverse complement strand
TAATTGAAAACAAGACCTTCCGAAGAGTCGGCGGAGTTAAAGATCTTAAGGTCAATACAAGGATTATTTCTGCTACAAACCGAGATTTAAAAGAGGAGATAAAAAAAGGTAATTTTAGAAATGATCTATATTACCGTCTACAGGTTATACCTATTCAATTGCCTCCTTTGCGTGATAGAACTGAAGATATACCGCTTCTCGCAAACCATTTCATAAGTATGTTCAATAAGGAATTCAAAAAAAAGATAAAACCGATTGGTAAGGAGGTCACGAAACTTTTGAGGAAGTACTCATGGCCGGGTAATGTGAGGGAATTGAAAAATATAATTGAAAGAGCCGTTTTGCTTGACGCCGAGTCTGAAATAATGATTGAGCATCTTCCTTTTGAAATACAAAACCCGGGAGCGGAAAAAATTGACAAAAGCAGTATGAATATAGATCAACTTTATCCGATGAGTATGAAGGAAATGGAAAAACTGCTGATTACTGAAACATTGAAGAAAACAAAAGGGAATAAATCGGAATCCTCGAGAATTCTGGGAATCAGCCGTCAGACCCTCAGAGATAAGGTAAAGTTATATGAAGTGTAAGAGGTTACTAATCGTTAAGACGAATTGCTGACTGAGTCAGGGTGTTATGAATTTGGAAAAACCTCAAATATGGGTTCTCACAGAGAGAAGTGGATTTAAAAAATATCTCGAAGAACGTTCAAGTTACCAGAGTATGCCCTGCTGTGAATTTAGAAATATATCTGAGATTCTGGCAAGGGAGGAACCGGACGGCGGCATTGTTCTTGTCATTGATCAGTTTGGTAAATTCACAAGCTATCTGCCAATAGTAAAGCGTTTCCAAAAGAGATTTATTTCATATGATGTGGTGGTCTTCGGTAAGGATGAACCTGAAGATGTAATTCAAGAGGAGTATCTTGAAGGAATAGATCTTCATATGACCCCAGAAATGAATAAAGAAGATATCATATCAAGAATGAACCGGATTATTAATCTCAGGAGTATTAAAAGCAGCCAGAATATTATAGGCAGATCTCAGAGCATCAATAAAATAATAGATAAAATAATAAATGTTGCACCCACTGAGGTTTCAGTTCTGATAGAAGGTGAGAGCGGAACGGGCAAAGAGGTGATTGCGAAAACGATTCACAATCTAAGCCATCGAGCGGCAAAAAGTTTCGAAGAAGTAAATTGTGGCGCTTTTGCTGAAGGGGTGCTCGAAAGTGAGTTGTTCGGACATGAAAAAGGGGCTTTTACGGGAGCTGTAGCACACAGGCAGGGGCTTTTTGAGAGAGCTGATGAAGGTACAATATTTCTGGATGAAGTAGGAGAAATGCCCCTCGGAATGCAGGTAAAACTATTAAGAGTTCTGGAAACAGGAACTTTTATGCGAGTTGGAGGAATGGAAAAGGTTTATTCGAATGTAAGAATAATTGCCGCTACTAATAAAGATCTTGCGAGAGAAGTTGAGAGAGGCAATTTTAGAAGAGATCTGTATTACAGGTTGCAGGTAATCCACGTCGAGGTCCCTCCTCTGAGAATGAGGAAAGAAGATATCCCGCTCTTTGTTAATGCCTTTCTGACTGAATCCTCAAATAAACACAATAAGAAAATAAGGGGTATCGAGAAAGAGGGGTACCGGTTGCTTTCTCAATATCCGTGGCCCGGAAATGTCAGAGAACTCATGAATGTAATTGATAACCTTGTTGTTATGAGTTCTTCGAGTTTTATAAAAGCTTCTGATATTCAGAATAGACTGGACGAGGAGAGCCAACAGCAAGCCTTTCCCGATCTGCCGGTTCATGTTCAGAAATCTAGAGAAGAAATGGAAAAAGATCTTATCATAAATTCTCTTCTGTCACTTCACAGGGATGTAAGGGAAATCTTGAGATTGCTGAACGAGAAAGAGGAAAAAACGAATCTAGGTGCGGGGAGATGGATTGAAGTTAATGACAATATGGAGGAAAAGTTCAAGGATCTTAACAGTATAGAGAAAGAGGCTATCAGAGAAGCCCTTTTAGTTAATAACGGTAATAGAAGAAAAACCGCACAACAGCTCGGGATGTCCGAAAGAACTCTTTACCGCAGGCTCAAAGAGTATAATATTGATTGATATGATATTTCCCGAGAATCTTCAGGATTATTAATAGATTCCCCGATATTATCATAAGCATAGATTATGTTCTGTGTTGAAGTTCTATGTTAAATCATAGTGAAATACAGGAATTGATATCTTTTTTAAATTTATAAATAATGGCAATATTGACAGAAATCATCATATGCAATAGATCGATATTATTTATCTACCGAAGATTAATCTTTTGATATTAATCGAGGAATATTATTAATGCCGGCAACAGAATATTTGTAATGCTAATAATCTTCTGTTATAATAGTTATTGGTTGGAGTATTCCGAAAACTAGTTAGTTATATCATCACCCCTGGAAAATGGAGAAATGAATGAAGATCAGAATATCGGCAATCTGTATATTCATGTTTTTTATTTCCGGTAATTTATACGCTGAAAATTACGCGGGGGAATTTATGGCACTTGGGGGAGGCGCCAGGGCTATGGCTATGGGCGGCGCCTTTACTTCTATAGCAAATGACGCCACTGCTCCTTACTGGAACGCTGCCGGCATACCGTATTTTTCAACTTTTACATCAAAATTCGGAAGAAGTGCGGAAGATATAGGGATAACACTTATGCATTCAGAGAGATTCGGAAATCTGCTGGATTATAATTATTTTTCCGCGGTAAGACCGGTTGAGGGCGGGAGATCGGGGTGGGGCATAACCTTTATCCATCTGGGCGTTCCTGATATAAGGGTGATACCGATGAATTCAGATATGATAGAAAATTCTGACGGGGATGATATATATGAACCCTGGGAAGGTGAAGTTCTTAATTTTGATTACAGAGATTACCCTTTTGAGAGCGCGAATGATTACGCTCTGTTCTTTTCTTACGGTCAGAAGATGGATTTTGCTTCAGTAGGTGCCACCGTAAAGTTTATAAGGAATGACCAGGTAGCGGGGTATTCAAGTGTTGGGGTCGGCGTGGATTTAGCATTGCTTAAGAAAAATATCTGGAGAGAATTGATTCTGGGGATGAAGCTTCAGGACGCTACAGGCACTTTCATCAGCTGGAGTACGGGTAAAAAAGAATATATATATCCCGCGCTTAAGATTGGATTTGGTTACCCCTTGCGCATTGAAGATATGAACAGCGTACTAATTCTCGCGGCTGATGGGGATTTCAGGTTTTCAAACAGAAGACAGGGGGCTCAATACTGGCTGGGTAGAGCAAGCGTTGATTTTCACGTCGGAGCTGAATTGTTTATCAGAGAACTCGTTGCTCTCAGGGGAGGATTAGATATGGGAAGGCCAACTGCCGGTGCGGGTTTTCTTCTTGAAGATTTCGGCAACTGGGGAGTATCATTAGGATTTGATTACGCCTTGCTGGTTCACGATCTTTTTGATACTACACACAGAATGTCGATGTCGGTATCTTTCTGATAATCTTTATTACAGGCTTTTTTGCTTTATAAACAGGGAGGCAGAGTGAAAGTAATTTCTTTTATTCTAGCCGGTGGTTCAGGAAAAGAACTCGGTGTTCTTACCAGACACAGGGCGAAAACGGCGATACCGTTCGGGGGAAGATATCGTGTAATAGACTTTTGCCTGAGTAATTGCGCTAATTCCGGGATCAAGGATATATTTGTTCTTGCTCAATACAACCCAAAATCATTAATAAATCATATCGGAATGGGGAAACCCTGGGACCTGGATCGTAAAACCGGCGGAGTATATATTCTGCAGCCCTCCTATAACGGGGAGATAGCTCAATGGTACAAGGGGACAGGAGACGCGCTTCTGCAGAACTCGGATCTAATAAACGATTCAGACGCGGATTATGTGCTGATATTATCCGGGGATCAGGTATATACTATGAATTATCAGAATATTATAGATCATCATATAGAATCTTCCAAGCCGGTTACAATTGTTTTTAAAGAGATAGCCCGGTCAATGAACCAATATCTTGGAATGTTAAGTGTCGATAATTCCGGAGTAATCAACGATTTTGTGGAAAAACCCTGTTCGTCAAACTATAAACATGCCTTTATGGGAATATATCTTTTCAATAGAGAGTACCTGATTAAATTGTTGTATAATAAGCCGAGGGATCTGGTCTTTGATTTGTTGATGCCGGAGATAGAGGATGGAATGGTGGGGGGATATGAGTTTAAATCATTCTGGCAGGATATAGGTTCACTGTCTGTTTATTATAGAACATCAATGAATTTGCTCGAGGACCGCTGCTTTCTGCTGGATAAGGATTTGCCGATGTTTACAAGGAGCAAGGAGCTGGCTCCTACAAGATTTCTTTCAGACAGCAGTGTTACAAATTCGATTCTGGCAAGTGGCTGTACTATTGGTGGTAATGTTGTAAATTCGATCATTTTCCCGGGAGTAGATATCTCTGAAGGAGCATCCATTGAAGATAGCATCATCCTGCCTTTCTCAAAGATAAGTAAAAATGCTGTGATAAAGAAAGCGGTAATCGATAAAATGGTCAAGGTTGAAGAGGGTGTGATTATTGGAGTTGATACCGGCGGTTCTGCCGGCGGATATATAACAACTGTTGGTAAGGGGAGTAAGATAAAGAAGAATTCAAAAATCGGAAAAGGGAGTATGATTGAACCTGTGAGTATAGTTTCGGGAGATCTGGTTTGATTGATTTAGTTGCTTTTATACTGGCCGGCGGAAAGGGACAGAGATTAAGTGCTCTAACCAGATACAGAGCAAAACCCGCTGTTCCGTTCGCCGGAGCTTATAGAATAATTGATTTTACATTGACAAATTGCGTAAAATCCGGGATATCACGTGTTTTTGTTCTTACCCAGTATATTTCACGTTCACTTGTGCGGCATCTTGGAATAGGGAAACCCTGGGATCTTGACAGGAGAGAGGGGGGGCTAACCCTTCTTCATCCCCGATTGGGTTATAAGGGCGCTGACTGGTATAAAGGGACAGCTGACGCGATCTATCAGAATATCTCCGTTCTGGAAGAACTTGAGCGTGGAAATATCCTTATACTCTCGGGTGATCATGTCTACAGGGAAGATTACAGCAAATTTCTGGATTTTCATTTAGAATCCGGGGCAAGTGCAACAATGGGAGTTGTTTGCGTTCCAGATGAACTGATAAACCAATGTGGTATAGCAACTGTCGATTCAGATGGTAATATTGAAAAGTTTGAGGAAAAACCCGAGAGAAGCGACAGTAATCTTGCCTCTATGGGAATATATATTTTTAAGAGGAAATTTTTGATATCTATCCTCAAAAGGTTGAAAAAGAAGTATGAAGACCTCGATTTCGGCAAACACATTATTCCCCACTTAACTTCGAATAAACAATTAGCGGCTTATAGATTCGAGGGGTATTGGCTGGATATAGGAACAATAAAGAGCTACTTCAAAGCCAGCCAGGGATTACTCGATCCGCGCTCAGGGTTTGATTTCTACAGTAATTCAAATATCCTGACAGTTCCTGACGACAATCCGCCAATGGCCCTTGGGAAAGGTGCTTCTGTCAGGAATTCCATGATATGCGGCGGATGCTTTATAAGAGGTTATGTCTCTTCCTCTATTTTATCACCGGAGGTTGAGGTTGACAAAGGAGCGGTTGTAGAGAATTCGATTATTTTCCACAGATGCCGGATCGGAGCGGGAGCCAGAATAAAGAATACTATTATAGATAAAGGTTCTGAAGTCGGGGAAGAAACATCAATAGGTTATGGGGATAAGAATGTTGTTAACATTCTTCAACCGTCATACCTTGATTCGGGGATTACACTGATAGGCAGAAGAACTATAATACCCGCGGGTATAAGTGTGGGAACCAATTGTCTTTTAGCCGGGTCGCCAAGGGAAGCAATGATCGATAAGAGGGATTACCCCGATGGTGATTATTTTGTTTCGGAGAGGGAAGAACCATGAACAGGATCGACAAAAATAGTCAGGCGGTTTCCGGGATAGAGTTTGTTTTTTTCTATATTTGTATTCCATTTCAGAATATCAGTGATGGAAGTACCGTATTTGCTTGAAATAGAGCTTAAGGTATCTCCTTCTTTTACTATATAAATCATTTTTATTTTCCCGTTATCGCCTTCTAAAGGGATAAAGCCGGGAGGGACGAAGATCGACAACTTTCTGCCCGGCTTGATAAGAGAAGAGTATTCAAGGTTATTCCACGATCTGAGGTCTTTAAGATCAGCTTCGAAGATTTCGGCTATTTCGCTCAAGTTATCACCCGGTTTGACTTTATATATTATTTTCTTGTGATTTGAGGGGGCGCTTTTCTTTTTAATTCTGATCCTGTCGGGCAGGTCAGGTACTTCAAGATAAGGAGAATGTGTTCCCGCAGTCAAATTGTCTGCTGTTTCTTTTACGGGGACCATAAGTGTCTGTCCAACTCGGATTAACCGTGGAGTTCGAATCTTATTTATACGAATTAATTCTGACTGCGAAATATCATATAGTGAAGCTATTGTTGATATAGTTTCTCCGCTCTTTATCAGATGCCTGTGCCAGGAAACCCGCTGGGAAGGGTCAATGCCGGACAGTTCTTTTAATACCTTCAGGCCCTTTCCTTCAGGAACTTTTAATCTGATTGACATGTTTGGAGGAGTAGCCCATCTTTTAAGTGCCGGATTAAGTTTCTTTATGTGAGTGAAAGTGCAGTTAGCAGCTTTCGCGATAAGTCTCAAATCTGTAGATTTCTTTACCTCAATAAGATCGAATTTCAGGGGTGCCTCTGTCGGCTTCTTGAATCCGTACTTTTCGGGGGATCGTCCGATAGTAAGAGCTGCCATGAACTTTGGGACAAACCAGCGGGTCTGGTCGGGCAGCCTTAAACGCCAGTAGTTTCTGGTTTTCTGTCGTGAAATAGCGTATGCTACACGATATTGTCCGCTATTATAAGCTGCCAGAGCTAATTGCCAATCACCAAAGAGATTATGCAAATGCTTCAGATAGTGAGCCGCGGCGTGTGTTGAAGCGATTATATCTCTCCGTTCATCGATCCACCAGTTGATGCGAAGGTTGAATGTTCTACCGGTACCGGCCAGAAATTGCCAGGGACCAACCGCTTTTGCGTATGAACGGGCTCTGGGGTTCAGTCCGCTTTCTATCACAGCCAGATATAGGAAATCACGGCTTATGTTATTTTCCACCAGGATAGGTTCGATAATATCTCGGTATTTCGCTACCCTTTCAAGCCATCTCTGAAAAGTTCTCCGTCCTCTATGCTGGAAATGATCAAGCCAGTGTTTTGTTCTCCAGTTGTAAACTATTTCTATTTTTTCTTCTACGACATGATTTCTGGCAATAGAATCAAGAAGGGCATTAACGTGAGTTTCCCATCCTCTTTCATTAATTTCATCAATAGCCTTATGTCTTAACGCAAGAGTTTCTTCCTTAAGTGAATCAAGATAAAGACAGATCGATTTTGAAGGGTTTGTGTTTATTAATTCAGAAATATTTTTCAGCAATGAGTCGCAGGATGAAACGGTAGTCTTCAGGTCTCCGAGGTAATAGAAGTATGTTGCCCTGTCGTGAGCATTCCTGTACTGTATAAGATGTGGAAATATTAAATAAACACTGTCAGAACGGGTTTTACTGTCAATATCCTTTCTGGCAAAGGGGGAAAAACAACCCTGCGCGGCAAATATCGACGTTATAAGTAATAAAAATAAATATCTATGTTTCATAAAGTTAACTCACTTTTGGGGTCAAATATAGCTTATTTTACTCTATATATCAAGATTTTCGAATAATACCCGATCTCTTTTTTTATATGCAATACAATCTCCTATTATAAATAATTACTTACTATCGGGTAGAAAATATTTTCCGTTTAGTGTATACTTATAAGTAAGGAACTATTTACGTGTGCTCGAGACGCTTGTATATCGATGATTTGAGCGGAATCGGCACAATTTTGTTTAATTGATAATATAAGAATTCCTTACTGGTAGACAAGCAGGTATTATGCATCGGGAATTAAAAAGAGATTATCACGATTTTCTTTTAAACCTTATCCCAAGACATTTGCTTTCCGAGGAGCGTATCGGGAGTATTATAGAAGCTCTATCCCGTGATGAGCGGGGAACTCTGGTAAGAGAGTCATACCTTTCTATGGAAGAGCTTTGCCGAAAAGGTGTTTTCATTAAGAGAGGTATTAGAGAATCCGGAAATAGAATTAATATCGAATACGAAGAGGCCGGGAATCAAAAACGGTTTACACTTGAGATGAATAAAAGTGAATTAAAGGCAGTATCACCGGTTAAGCATGAGGAAGATCAGAAGGAATTTATCCCCGGAGTTTTCGCGAAGATAATATCCGCTTTATCTTTAAATAGTTCAAGGACTGTTGTCGGCAAGGTTAATAAAATATTGTCGTTGACCCCGCGAGTAAAACCAAACTCAAGAGCTTTTTTAGTACTCAACAACAAATTGAATATAGTTGGTACACATAGCAATAAAAATATTTGCGAAAAAGATATAGACAGTATTTTAGAAAACCAGCTTTACGGAAAAGTATTAAAAAGAAAGAAGCTTCTTATTATTTCAGATTCTCTTGGAATGAAGAAGAGCTTTTTCGAATTGCACAATGATGTAAAAAGAGTTGTCTTGTTCCCTCTGGTTTCTGAAGGTAAAAAGATCGGAGTTCTGGAGATACACTGTTTCAACGATGAAGATATTGGGAAACCAACCCTGCTGAACTTTTTCATTCTGGGACAGGGAATAATCAGGCTGCTTAAAAATAACATTCAGTTAGAACAGATGGTTTCTGTAGATAAACTGACACGCGTAAATAATCGAAATTATTATGAAACTCAAGTACCGCTTGAGCTTGAGAGGGCATCAAGAGAGAAGAAGTTTCTCGGATTTCTGATTATGGATATTGATCACTTCAAGATATTCAATGATAAATACGGCCACGATACGGGAGATCAGGTGCTGAGACTTATTGCCAGAACTATTAAAAGCCATTTGAGAAAGATTGATCTTTTTATCCGTTTTGGAGGCGAAGAGTTTGTCGCGGTTCTTCCCGGCGCGAATAGAGAGGCGGCAATGAGAACCGCCGAGCGTCTTAGAAATGTTATTGAAAAGACCAAATTCAAGACGGAAGATGGAAGAGAGCTTAATATTACGATAAGTATAGGTGGATCGATCTTCCCCGTTGACGCTAGAAATCAATCTGAACTTTTCAAAAACGCGGATAGGTCGTTGTTAAAGGCAAAAAGGAGTGGCAGGAACAGAGTTGTTTTCTTTTAGAGTTTTTTGAATTTACAATATGTATAACATTTCGATGGTTTGCGAGTTGACCGTCAGGCAATAAGGCTTCATAGGTACCAACAAAATCAAGTATAGCCCTAGCTTATCTATTCATAAATCAAGTGGCTGATTGTATAGTTAAATTTATTTGACACTTAAATCAGTCCTTTGGTATGATGGCATTAATTAGGGGGATAAGCGGAAGAAAAGGGAAAATTTCCTTTAGAGTTAAAAATAATAAAGAAAGAAAATCTTTTAAGATTATTGGCCTTTTTTGCTGATGAAGAGAATTAAGGCCTGGAACCGATTATATATTGTTGTTGAATTGGGTTAACTGGAATCAAGCAGATGGACAGGGATTAAATTAAACGAAAGTTGTTTTTAAGAGAAAGGAAGGGAAATGAACATTAAAAAAATGTTGTTGGTGGGAATGCTTTTAGTTGGGGTTTTATGTAATACAGTGGAGCTTGTATTCTGCCAGGAACAACTGTCACCCATTTTACAAAAGAGCGAGGAGAAAGGGTTTATATTTTCTGCTTTCAGCAAGAATATACCAGATACAGTCTACCAGGTTGCACAAGAAGTCTTCAGAACCAGGTGGATGAGTTCTGCTAAGGAAGGGGGAAGTTTATTTTCAAGCATAAGCAGCGACACATCTGTGGATATCAGCAACATCGCTCTTTCAGACAAACCAATAAGAGTTTTATTATTATTTAAAGAGGATATTGTGAATTGTGAATCTGGAAGCGATATTCTTTCAAAAGCAAGATTCAGATACTATACATTTCTCGTTTTAAGTAACGAAAGATCTATCGGGGCAGTTCATATAAATAAAGATGAAAAATGGGAACCATTTGGATATGGGCAATGCTCGATAAAGCTTAACAGGCATATTTCAGAACTCAGGGATATGTATCCTGAATCTGAAGGTTATCAGGTAGATTGGCTGGGATTGTACCTGAGATCTGGTGTTTACTGGATAACTTTTATAAGTAACAGAGAAGAAGAGGAATACTGGGTTACGACGAGAAGTAAAAAGACCTCTATGGCATTTGATTTGGTTCCATATGATGAAGAAAATTGGAGCATTGTGCCCCTTGATAATTTACTGCATAAATTTAATAATCTATAGAAGTAAAGAAATGTAAAAGGAATATAAGCGGTAACGTAACTGCTGATGGTGTAGTAGAAGTTGAAGTAGTTATTAAAAATAGAAGTGATTATTCTGTTTTAGCTATAATCATGCAGGTTAATAATAAAGACCTTCAATTGATTCTCATGTTGATCTAAGCATCTATGATGTTAGCGGACGGTTGATAAGAACCTTGTTAGACGATTTTAAGAAAATAGGTAACTATAGTATTAAATGGAATGGAATGGACAACAGAAAAAGACCTGTCGCAAGCGGAGTTTACTTTTACAGGCTGAAAACTGATCAGTTCACTGCAACCAAGAAGATGGTGCTTTTGCGGTAAGCTCCCGAATAAATATATGCAAAATAATCCATAAGTGTTAAGGTTACGAGTAATCTTAATATAGAATTATTCCGACCTTTCGTATATCTGTGAATAAGATGGGGGTTTTACGTTAGAAATAGTGTGGCATTAAAATAGACCGAAGGCCGTTGGAGGTATGTGATGTTAGTGTGGTGGGGCCTTTTTTATATGTTCGGGGCTCTTGCAGTCCCTTCAATTACTACATTAGTAATTATTCAGTCTGTAATATTAGTTCTGTACTTTTTATCCTGCCGGCGCTCCTGGAGCAGAGCTTCAGGATACTCTTGTTCAAACTCATTTATAATCAGCCGAAAGAACAGATTCTTTCTTATATCTATAACATCTATTGTGTTCTTAATAGGTGGTATAGAATCCAATAAAGCATGGGTTGTTAAGCAGAATAATAGAGCTTTTGATTCAATCCAGCATAAGTCCGGCAATGGTTGTAACTTAGAGAAAGATACCCTCAAACCGCTTAACTCTCTTAGAGAATTACTGCTTGAGCAGCTTTCAGGAAAACCGCTTTCTGTGAAAAGCCGGAATATGCTCAGAGCTCTGATATTATCGGATAGAAAAGGGGTTTCCTATAGATTAAAAGATAATTACAGATATCTCGGCATCTCTCATTTTCTTGCTTTGAGCGGATTGCATTTAGGTTTGATAGTAATCCCTTTATCTGTTCTTTTAATGCTCTCCGGTATTGCGAAAAGATGGAAAGAGTTAATAGTTTTGTTTTTTGTTCTTTCCTACACCGCTTTAGCGGATTTCCCCCCGTCACTAATGAGAGCTTCAGCCCTCTATTTTGCAATAAGTTTATATAGAGTAATAAATATTCGCGCGAACCTGACGAATTCTCTTATTTCCGGATCATTTCTGATCTTACTTTTTGACAGAGAGATAATTTTCAACGTTGGTTTTCAACTCTCATTTCTTGCTGTAGCCGCTATAGCGTCTCTTGGAATACCGGTTATCGAAAGAATTAAAATAATTATTCCCGGTAACAATTCGGGCAGGATTATTAAATTCATAATTGCTTCAGCAGTTATAACTATTTCAGTTAATCTCTTTACACTTCCTCTTATTTTATCCCTCTTTAAAAGGTCCCCGGTTGTATCGCCCCTGGCAAATCTGCTTATGGTCTTGCCGATAACTCTTTTTTTATACGCGGGATTTATCTATCTGGTTATCCCTGTTAATATTATCCGGAATATTATATCTGTGCCGATAAATTTTCTTTGCGAGGTTCTCTGCAGGGCGCCTCGAGTTTTAGCAGGGCATTACTATCCGGCAATTTTCCAGAATGATATTGAGATGAAAAGCTACGGGGCGTCGGTAGTTCTTATCTTTCTCTGCGCGGCAGCCGGTTTGAAGAAAAAAGGGTATTTTATAAAGATCTGCGCGGCAGTTCTTGTAGTTTTTTCAATAATTCACGGACAGGTATCAAAAACGCGGCAGGTTCAAATAAAGAGAAACAAAGAGAACAGCTCAACACGCAAATGGTGGTGGAACGGCAATAGATATTATCAGGATGGTGATGGAATGATTACTATAGAGGGTGGTATGGGAAGGTATGAGGCGCAGCGTATAATAAACGATCTATACGAAAGCGGAAGAGGAAAGATAAGCACTCTGGTTATTCTGTCATCGGATCTATGGAAGATCTCAGGGGTCGTTCATTTAATCAGGCGTCTTGGAGTAGAAAGGATAATATGCAGTAAATATCTGCTCATCTCCGAGCGGGACAGGTTTAATCAATATAGTGTTGATCCAGAGAAGTTCGAGACAGTAGCCCGGGGGGATGTACTTAAACTTAATGAGGCAAAGATGGAAGTAATATCACCGGGACTTATCTCGAGGGGTGAAAATATCAGATCTGAGGATACAGTGCTTCGGTTTAACCTGCATCCTAAGGTAGAATAAATGCTTCTTAACGTTAGAAAATTTATAATAAAGAGGATGGTAAAATATTCTTAAAAACCTTCGAATAATCTCAATTGACTTTAAATGTTGTCTGGACTATTCTGTTAAGAAAATGGGTTTTACCCTTTAAGAGAATCTTACGTAAACTTTGAATAATAGAGTATGGTATGGGATCACGTAATGAAGATCTGATTAAACGCCTGGCAAATGCCTTTATATCAGGTGAGACAGAAGGTGAAAAAATGAAGTTTCATGCCGACCTTTCATGGGAACCCTCGGTTGATGTAATCGAGACAAGGAAGGATGTAATTGTTATTGTTGATATCGCGGGAATGAAAGGTGAAGATATCAGTGTCGTAACTGATGGTAAATTTCTGAAAATCAGCGGCAGGAGAGAAGGTATATTCAATCCCGAGCAAAAACAATTTCATAAATTAGAGATAGAGGTTGGTTGTTTCGCGAGGAAAATTGAACTTCCGGTTTCAGTTGACCGCGAGAATCGTTCAGCCTGTTATGAAAACGGATTATTAAAGATAATACTGAAGAAGTCACCTGATAAAGATGATGTCAGAAAAATAGAGATAGACTGAATAGATATCTTAGAAGGATTGAAGAGTTGAGAGAATTAAAGGAAGAAAGAGAATTACTTCATGAAATTCCTGAAGAGCTGCCCGTTATACCTATCAATGACGGAGTGATATTCCCGTATATGCTTGTCCCCCTTATTCTATCTGACAGGGATTTGATCAAGCAAGTGGATAATGCTCTTGATTCGGATAAAATAGTTGGAGTCTTCACTCAGAAAGACAGAGATGTAGAACGCCCCAAGCCGCCCAATCTCTACAGTATAGGCTGCGCTATGCTTATACAGAAGATGGCCCGCTTTCCTGACGGACACATCAGAATAATTGGGCAGGGTCTCTCCAGAGTGAAAATAAAGGGATATTCAAGGAAAACGAACCCAATGAGAGCTAAGATAGAAGTTCTAAAAGAAACTGCCGGCAATAGTGGAAAAGCAAAAGCTCTCGTCCGCAATGTCCAGACAGCATTTATGAGCATTATTGATAAATCGGAAAACTATCCGGATGAACTTAAAAATATTGTCATGGGCATTAAAGATCCCGGCCGCCTTTCAGATTTGCTGGCATCAAATTTATCGGTAGAGATAGATGAGAAGCAGAAAATATTAGAAACCTTGAACAATTATAAAAGACTCGAAAAAATATACTCTCATATCGATAACGAGCTGGAGATTGCGAAAATAAGAGATAAAATAAGGAAAGATATGCATAAGGATATGGATCGCGAACAGCGTGAATATTTTTTGAGAAAGCAATTACGTGTTATAAAGAAGGAGCTTGGTGAAGATATATCAATTGAACAGGAACAGTTACGTGAAAGAATCGAAAATGAATCTCTGCCTGAACAGGTAGCTGAAGCCGCAAAAGACCAGATGTCCAGACTCTCTATGATGTCTTCTAATTCATCGGAATATGTTGTAACGAGGACTTATCTCGATTGGATTCTGGACCTACCCTGGAATAAGTCTACAACCGATCTACTAGACATAAATAAAGCTGAGAGGGTTCTGGACAAGGGACATTATGATTTGCAAAGGGTAAAAGAGAGGATTCTGGAGTTTCTTTCAGTAAGGAAGTTGAAGGATGGTGTTATCGGATCGATTCTTTGTTTTGTCGGGCCGCCGGGTGTAGGTAAAACATCGCTTGGTATGAGTGTGGCAGAGGCGCTGGGCCGTAAGTTCGTAAGGATATCTCTTGGCGGAGTGAAGGATGAAGCTGAGATCAGAGGTCACAGAAGAACCTATATAGGCGCACTGCCGGGCAGGATAATTCAGGGGATAAAAAATGCCGGCAGCAATAATCCTGTCTTTATGATGGATGAAATCGATAAACTCGGGCAGGATTACAAAGGTGATCCCACTTCAGCTCTTCTGGAAGTTCTGGATCCTGATGAAAACAATATGTTTGAAGACCATTATCTCAGCTTGCCGTTTGATCTTTCAAAAGTACTTTTTATTACTACCTCTAATGTGCGGGAGACAATACCTCACGCTCTTCTCGATAGAATGGAAGTTATGGAAATTTCCGGTTATATTACCAGCGAAAAGCTGCAGATCGCGAAGAAGTTTCTGATAGATAAAGAGATGAAGAAGAACGGTATTCCTCCAGGTAAACTTGAAATATCTGATAAAGCTCTGATATCGATAATAGAACATTATACAAGAGAAGCGGGTGTCAGAAATTTAGAGAGAGCTATCGGAACTATTATGAGAAAGGTGGCCAGAAAACTTGCTGAGGGCAAAATAGGACCCTACAGAGTAATCCCGAGAAATATCAAAAGCTATCTTGGTCCCAGGGAATATCCTTCTCTTGCTAAACTTTCGAAACCTAAGTACGGGGTAGCTACTGGAATGGCAAAATCGATGGCGGGAGGTGTTATACTTTTCGTTGAAGCTTTGAATATGAAGGGAAGAGGCGGGCTTAAATTGACCGGTTACCTGGGTGATGTGATGAAGGAATCTGCCGAAGCGGCAATGAGTTATGTAAAAGCGAATTATTCCGATGAACTCGCGGACAGAGATTTTTTCGAAAAGAATGATATCCATATGCATATACCAGCCGGAGCTGTTCCAAAAGACGGTCCGAGCGCGGGGGTAGCTATGGCGGTAGCCCTTTCCTCTGTAGCGCTTCAAAGAAAAGTAAAGAATAATATCGCGATGACAGGCGAAATAACATTGACCGGCAAGGTTCTCCCGGTCGGTGCTATAAAAGATAAGGTTATCGCCGCGCACAGATCGGGTATCGATACGGTTATTCTACCCGCTACTAACAGAAAAGATATCGAATCTATTCCGAAGAGAATAAGGAAAGGATTGAAATTCAAGTTTGTAAATAGACTTGTTGACGCGATTTCTTTCTCGCTTGATTAAATAGATTGAGATATATGTTATGTTGAAGGAATCCAGATTATGGTTGATAAGCAAGGTAAAATCAGTTTCATGCTTCGGTTTTGTTCGCATCTTGCCGGAAGATTTAAAGAGGACCGGCAATTTATACTCCCGGGCGATGTAACGAGTTCGACGAAGCTACTTTTTATCGATTCCGGAGATATCTCAGATCTTTTATTTGCCTATCCGGTAATTAATTATTTCCATAGAAATTTTCCACATATAAAGAAAACCATTGTTGTTGACAGCTCCCATGCTGAAATTGCTAAAAATGTTTTAAGGTTCAGTTCAGTAATCACATATGAAAGAGATAAATTAAAGTTCTACAACCGCTATTTTTTTAATTTAGCAAAGAATATAAAATCACAGAAATTTCAGTCGGCGATAGTTTTAAACGTTCATATTTCATTTGAAAGGTATTTACTGGCATATTTATCCGGAGCCAGAGCCCGGATAGGGTTCGCCAGTCAACTCTCATTTCCCTTCATAAATTGTGAGATATTTCCCAGGAATAATGTTTATCAGGGTAAGAAAATTGAAGGGATTATAAATTCTATTGGATTAAAACCTGACGAAGAACCCGCTAAAATAAAGCTTGATGAGAGCGATGTCAGCAGGGCTAAACAAATTATACACTTCAGAAAACCCCAGAAGAATATTGTAACGATCGGAGTTGACCCGGGCAAGGGAAAGGAAAAACATTATGTAATACCGGAAATAATAGCTTATCTGGCTAATAACGTGGCCGTCAGAATGAAAGCGAAATTTCTTGTCTTGACAGAACCATGGCATAGCGAAACAGTAACTGAATTCTCACGGGAGCTAAAGAGTGAAGTTCTTGATATAGTTCCTTCTAACGCGAATGAGACAATTGCTCTTCTATCTACATGTGATCTCTTTATTTCCGGTAATACAAATCTATTGCACTATTCCGCGGCTCTGGGAGTCTCAACGATAGGACTTTTCACTGAACATGAAAATGAAAAATGGATACCCCCTTACGACAACATAAGAATATTTAGAGGAAAAAGTGGTGAAAAACTTTCACTTAAGAATTTTTTCTCAATTGTGAAAGAGGTCTTGCCGGAATAGATATTTTTTATAAGAATTTATTATTCAATGAATAAATGGGAAATGAGATATTGAAAGTCAGCAGTAGTTTGATAGAGGCATCTCTATTTTTTTGCCCTTTTATAAGATTCTGATTCTTGATCTGCTTTGATCTTTAAAGAATTAATAAATCTGCTGTCAGTAGAACAGCGTAAAGTAGAATCAGACTGGAAATGATAGATGAATAGAATATTTACTGAGAACTCCTCAGAGAGGGAATGCGGCATCTTCAGAATACTCGTATTGACGCCAAGCTGGCTTGGAGATGCTGTTATGTCACTTTCCTTTTTTCAAAATCTGAGGGAACTTTTTCCCGATGCTTTTATTGGCGCCGCGTGCAGTGAGTATGTATCTGAAATATACGAAAATAGGACTGAAATAAATCAAATCGTCAGATACAGTAAAGGCGGGTTGAAAAACAAAATATCCCTTATAAGAAGATTACGTTCACGCGGCAGGTGGGAAATATGTTTTTTGCTCTCTCCATCGTTCTCGTCGGCTCTTACAGTATTTTTATCGGGAGCAAAACGAAGAATCGGGTATGGAACTGATTCACGTTCACTTCTTTTAACAGACGTCATAGATAAAACTTATTACAAGAAGGGTCACATTTTAGATGTTCACAGAAGGCTGATTGAGCTCACTCGGGAAAACGTAAATAAGAAGGAATATACTCCCTCTATTGAACCGCCCGGCAATTGGAAAGATATAATAGAAAGTAAGGGGATTAAGGGGGAATATGCCGTATTTTCTGCTGGAGCTTCCTACGGTCCAGCCAAACTGTGGCCGGCGGAAAATTATTCGAAATTATCAGAACTGCTACGAGAAAACAAGGGGCTTAATGTTGTGACGGTGGGAGTATCAAGAGAAAGGGAGTATTTGAATTCAATAATTGACAGGGATAAAGGATCGGGTATAAATCTGGCCGGCAAATGTGATCTAAAAGAACTGACGGCAATTCTGAAAGGGGCTGATGTGGTTATTGGCAATGATAGCGGGCCTATTCATCTTTCTTCGGCTCTTGGAGTTCCCACAGTCGCGATCTTTGGTTCAACCAGTCCGTTGTGGACAGGCCCTCGCGGAAAACGTTCAAGAATAGTAAACAGTAACATCAAATGTTCACCCTGCTTTAAGAGAGAATGTCCGTTGTATGATCAAGCCAGGTGTTTTGATGATATATTAATAGATGATGTATATGAAGTTGCTTGTGAAGTGATGTCTGCACAGCAGGATTGACAGGATTAAGAAAACCGAAGGATTTAAGTAAAATGGTGGCAAAATGGAGTTTGTCCGATATCTCACTTATAGTGATCACATTTAACGAAGAAGATAATATAGGCGCCTGCCTGCAGAGTGCGGCAGGTGTGGGAGAGATGATCATAGTTGATTCTTTCAGTTCTGACAGAACCGTTGAAATTGCCAACAACTTTGGAGCAAAGGTCTATAAAAGGGAATTCGTCTCTAACGCGCAACAGAAAAATTGGGCTATTAAGAAAGCTCAGAAAGAATGGACATTGATTCTGGACGCGGATGAAATGCTCTCTTTCGGGCTTATTGGAGAAATAAAAAAAGAACTGCATTTTCCGCGGGCGGACGGTTATTTTATCAGAAGGAAAAATCAATTTATGGGAAGGGAAATTCGTTTTTGCGGATGGAATAACGATTGGGTTTTACGTTTGTTCCGTTCGGGTAGAGGAGAATATAATAATCGTTCCGTACATGAAAAATTATTGCTCGATGGAAAGGTTTTGAAACTTACGAATTATATGTACCACAAATCTTACAGGGATATTTCAGATTATCTCGACAGGATGAAAAAGTATACGAAACGGGGCGCCGAAGAATTGTATATTAACGGTAAGTTCTGGTTTCCGGGAATTATCACACATCCCGTCTGGAGATTTTTCAGAATGTATTTTCTGCAGCTTGGGTTTCTTGAAGGAAAGAGGGGATTTGTCCTCTGCTCAACAGCGGCCGCAAGTGTTTTTTTCAAATATGTTTATCTTGTGGAAATGTATATGTCAGATAAGGAATAATCAGCCCGATCTTTTTTGAATTATCGAGTGAAAAGATCTGAATAACATCGGTAAATCCTTTATAAAAGAGGGATTTATCCCTCGGAATTCCTCTCAAAGGGCTGGGAAAGGATGAATATTGCTTCTTCTGTTAGAATACTGTTAGAAATTTTACCGGAGCTTGATTAAATCCGGTTTTTGCATTGATTATTATTCATAATGGTATAAAATCGAACCTTGGCAGGAGCTGATATCAAGGCTTTCTATTCAACATTGAAGTTAGAGAGGAACGGTTTAGAGCAAACAGTTTCGACTGAAATTGAATGGAGCTCCTTCGTTGGCCCAGCTGCCTTCAAAGAAAGAGCAGAAACCAACTGGTAGGGGAAGAAAAATGAACGATAAGAATATTCTCGTCGTGGATGATGAAGAAGACATAAGCGAACTGGTCAAGTATAACCTCGAGAGAGAGGGGTTTAAAGTTAAATGTGTGAGTACGGGGGAGAAGGCGCTTCTGGACCTGGACCGCATGGCAGGTAAATACAATCCGGA
>CAZKNG010000040.1:0-19540 GCA_964554125.1 uncultured bacterium | reverse complement strand
ATCAACTCTGCAAATTTTCAATCTATCCGCTTTAGGATGTTCTGTCACTTCGATAATCCTGCCGAATACAACCCCTTCAAATTGTGAACCTTCCTTTACGACCTTTTCAACATTAAGGCCGAACATTGTGAGATCTTCAGCAAAATTATCCGGATTCTCTTCGATATTTACATACTCTTTCAACCATTCAAAATTTATTTTCAATCTATTATTCCCATCCTTTTTGCCACCAGAAATTTTCAAGAAAACGCAGATCGTTTTCCAGGAACTTCCTTATATCGTTAATTCCGTATTTAAGCATCGCTATTCTATCGATACCCATACCAAAGGCGAAGCCGGTATAAAGATCCTTCTCATATCCTACAAAACGAAATACATTAGGATGAACCATCCCCGCGCCCATTATTTCTATCCAGCCTGTCTTTCCACAAATTGAACAGCCCTTCCCCTTGCACGCAAAACATGACATGTCGACTTCAGCGCTTGGTTCGGTAAACGGAAAAAAATGCGGTCTGAACCTTACGCGTGCCTCGCTTCCGAAGTAACTTTTTATAAAAAATGTGATGTCATTCTTCAAATCAACCATCGAGACATTATTATCCACATAAAGACCCTCCATCTGGAAAAATTCCGCAGAATGTGAAGGATCCGGGGTTTCATTCCTGTAGACCCTTCCCGGAGATATTATCCTCACGGGAGGTTTGTGTTTCTCCATAAATCTGACCTGCACAGGTGATGTCTGAGTTCTCATCAATATATCACGGTTTATATAAAATGTGTCCTGAGCATCTCTTGATGGGTGATCGCTTGGAAAATTCAGAGCTTCGAAATTATAGTAATCAAGTTCCACGTCGGGACCTTCGGTCATGGAGTATCCCATTCCGAAAAAGATCTCTTTTATCTCTTTAGTAACCCTGTGAAGCACATGTAATCCACCAAGCCAGTTCTTTCTGCCGGGTAATGTTGGATCTCCGGGGTAAGGGGCCTTGTCGGAAGAATCGCCCAATAATTTCGAGTTTTTTGATTTATATGCGCTGTTTACTCTGGATTTTACTTCGTTGATCAATTTGCCCATTTCAGGTCTTTTATCTTCAGGAATCTTTCCAATAGATCTTAGGGCAAGTGTTATTTTACCTTTACGGCCGAGATAACTGATCCTGACATTTTCAAGTTCCTTAGAATCACCTGTTTCTGAAATCTCCTTAAGGGCACTCTCTTCAAGCTTTGTTATGTTCTCCCGATTAATCATGAAAGGGCTTTCTTCGCTGTTTCTACGAGTTTTTCGAAACCTTTATTATCATTCAATGCGATTTCAGAAAGGATCTTTCTGTCTATCTCAATATCCGCTTTTTTCAATCCTCCTATTAAACGGCTGTAGCTGATACCGTTGATTCTCGCTGCGGCGTTTATTCTGGATATCCAGAGCCTTCTGAAGTTTCTTTTCTTAGTTTTTCTGTCCCGATAGGAATATTGAAGAGCCTTATTGACCGATTCCTTTGCTGTCCTGTGTAATTTGCTTCGAGCGCCTCGAAATCCCTTTGCTCTCTTGAGAATCTTCTTCTTTTTTCTATGAGACGCAACACTATGTTTTGTTCTTGGCATCGCTGTATGCCTCCTTAATCTGAATAGCTATTTTAATGAAATTATTTTTTTCTATTCCTATCCCTTACCCAGTATCCTTTTAATTTTCTTCTCATTTGTTTTGTCAACAAGGGTGGGTCGTCTAAGATGTCTTTTTCTTTTACGACTCTTCTTAGCGAGAATATGACTGGCAAATGCCTTTTTGCGCTTGATCTTACCCTTTTTTGTTAATTTAAACCTTTTAGCAGCTCCTCTGTTAGTTTTTATCTTCGGCATCATTTTCACCTTTCTTCGCTTTCTTCTTATCTGAAACGCTTACGAGAGTCATACTCAATGTTTTGCCCATTCTTTTAGGCTCTTTTTCAACATCACAAATATCTTCAAACCGTTTTTTAATACTCTCTAAGAGTTCGTATCCCAGTTCCTGGTGCTGCATCTCCCTGCCCCGGAATTTAATGGTAAATTTAACCTTATCCCCCTTAGCGAAGAATTTTTCCGCGTTTCTCATTTTAAAATCAATATCATGCTTCTCTATTTTTGTACTGAGTTTTATCTCTTTCAAACGAGTAACATGCTGTTTTTTCTTCGCTTTATGAGCATTTTTATTCTGTTCGTATTTATATTTTCCATAATCAATTATCTTACAAACGGGTGGTTTTGCTTTTGGAGAAATCTCAACAAGATCCATCCCCCATTCTTCAGCCATATTCAATGCTTCCTCACTGGACATAACTCCCATTTGATTCCCATCTTCATCAACCACTCTTACCTCCGGAACATTGATCATGTTATTGACACGCACACTGTCTTTACGCCCGAATCTCTTGCTACCTTTAATCTTTCACCTCCTGTAAAAAAAGCGGGTAGTTATTCCACCCGCTAAATAAGATCTAGCAACTGATGAAACCCTACCAGTTCATTTAAGACTGCAAGGTGAGAGGCATAATCCTCTACTTCAATCCTTTTTTTATGTTACTTCTAATTTAATCTTTATTATAGTTCTCGTCAACAAGATCATTAATTAAATCATCGAGTTTTCGTGTTACCTCCAGCCCCGTCTTCTTTGATCTTACATTGATATTTTCATTTTCAATTTCTCTGTCGCCGACAACAACCATATAAGGAATCTTTCCCAATTCCGCTTCCCTTATCCTATATCCGAGCTTTTCTCTTCTAAGGTCGGTTTCAACCCTTATTCCGGCTTCCCTTATTTTATCGGCGCATCGCACGGCGTAATCATAATGCTCACTTCCTACAGGTAATACAATCACCTGAACTGGTGAAAGCCACAAGGGAAATTCACCTGCGTAATGTTCTATAAGAGTTCCTACAAACCTCTCTATAGAACCGAGAAGTGCTCTATGCACCATATAGACAAATTTCTTTTCATTCTTTTCATTAACATATCTGACATCAAATCTTCTTGGAAGATTAAAGTCAAACTGTATCGTAGTAGCTTGCCAGCCCCTTCCGAGAGCATCGATAAGCTTCAAGTCTATTTTAGGTCCATAAAAGACCGCTTCTCCCGGAATTTTCCTGAATGGAACATCTCTCTTTTTGACCGATTCAAGCAACGCGTTTTCAGCCCTCTCCCACTCCTCCTTTGAACCGGCATACTGATCCATATTATCAGGGTCATGCATACTTAATTCTACATTATAATCTTTGAACCCGAAAGTTGTAAGAAGCTTATGGGCTAAATCAAAACACCGGTCAATTTCTTCATCTAATTGTTCGGGAGTACAGAATATATGGGCATCATCTTGTGTAAATCCTCTTACCCTCAATAATCCGTGCAATGTCCCTGAACGCTCATTTCTGTAGACTGTACCAAGTTCCGCGTACCGAACCGGAAGATCTCTGTAACTGTGTAACCGGCTTTTATACATAAGTATATGCCCCGGGCAATTCATTGGTTTTAACACATATTCCTGTCCTTCATCACTATTTACAATGTACATATTATCTCTGTAGTAGTCATAATGGCCGGATCTTTCCCAGAGCTCCTTCTTAGCTATATGGGGAGTAGTAATCATTTGATAACCGTATTCCCTGTGCTGCTTCTTCCAGTACTCTTCGATTATCTCACGCAGTATATAGCCCTTAGGATACCAGAACGCCAACCCCGCTCCCGCCTCTTCAATTATATCAAAAAGACGCAGTTGCGGTCCCAGTTTCCTGTGATCTCTACGTTTTGCTTCATCTATCCTGCTTAAATATTCATCAAGGGTTGATTTCTTTCGAAAAGCTGTGCCGTATAACCTTTGAAGCATATCCCTTTTTTCGTCACCGCGCCAGTAAGCTCCGGCAATAGATAATAGTTTGAAAACCTTTACCATCTTTATATCCGGAACATGAGGACCGGAACACAGGTCTATAAAATCTCCCAGCCTGTAGATAGTAACCTTATCAGTATCAAGTTCTTCTATCAGCTCGATCTTAAACGGCTGGTTTTTATCCTCAAATAATTTTATCGCCTCTTTACTGGACAATTCCTCCCTTGTAAATTCAAGGCCCTGCTGCCGCAGCTCCTCCATCTTTTTCTCGATTTTCCCCAGGTCATCAGCTGAAAAAGGGTTATCAAATAGAAAATCGTAGTAAAATCCATCTTCGATCGCGGGGCCTATTCCAAAATGGACCTTCTCTCTAAGCTGCATAACCGCTAAAGCCATTAAATGGGAAGCGCTGTGTCGAATTATTTCAAGAGATTCTTCATTGTCAGTTGTTAATATTATAAGTTCCCCGTCAGAATTTACTCTTTCTCTCAAATCATATATTTCCCCGTTAACTTTAGCAGCTACAGCTTTCTTGCGTACTTTCTGCGGCAACCCCCCAAGGATATCCATGAAGGTATCATTGGGGTTTGTTTCTATTCTGGATCCGTCTGGAAAAGTTAATCTACTCATAATATTATTAAATACTCTTATTTATAAAAAAACTAAATGGTGGGCGATACTGGATTTGAACCAGTGACCCCCTGCATGTCAAGCAGATACTCTAACCATCTGAGCTAATCGCCCACCTGTCGAATTAAAGCTACACAAAATTATTGATAATGGCAACGCAAATCTTATTTCTTGTCATCTTCATCGACAACTTCATATTCCGCGTCCATAACTTCATCCTCATCCTTCCTGTCACTGGAAGCTTCACTGCCTTCACCAGAAGAAGCCGCGTCACCTGATGCATTCTGCTGCTCGGAGGAACTCTGCTGATACATCTGCTGAGCAGCTTTCTGCCAGACCTGATTGTGATTTTCAATTGCCTTATTTATTCTATCCTTATCGTCAGTCTTGGATGCTTCCTTCAATTCTTCCAGAACTTTTCTTATTTCATCCATATCACCTGAAGGGATCTTATCCTTATATTCCTCCAGCTGTTTTTCAGTCTGAAAACTCATCTGTTCAGCCTGGTTCTTTAAGTCTATTAGCTCTCTCTTCTCTTTATCTTCTTCAGCGTGTTCCTCTGCTTCTTTGACCATCTTTTCAATTTCATCTTCGGTCAAACCGCTTGATGCCTGAATGATTATCTTTTGTTCCTTGCCTGTTGCTTTGTCCTTCGCCGATACATGCAATATACCGTTGGCATCAATATCGAAAGTTACTTCGATCTGAGGAACCCCCCTGGGTGCAGGCGGCAGTCCAGCAAGCTGGAATCTACCTATCGATTTGTTGTGAGCTGCCATTTCTCTTTCACCCTGAAGAACATGAATATCTACAGTGGTCTGATTATCAGCGGCTGTAGAGAAAATCTCACTCTTCTTTGTCGGAATAGTTGTATTCTTCTCAATCAACTTGGTCATAACTCCGCCTAGAGTCTCGATACCGAGAGAAAGAGGAGTTACATCGAGTAAAAGAACATCATTTACGTCGCCCGCAAGGACCCCGCCTTGAATTGCGGCGCCGAGAGCTACAACTTCGTCGGGGTTTACTCCCTGATGAGGAGCGCGCCCGAATATCTCTTTAACTTTGTCTTGAACTGCCGGTATCCTCGTCGTTCCTCCAACCAGAATAACATCATCAAGATCAGAAGTTTTGATCCCGGCATCTTTCATCGCTTTCTTGCACGGCTCAACAGTTTTCTCTATAAGGTCTCCTGTTAAGCTTACGAATTTAGCCCTTGTGATTTTTGTATTAAGATGTTTTGGACCACTCGAATCCGCTGTAATAAAAGGCAAATTGATTTCTGCCTGTGGCACTGTTGAAAGTTCACATTTCGCCTTCTCAGCTGCTTCCCTGAGTCTCTGAAGAGCCATTGGATCTTTCGAAAGGTCAATTCCCTGCTCTTTCTTGAATTCATCAACAAGCCAGTCAATTATCCTCTTGTCGAAATCATCTCCCCCAAGGTGAGTATTTCCGTTCGTCGCTTTTACTTCGAATACACTCTCACCCAATTCAAGTATAGAAACATCAAAAGTACCGCCGCCCAGATCAAAAACCACAATTGTCTTTTCCTCATCCTTATTCAAACCGTAGGCGAGGGAAGCCGCGGTTGGTTCATTTATTATCCTTTCAACTTTAAGACCTGCTATTTTTCCGGCATCTTTTGTCGCCTGTCTCTGACTGTCATTAAAATAGGCTGGAACAGTGATAACGGCTCTTTCAACCTTACTGCCCAGGTACTTTTCGGCTGACTCCTTCAAATAAGTCAAAATCATAGCTGATAATTCTGAGGGAGAATACTTCTTTCCTTCAACATCTACCCTGATATCACCCTTATCACCTTTTATTACTTTATAGGAAACTTCAGAAATTTCATTCTTAACTTCTGAATATTTTCTTCCCATGAATCTTTTTATCGAATAAATAGTATTAGTTGGATTTGTAACACTCTGTCTCTTTGCAAGATTCCCAACAAGTCTCTCTCCATCCTTAAATCCAATAACTGAAGGAGAAGTTCTGCCACCTTCCGGATTGGATATAATTACCGGTTCGCCACCTTCCATAACAGAAACGCATGAATTCGTTGTTCCGAGATCTATACCTATTACTTTACCCAT
Source organism: uncultured bacterium (assembly GCA_964554125.1). GTDB lineage: Bacteria > Krumholzibacteriota > Krumholzibacteriia > Krumholzibacteriales > WJIX01 > JAGHBT01. Next base: position 12,960 of record CAZKNG010000040.1, on the reverse strand, counting down.
TTAATCTACCTCCATTTTCTTTAATCCTTAAAAAATTAAAATTCATATTCTTATATTTATATAGAGACAACTTCCATGCCAAATAATATCATAGGAAGATAAACTTACAACTGCATTATTTACAACATCTTATAGTCGCAGCACCAGGAACCGACATTTCAGTTCAGCTAGCTCTGTGTCAGTCTTGTTCTGCCAATAATGTCATATTGGCATTATGTGTCAGCCTTCTTTCTTATCTATATCAAAATCACATTTTATCTGCCCATTTTCAAGTCTTAAGATCATTTCACGGCAAATACTGTAATTCTGTTTCGCTAGATCAGAATAGCTGAAGAAACTGCATCTCTGATCCCTGTCACATTTATTCTCTTTCCGACAGTTCAGTAAATTAAGTCTAAGCCAGGAGGTTATATATTCTCCAGGCGTGACTTCCCATTTATGAGACTGTGATTTAATATCTTTCTCCGGTCTATAAGGAAAACGCTGCCTCATTATTTTCTTTATGAACATCTCTTCGGAATTCATTTCTCCTCCTGTTCAATCGCTTGATACCGGATTGCGGCCCGCTGAATTTTCCTCTTTATTTATTGATTTTCATTTTAAAGCTGCATATTTTACGAATTGAGGTTTCTGCGGTTCAGTATACCTCATTAATCTTTATATTCGGTTTTATATTTCAATCGGATAAGTAATGAGTGATACCCCCTGACATCATCCCGCGGAAACCTCATTCTATATTTTTATTATTTCTATATTCTTCTACTACAAATTCTGACAATTTACTGCGCGTATTAAGATCAGGTTTTTCTATTACTTCCTGGAGCAGGCGCTTGAGTATTTGCCCAACACGGGGTCCCCGCTTTATTCCCGTAAGCCTCATAATATCATACCCGTCAATCTCCAGATCTGATGTAGCAAGAGCGGAATCGGCTTTAATAAGATCCTCTATTCTTTTTTTAAGCCATTTAACATTATAGACAGAATCGGTATCACCCCTTGACAGAGCGTCAGCTACCCTTAGATCAAAGAGGTCGCCGAGGTTTTCAAAACCCACTCTTGATACAAATCTTCTTACAGTACTATCTTTGCAATCTTCCGTAATATTGAACATATGGTTCTTTATCAAGTGACACACGTTAGCTGTAAATCTCTTTGAATATCTGAACCTGGTTAGAATATTTTTCGCGATTCTCAAGCTTTCATTTTCATGCCCGTAAAAAACGATTCTTCCCTCTTTTTCCTTCTTAGTGTTCTTTTTTCCGATGTCATGAAGCAATGCGCTCCACCTCAGGTTAAGTTTCTGAGGAGCAATGTTACAACTCTTTATCGAATGGTGAAAAATATCATCAGGATGGTATTCATTCTGTTCTACGCCGAATGTTTCTTCCAGTTCAGGTAAAAGATAACTCAAGAGTCCCGTTTCCTTCATAAAAATAAATCCTCTCCCGGGCTCTTTTGAGAGGAGAAGTAATTTGTTAAACTCATCCTTTAATCTTTCACCAGAAACACTTTCTATCATGGAAGATGCACGTTTAATATATCTTCTCGTGTTACTGTCTATTTTAAGATTGAATCTGCATAAAAACTGAACCCCTCTTACCATCCTGAGAGGATCTTCCTCGAACGATCCCTCCCTGTTAACTCTGAGCAGATTATTTTTAATATCCTTCGAACCTCCAAGAGGATCAATAAGGGACATGTCTCTTAGATTTAAGGCAATAGAATTTATAGTAAAATCGCGTCTTACAAGATCATCCTCTACTCTCACTCCGGGATTGGCGTTAACTTCGAACTCTTTGTGTCCTATACCTGTGGAATGTTCCGTGCGTGGCAAAGCTATATCAACTGTTTTACCTCCTTTCGGGGTAAACTTGATGACACCAAAAGACTTTCCTACGAGATCTGTCCTGCCGTACTCATCCAGGATGGCAACCAGTTTATTCAGTTTGAGACCTCTGACAAGATAATCTGTATCAAGCGATTCCTCATCAAAACCAAAAAGAAGATTTCTTACGACTCCGCCCACAAGGTATAGCTCGCCCTGCCGGAGTATTTCACTCTCCCAGTTGTAATGCTCTCTTCCGATTTCAATTTCTTTTTTCTGGGCCATACCGAAAAGCTATCCGAGAATTTTATTTTAGTCAACTGTTTATCTAAGCTTCTCTTTTAAGATTTATTATAGGAATTAATCTACTTTTCTAAGTAAAGCAGATAATCATCCATGATTATTGCAATTATCCACCTTATGCCAATATGGCAGGATAAATATAATCTTAACATTCATCGATTTATAGAACTGCTTGAATCTTATAATTCTTCCCCTGTCAGATATTTTAAGTCCTAATCTTCAATCGCCTGTTATAATGAGGAAGGAAAAACAGGATAAGAGCGCTTTGAAAAGTTTCAGATTTTAATAATATCGGATCGCTTTTAAGATAGTATTGAAGAAATGCCGGGAGCGGGACTTGAACCCGCACGAAGCTTGTTACTTCAGCGGATTTTAAGTCCGCTGCGTCTGCCTATTCCGCCATCCCGGCAATATATTCATAAGAAGAATTTAGCGCATTTAAGAGAATTGTCAAAGCATAAAATTTAATTCACGGATCTTTTATTTGTCCGCGTAAGTTCAGATATCCTGCGACGTAACCTAAAACTCTATTTTTCAGATGGAATTTGATTCTATCAGTGTTAATAAAAAAAGGCGGCAACCGGATTCGAACCGGTGAATGACGGTTTTGCAAACCGTTGCCTTAGCCGCTTGGCTATGCCGCCGCATAAAAAGTATGGAGCGGGAAACGAGGCTCGAACCCGCGACCTCAACCTTGGCAAGGTTGCGCTCTACCAACTGAGCTATTCCCGCTCACACATTAATTATATTATTCACTTTACCGCTTTGTCAACTTCATTTTTACTGCCGCCTGCCGTTTTCTTATACATCGATATGTACTTCTTGGCGGATTTTTCCCAGGAATGGTCTTCCATCATAATCCGCTTACGCACTGCCATAACCTTTTCTCCATCTCTAAAAAAATCAACAGCTTCCCTTATTACTTTAGTCAATTCAAAAGCGCTGTAATCTTCAAATACAAAGCCGTTTCCTTTTTCGCCGTATGATGAAAGATTATTTATAGTATCTTTTAATCCACCTGTCGCTCGAACTATGGGAATACTCCCGTACCTCAAACTATACAACTGATTAAGACCGCATGGTTCATACCTGGAAGGCATGAGGAAATAGTCGCTTCCCGCTTCTGTTAAATGAGCAAGCCTATTGTTGTATTCAAGTTTAAGACCCAGCTTGGATGAATATTTTTTCTTCATTTTGCTGTATAGTTTATGGTATTTCTCCTGGCCTGTCCCAAGTATTACCAATTTAAGATTCATCTTCATGATTTCATCCATGGCTTCAGCCAGTATATCAAATCCCTTTTGATCTACAAGTCTCGAGACAATACCTATAACGGGAGCCCCCCTGTCCTCGGTAAGGTCAAACTCTTCAAGAAGGGCTTTGCGGTTTTTAGCTTTGCCGCTCAGGTTATCCGCCGAGTAATTACACTCTATCAGTTCATCTGTTCCGGGATTCCAGATATCTGTATCTATTCCATTTAGAATTCCGATAATATCATCTCTTCTCTCCCAGAGAATCTTCTCCATACCATGACCGTATTTCTTTGACAGAGTTATCTCTTCTGCATATTTTTTGCTGACCGTACTTATAATATCGGAGTAGATTATACCTGCTTTCATAACATTTACTCCACCGTAGTATTCAAATGGTCCCATAGGATAGAAAAGATCCGAATCCAGTCCCGCTTTACGTATAAAATCCGCTTTGTAATTACCCTGATAAGCGAGATTATGAATACTGAAAACCGTTCCGGTTTTCTCAAAATGTTTATCTTGTGATTCCTCCAGCGAAATAAGTGGAGCTATAAGTCCGCAATGAAAATCGTTTGCGTGAACAACATCGGGATAGATATCAAGCTTTTTTACAGCAGCAATGACAGCCCTGTTGAAAAATATAGTCCTTTCATCTTCATCTTCAAATGCCTCTCCGGTCTCAGGAACGGTGTATATACCATCTCTGTCATAATATTGCTCGTTATAGATAAAGTATACTTTAATATCTGTTCCCGGCTTCTTTGCGGAAAATATCTGAACCCGTTTCTCCTTGCCATCCACTTTTACAGCCGGGACATTTATACTTTCTTTCTTAATATTAAAATCATTCTTCCGGATAGATTTGTATAAGGGTGTGAATATGGTAATTTCGCACCCTTTCCTGGCTATTTCATCCGGCAAAGCTCCGATGACATCGGCGAGTCCTCCTACCTTCGAAAAGGGAACAATTTCAGATGAAATAATAGCAATATTGAGGTTTTCAGGTTTCACTTAATGCTTTCTCCGTTCTCTTCTAAAGATTTTGATTATCACCGGAAATATCTATATTTCTCAGTTCTTCCGCCGCTTCTTCAGGTGAAGTCGGGTTAATATAGAACCCGCTTCCCCACTCGAACCCAGCCACCTTTGTGAGTTTTGGAATTATTTCGATATGCCAATGGTAATAATTAAAATCTATCCCGTTGCAGGGTGAAGTGTGTATGATAAAATTAAAAGGCGGATCAAACAAAGCCTTGTCCAGTTTCAAAAGAACTGTCTTCATGATGTCTACCAGGGAAGGAAAACAATTCCTATCTGTTTTTTCGAATGCTGATATATGTTTAAGGGGCAACACCCAGGTCTCAAAGGGAAATCTCGCGGCAAACGGTGAAAGAGCGATAAAATACTCGTTCTGATATACTATACGTCTTTTATCCTTCAATTCCTGATTTATTATATCACAGTATATACAACGTTCTTTTTGTGCGTAATGCGCTTTTGCGCCATCAAGTTCTTCAATAGCTCTCTTGGGAATAATAGGAGTAGCAATAAGCTGCATATGCGAATGTTCAAGCGAAGCCCCCGCTTCCTTACCCCAGTTTTTAAATACCAGAATATACCTGAATCTGGGATCTTTCTTTAGGTCTATCATTCTCTCACGAATGGCGCAAAAAACACTCTCTATATGGTCGTTCCCAAGATAGTGTAAGTTCTTTTTATGGTCAGGAGATTCAATTACAACTTCGTGAGCTCCTATCCCCTGCATCATATCGTATAACCCTTCACCACGTTTATTCAAATCCCCCTCAATCTGCAAAGCTGGAAATTTATTAGGTACTACTCTTACCTTCCAGCCTGGTGAATCCGGTCCTGTCCCTGAGTCTCTATACGAAAGTACCTCCGGCGGAGTTTTGTCCTCATTGCCGCTGCAGAAAGGGCAAAAACCTTCCTTAGGTTCATCTCGTACAACCTTGAAATCTAAAGGTCTTTTGCCTCTTTCAGTGGAAATAATCACCCATCTCTTAAGAATGGGACTTTTTCTTAATTCCGGCATAATAACTTTTCCTTTGCATACTAATCAAAATTTCTTATCGTAGTTTCGGCAATCCAGCAATCAGGAAAATGTGATCTCACAATCTTTTTTGCCTCTTCAGCTTCTTCCCTGGAGTTGTAATTACCAACCCTTACTTTATACATTTCATTTTCAAATTCAATATAAACTTTCAACGATATTTCCTTTTCGATCTGTCTCTTTATCTCCTTTGCTCTCTCGAGATTTTCAGACGCGAAGATTTGAACTCTATAACCTATTACATAATTTTTACTTATAGTATTATTGCCAGTTATGTCCTCAACGTAAAACGAATCTGCCTCTGAAGGGGTTATTTTTTCTTCAATCCCTTCTACTTCTTTTAATACTCTGTTTTCCGGCATCTCTTTCTCAATATCGTATATATCTTCATCTCTTTTCTGCTGCTGGGCTTCACCGGTAATGACAACCTCTTTATTAACAGCAAGATCCTTTCCAACCCTTTTATCTCCAGAATCATCCGTTCTGCGTATCTGTTTACCCGCACAGCTTAAGTTAAACAAATAAACAGCTGATAGGAAAATAAAACTAAAAATCCTTCCCGTTCTGTTCATCGCCCTTCCCCCTTCCTGAAAATTCGATATACCCAAGAAAATCAGGCCGGCCAAGAATATAGTGTATCTATGTTAAAATATGAAATCGAAATCAATCTTACAATCATTTTGTTGTTTCTAAATAGACATTTTCAAGCTGATCGGTTATAAGATCCCAATTATAGAAATTGCTCACTTTCTGAAGGCATCTTTCTCCAATCTCTTTTCTCCGGCTTTCTTCGAATTTTAAAACCTTTTCCAACTTCACTTTCAGGTCTTCCTGGTCTCCCCTCTTGAATGTAACTCCCATATCTTCTACAACTTCCAGATTTTCGGGAATATCACTGACTAGTACCGGTCTGGCAAAGCCCATAGCTTCAATCAGAGATATAGGTAACCCTTCAACCAGAGAAGGCAAAACGTAAAAATAACAGTTGCTGTAGAGTCTATTCAGTTTTGCTCCGCTCATAAACCCCGTAAATACAATACGGCTGTCTGATCTTTTCAATAAGGATCGGGTATATTCATCCTTCCCTGTTTTATCACCGACTATAACAAGTTTTTTATCTGTGTTTATCCTGCTGAACGCATCGATCAGGGTATGGTATCCCTTTTCAACTATAAATCTTCCGGCCGCAAGGATATAACCGTCACTTTCAAGTCCGAACTCATTATTCAGTGGAAAATCACCACTTTTATAAGTATTTGCACCATTTGGAATGTAATTCACCTTTTCCTTGTATTTCTTCATAAGCTTTTTTGACAAGAGCTTAGAAACTGCTATTGCCGTGTCAGATCTCAATACGGCTTCTTTTTCACCGAATTTAAGCATACGGCTTGCGATTCTGCCCCATTTAACCTGTCTGTAATCTTGAGCATGTATGGTTGAGAAGATCCTGCTTTTTCCTAATCTTCCCAGAAAGCAGAATATAGAAGGACCGATTCCATGATAATGAATAATATCAAAATTGTCTGATATTGCAGAAATAGTTGAAAGAAATGAACTTGTGGCTGTATCAAAATTCTTTGTCTGAAGCGATGGCATAATTCTAACATCTACGTTTTTGTATTTTTCATTGGTACTGAAACTCTTTCTCCCGTATACAGTTACATCGTGACCTTTTTGAACAAGCCGCACGCTTATTTCCTCAACATGACGTTCGATCCCACCGAATAAAGCCGGTATCCCCTTTGAACCTATCATGGCTATTTTTAGTTTTACAGGTTCGTTCATAAGGTGTTTTTCCAACCTGATTCAGTCCGGGTAATTCAGGGAGATACCCGTTATAAATCGCTCAGCATATTTAAATAATTGTTTACCATTTCCTGCTTTGAGAATTTAAGCTCTACTTTTCTCCTGGCATTCTTTCCCAGTCTGTCTCTCAGGTTCAGGTTACGGATTAATTCGATAATATTTTCCGCAAGCGCCTCCGAATCTCCAGCGGGGATCAATATTCCGTCCCGGCGGTCTGTGATAATATCAGATAATGAACCCACATCCGTCGATATTACAGGCAATCCACATGCCATCGCCTCCAGTACCGTCAGAGGAAAGGTTTCAACTACCGGGTGAGAACAGAGAACCGAGATATCAGAGGCCGACAGTATATCCGGGATATCCTCTCTGCTGCCCAGAAAGGTAACCCTGCCCCGCAACTCTCTTCTTTCAGTTTCTTTTTCAAGAAACTCCCTCTGCTCACCTTCTCCCACTATAAGAAATCTTGCAGATTCCTCTCGTTTCATAACCCTGCCCGCACTCTCGATAAACATGACATGATTCTTTTCAGGCCTGAGAGCCGCCACGATTGTCACTACGGTTTCATCATCTCCTATTTCGATTTCCCTCTTTATTCTTCCGCCCTTTTCCTCTCTATCGGCGGGATTGAACCTGTCTGTATCTATTCCGTTGTTTATAACAACCATCCTGCTTTTCGGAACACCCTCCCGCTCGGCCAGATATCCGGCGTGGGTATCCGAAAGAGCTACTATTCTGTCGAATAAACGCAGATGTATTCTGTCCAGCCGGCTGAATGTTCTGCCGCTTCCCCACAAACCGGTTGAATGCACGGAAAGCACACTCCCTCTTAATCCAGCACATCTTGAAGCGAGTCCACCCAGCGAGATCACATTGTGGTGATCAAGAGCAAGCAGTACGCTGTCTCTGTTTTTGCGGAATATCCTGAATAACCTTAATAATGCAAGGGGATTGAATCGCGACCCGGAAATATCCCTTCTGAAACAGATACCCTTCTCTATAAGGTTCTCTCCTGTTTCCCCCGGCTCTCTGAGGAACAGTAGCTCGACATTATAACCCGAGGATTCCAGATTTTCAGCCAGAGAACGGAAAACCATCTCCGCTCCCCCTATAACGAGTGTGGAAGCAAGAATAAAAATCTTCTTACTTTCCCTTGATCTTTCCATAACGGGACCCATTACAGGTAGGGGGCCTCCCTCCGCCCTGTCTTGCATTTCAGTTCGGAGAGCTTCGCTCTAACCCGCGCCGGGTTGCCGTATGCAAGTATACCCGGAGGCAGATCCTTCGTTACCACCGAACCGGCCCCAACAAGAGAACCTTCGCCTATGGTAACATACGGCACTACCACTACATTAACACCCAGCCTGCACCCCTTTTTAAGCACAGGCCCACGCATACATTCTCCCGATTCCGGGCAGCCCGGATGAATATCGTTGGCTATGGTAACACCGGGCGCCATAAACACATCATCTTCAATTACTGTATACTGAGGTACGTATATGTTGCAATGGACTTTTACTCCATCGCCTATTCTGCAGCCGTAATCAATAACGGAGTTATTCCAGATAGAAAATCTGTTTCCGATCTCATTTTCTTCCCGCAGAACCACATTATGCCCGGTTTCCAATCGATTACCTATGGTGGAACCTGCGTATATCACACTCCCGCTTCTTACGCGAGCTTCATCTCCGATAACCAATCTATCTCCCACCCCATCCCTTGGCGACAGATATCCTATTAACGTGTTTTTATCCGCGGATAACCCTCTTCCCGTAATAATATTCTCAGAAATCAATTTAATAATCCTAACTGTTATTATTCTAATTATCTAATATGTCGGGATATTCGATCTCTACTTCTCTGTTCTGCTGCCTCATCGATCTTCCCGCGCTATTGAGAACCAGCATTACTTCTAAACCGTCTCTGCCGCTGCTTAGCGGATTATCTTTTTTACGAATACAATCCAGGAAATGCTGACATTCAATTTTCAACGGTTCCTTGTCAATAAGCTTCGGGATATCTATATCACCATATCTGTATGACAGATGAAACTCGCCGAAAGTATCATAATGCGGAATGACATCAACTCCTTTATCATATATACGAATCTTTTCCAGACTCGAAATATCATCATACACAAGCATTTTCTTGCTTCCTACAACGGTCGTTTTTCTTATCTTATTTGGATTCAGCCACGATACATGCAAATTGGCAACAATAGAACCGGGATACCTCAGCGTCATGAAACCCACATCCTCAATTCCGGATCTTATATAAGAGAAGCCTGAAGAGGAAACTGATACCGGCGAATCGCCCAGTATATAATTAATAATAGAAATGTCATGGGGTGCTAAATCCCAGATAACATTAATATCTTTCTGAAAGAGGCCGAGATTCAGCCTCGACGATGAAAGGTAGTATATTTCTCCAAGTTCCCCGGATTCTATAACTTCCTTCATTTTGTTTACAGCCGCGGTATAGACAAATGTGTGTCCCACAAGCAATGTCAACTCTTTCTCATCAGCCAGCTTTATCAGCCTTATACCTTCTTCTATTTTATTTGTAAGTGGTTTCTCACAAAAAACATGTTTTCCAGAGTTTAGAGCTTCCTCTGCCAGTTTAAAATGGGTCGAGACAGGTGTCGCCACGACCACAGCATCGATCTCGGAATCATTAATAATATCCCTGTAATCCTTTGTTGTTTCAATCGACTGATATATTTTCTTCATGTGATTTAAACGCTCGTCGAGTAGATCAGCACATGTTTTGACGTGAACATCATCAAGATTAATAAAATTCCGTATGAGGTTTGGCCCCCAGTACCCGCAACCGATTATTCCAACAGTCAGCAAATCAACTCCTGTCTTCCCCTCCGAATTAATAACCACCCGAACCGGTAAATATTACCGGTATCGTTTTTAAAACAATTTTAAGATCCATCATTAGAGAACAATTTTCTATATAGTACAGATCCAGCATTACCATCTCATGAAAAGAAACCCGGCTCCTTCCACTTACCTGCCATAATCCAGTAAGCCCCGGTTTGACACTTAGCCTCTGCTTATGCCAGTCATTGTAATATTTATATTCATACTTCAGCGGCGGTCTGGGGCCGACCAGAGTCATTTCACCTTTGAAAATATTAATAAATTGCGGGAGTTCATCCAAACCGGTCTTCCTTAAAAACTTTCCAACTCCCGTTATTCGGGGATCATCCACGATCTTGAATACTCTATGATCCTTCCCTTCTATTTCGACACCGGAATTCTCATTTTCTATAAACTTCCTGCAGAACTCCTTATGCCGGGAATTGTCTGAATCGACTTTCATGGTTCTCAACTTCAGGAAAGTAAATATCTTACCGTTCTTTCCGACACGATCCTGCTTGAATAACCCCGGACCTTTGGATGTTACCTTAATAAGAATTATTATTGCAAGGAAAAACGGTAATCCAACTATCAGTATAATAGAAGAAACAATTATATCAGCAACACGCTTTAAAGTTCTCTGAAAGAATCCCAAACGACTGCAATTGTGGCTAACGCTTCCGTCAAGACCCCTTTTAGATGAATTTAATTCATTGATTTTAGCTAACCCCATGGAATCCTGCCTAATTTCGATGTCATCCTGTCTCAATTTCAGTCACCCAGTTAGCAAATATCTGTTTTCCCCTCCTTTATGAAAAATACAATTAACCGGATAAAACACTCCTTATAACCTCGCAAACTTTATCCACCTGCCGAAATTCCAATTCCGGGAACATAGGCAGTGTTATACTTCTTTTCATTATTCGTTCCGCCACGGGGAAAGAACCTTCACTGTACCCAAGATCAGAAAAAACAGGATGAAGGTGAACCGGCAAGGGGTAATGTTCACCCCAGCCAATCTGCGATTTGTCAAGGGCTTCTGTCAATTCCGGCTTATTCCTATACCCTATGGGGAAAAGGTGATAAACAGCATTACATCCTTCCTGTTCCTGTTGGAACCATAACGGAAGGTCTTTAAGATTATCTCTATACCTTTTTGCAAGGTCTCTGCGTTTTGAGTTCGCTTCATCCAGGTATTTTAATTTAACTCTCAAAACAGCCGCCTGGATGGCAGGGAGCCTATAGTTGTATCCGAGGATTGAATGTTCGTTTTTACTAAGCTGGCCGTGATGTCTCAACGCCTTTATCCTATCTATAAATTCTTCATCGTCTGATGTTATGGCTCCTCCCTCACCAAAGGCGCCGAGATTTTTACTCGGGTAGAAGGAGAATGAAGCGGCATCCCCCAGAGAACCCGCCTTTCTCTCTTTATATTCGGCTCCGTGCGCCTGACATGAATCCTCTATCACTTTTAGTCCGTGTTTCCGTGCTATCTCCATCACGGGATCCATATCACAACACTGCCCGAATAAATTTACGGGTATTATAGCTTTTGTTTCAGGTGTCACTGCTTCTTCCAGTTTAGCGGGATCTATAAGCGCTGTCTCTTCAAGAACATCGACAAGAACCGGTTTTGCTCCTGTTATGGCAATCGCTTCAACTGTCGCTATAAAAGTATTGGGCACTGTTATTACTTCATCCCCTCTTCCAATACCATACCCGTTTAGTGCGAGCTGAAGCGCTGTAGTCCCGCTACTAGTTCCCGCGCAGCTTTTAACTCCACAATAATCGGCAAAGTCGTTCTCAAAATTTTCAACACCAGGTCCAAGGACAAAAGCGGAATTATCTATAACTTCAGCAAGTGCTCCGTCGATTTCATCACGAATCTTACCTATTCCTTTATGAAGATCAAAAAAAGGGATCTTATTCATATTTCCGGGTCCTCTGCTTTCCTTTTATTGTCATAATGTCAATGTATAATTCAACGCACATTCACAGTCTATTATAGCATTTATAACAACAGAATTCTACCCCTACAGGCAATTATTTATTGGTTTTGCAATATTTATTTGAAAACAGGGAAATATTTTGATTCCAGAAATCTTTGAATCAGAAAATTGCATTTCCCGCTTACTTAGATCGTGGATAATATTAAGAAACAATTATTAACTTAAAACTTATATCTAAACAGTTAGAGCAGCGCATAATAATTATAACGGTAATCTTGACACAAATCTGATTTGAAGTTAGTATGGATTTCTTGATATAATAAAAATCCCTTGAGGGAGGAAACTGTATGATAAACGGAGTGAGTGTAAAAAAGTTAAATGCTATACCGGATGAACGCGGCAGACTTATGGAAATCCTAAGATCTGATGATCCTGATTTTACAAAGTTCGGCCAGGTCTATATGACAACCTGCTACCCTGGTGTCGTAAAAGGATGGCATTATCATCATAAACAGACAGATTATATGACGGCTATCAGCGGAATGGTAAAAATTGTACTTTATGATAACAGAGAAGATTCTCCCACGAAGGGAGAATTAAACGAATTTTTCGTTGGCCGTCACAATCGAATACGCCTTACTATACCCCCTGGTGTATGTCACGGCTTTAAAGGTATAAGTACTGATGAATCAATAATTATAAACACGGTTACAGAACCCTATAATTATGACAATCCGGACGAACACAGAATCGATCCGCATGATAATGACATTCCGTACAATTGGCAGCGCGTGGACGGATGATAGAAAGGTAAATGAAAATTGTCAAAGATATTCATAACCGGAGCATATGGTATGCTCGGCAAGGCTCTCACACCTGTTCTTAA
>CAZKNG010000039.1:0-19608 GCA_964554125.1 uncultured bacterium | reverse complement strand
GGTTTATCCAGTGGTGATTTTACGTGAAACGGTTCAGCCTTCCACACCATCCTGTTGTATTTTTTTATTGTGTAATCAGATGAAAAATCACCCATTCTGGAGACATTCAGTATAGCTTTTCTGGTCCAGTTCTTTCTGTCTTTATATAAACTGCCTGTTTCCAGGTGGCATTTTCTGTAGTCATCGAAATCGGCTATAACCATAAAGCGGTCCCTGCCGAGAAGATTTTCTAGAAGGGGGTGGAAAAGATCCGGCTCGTCCGGCGAGAAGAAACCTTCTTTTATCAGATCGATTGTCTTCTTTAAGAGGGGGGTTCGAAGATAATACTCGCGCGGATCGTAATTATTACCTGATCTTTTTACTTCATCCGCGTCAAGTCCGAAAATAAAGATATTTTCTTTACCGACCTTCTCCCTGATTTCTATATTCGCGCCGTCGAGTGTGCCGATCGTAAGGGCGCCGTTTAGGGCAAGTTTCATGTTGCCTGTCCCGGAAGCTTCGTATCCGGCTGTTGATATCTGTTCTGAAAGATCAGCCGCCGGTATTATCCGTTCAGCTAACGTTACATTGTAGTTTGGGAGAAAGACAACTTTTAACCGGTTCTCCGGATCGCTGTTTATTTTTTCGGCGGCATGGCATATCAACTTGATTATCATCTTTGAAACATAGTAGTCGGGAGCGGTCTTGCCGGCAAAAATGAATGTTCTCGGATGAATGTTCTTTTCCTCACCATCCTTTATCTGAAGCCAGAGCGTAATTATGTTAAGTATATTCAGCAGTTGTCTTTTGTATTCGTGAATCCTCTTTATCTGTACATCGAAAATAGAATCGGGATCTATCTTGACGCCGGTCAGATCTTCGGCAATTGATGTAAGGGCTTTTTTGTTTTTGTTCTTTATCTTATTAAACCGGCTATGAAAATCGTCATCATCTGAAAACTTTTCTATTCCCTCGATCTGCTTGAGATCTTTAATCCACCCTTTACCAATCCTGCCGGAGACAAGTTCCGCTAAATCGGGATTGCATCCCAGAAGCCAGCGTCTCGGCGTAATTCCGTTTGTAATATTAATAATACGTCCCGGGAATAAATTGTCGAAATCCTTGAAGATAGTTTCCTTGAGAAGTTTAGTATGCAATTCGGCGACACCGTTTACTGAATGCGAACCCGCTAAAGCAAGGTGTGCCATCCGGATCTTTTCTTTCTCCCCCTCCTTGACGATAGAAATTCTTTTGAGATAATCATTATCAATTTTAAACGCCCTTGCATGCTGGAGAAAACGCCTGTTTATTTCCGATATGATTTGAAGATGCCTGGGCAGGAGGTTGCCCAGCATATCGGCCGGCCATTCCTCAAGGGCTTCGGGAAGAAGGGTGTGGTTCGTAAAAGAACAGGTCCCGCGAGTGATATCCCATGCTTCTTCCCATTCGAGGTGATGTTCGTCTATCAATATACGAATAAGTTCAACTACCGCTAGGGACGGATGCGTGTCATTCATCTGCAAAGCTACCTTCTCGGTGAATTGATCGAAAGTGCTGTGTTCCGCCAGATAGCGCCGTATTATATCCTGAATGGAACATGAGACGAAAAAATACTGTTGTTTCAGCCTGAGCTCTTTCCCCTCGAAGTTATTGTCGTTAGGGTAGAGAACCTTGGAAATATTCTCAGAGATATTCTTCTCTCTAACGGCCTTCAAATAATCACCGTGCTGAAAGTAGTCCAGGTCAAATTCATTAGAGGCTCTCGCGGACCACAGCCTAAGTGTATTTACAGTCTGGTTGTCGTAGCCGGCTATTGGGGTGTCGTAGGCTACACCGATCACATTGTTTGTATCTGTCCATTCGATTTTTTCAGTTCCGTCGCTCCACGCCGTCTCTTTTGTCTTCCCGTAGAATTTTACTGTATATTTGTATTCGGGGCGTTCTATCTCCCAGGGATTGCCCTTCTTAAGCCACGCGTCCGGCAGTTCATCCTGGCCGAGATTACGGATTATCTGCCTGAAAATTCCAAATTCATATCTGATTCCATAACCGTGAGAGGGTATTTCGAGAGTAGCCATTGAATCAAGAAAACAAGCGGCAAGTCTTCCCAGTCCTCCGTTTCCGAGTCCCGGTTCGATCTCTTCCTCGGCGAGTTCCAGCAGGTCCAGGTTAAGGTCTGCCATAGCCATTTTAGCGTTTTCATACATATCCAGGTTTATAAGATTATTAGTGAGGGCTCTTCCGATAAGGTATTCCGCGGATAGATAATATATCCTTTTAACGTCATTATCGTGGTACTGCTGCTGGGTGTTGATCCACTGCTCGATCATCCTGTCTCTGACTGAAAGGGCCAGTGAGTAGTACAGGTCGCGTGTAGTTGCGGTGAACTTATCCTTTGAAAGAGAATATTCGAGGTGGTCTGCAAAGCTGTACTTGAGCCTCTTTCTTCCGGTTCCCTTGTGAAAGATTCCCCATTCCTTGAAAAGCCGGCTGTTTCGCATATTTCCCCCCGTAAGTCATCGTTTCTGATTGTGGTAATCAATTTAATCCATATTGACTTCATTACTGAAGTATAGGGTTAAACAGACGAGGATGTAAAAAGGAAATTGCCCCTGTTTTTCAATTTCAGTATAGACATGAATCGCTCGTTATGTTAGATTCAAATCACTTGGGGCACAGAATATGATCGACATCTAACTAGATTTTCCGTTTAATTGATTCCTATGAAGGTTGGTGTATATGGGATTCGTTAAGGGAAAAGTTCTCTTTATGGATGATGAAAAATTGCTTCGCAGGGTTGTATCCCTGATGCTCGAAGGTTTAGGGGTCGAGTGTGATGTTGCCTCGGACGGTGAGGAGGCAATCAGAAAATATATGGAAAAGGGGGCCGTTTACGGTATTGTAATTCTGGATTTGAATGTCCCCGGAGGGATGGGTGGGCTCGAGGCAGCAGAGGCAATTTTAAAATATGATCCAAAAGCGAGAATATACATATCAACCGGATTTTCAAGCGATCCGATAATCACCGATTACGCGAAACACGGATTAACCGGCGCTATAGCAAAACCTTATACCGCCGAGGAATTGAAAGCTCTGATGGGGAAGGAATATCTGATTAAGGATTGAGGCTTGACCCGGATGAGACGGCGTGATCCGGAACCGGTCCATCAGGATGTGGTATTAATTTTCCCAGTTTGTTCTATCTTAATTTTTTAATGGTACCGGTGGTTTGATAAGTTACAGTTTAATGAATTCTTATAATATTTTAAGAGCTTCACCCGGCTTCCCTCGATTAGCAGTTCAGAATGCCCTGTGTGGAGGATATTCAAGGAGGAATGAGACATATAGATAAGTACTATTTATGTTGTTTTATAACAATAATTTATAGAGGGGAGCGGGATATTTCAGCTCCGGTTGATTCATTATAATTTACTATTTCAGGAATTCCGGAAACCACTTGACAGTTTGTCCCTTAATCATATATTATCCCTGTCCCTGTGGTGTTTTTGTCGGGGGGTTATGAGAGTCAATTATTTGCCATCAGCTCTGAGAAGGAGGCACAGATGTCTAATGCTGTAGAGGCCTTTATGGAGAAGATAAAGGCCCGCGATCCGAACCAGCCTGAGTTTCATCAGGCGGTACATGAAGTGGCAACTTCACTTATACCTTTCATGGAAGAAAACCCCAAATATAGAGAAGCTAAAATACTCGAGAGAATAGCTGAACCGGAACGTGTTTTTATGTTTCGGGTACCATGGCTTGATGATAAAGGGGACATTCAGATAAACCGCGGTTTCAGGGTTCAGATGAATAGCGCAATCGGCCCTTACAAGGGAGGGCTTCGTTTCCATCCCACGGTTAATCTCGGAATCTTGAAGTTTCTTGCCTTTGAACAGGTATTCAAAAATGCTCTTACCACCCTTCCTATGGGGGGAGGAAAAGGTGGATCCGATTTCGACCCGAAGGGTAAATCTGATAACGAGGTTATGCGTTTTTGTCAGTCTTTCATGACAGAACTGTGTAAATATATTGGCAGCAACACAGATGTTCCCGCCGGTGATATAGGAGTCGGAGCCCGTGAGATCGGATTTCTGTTTGGTCAGTACAAAAGGATCAGAGATGAATTTACCGGCGTCCTGACAGGTAAGGGGCGTAACTGGGGCGGAAGCCTCATTCGTCCTGAGGCTACAGGTTACGGGCAGGTATACTTCGCTGAAGAGATGCTAAAGACAAAAGGTGACTCTATTGAAGGTAAAACCTGCGCCGTATCAGGTTCCGGAAATGTCGCGCAGTACGCTACTGAAAAATGCATACACCTTGGAGCGAAGGTGGTTACACTTTCAGATTCAAGCGGCATGATTCATGATCCGGACGGGATAGACGAGGAAAAGCTCGAGTTTGTCAAGGAGCTTAAGAATGTCAAGAGAGGACGTATTAAGGAGTATGCCGAAAAGTACGGCGTCAAATATCATGAGGGCAAACGTCCATGGCATGTAAAATGTGATGTCGCGCTGCCAAGCGCCACTCAGAACGAGATTAACGCTGAGGATGCAAAGGCCTTAATCGATAATGACTGTATTTGTGTTTCCGAAGGCGCCAATATGCCCAGTACTCCGGAAGCTGTGGATCTTTATCTTGAGAGCAAGATCCTTTACGCGCCCGGCAAGGCCGCTAACGCCGGCGGAGTGTCTGTAAGCGGGCTTGAGATGTCACAGAACAGTCTGCGCTACAGCTGGACCAGTGAAGAGGTTGACGAGAAGCTTCATAATATCATGAAGGCGATTCACGCTCAGTGTGAAGAGCACGGCAAGGAAGGCGACTTTGTCAATTATGTCAACGGCGCGAATATTGCCGGGTTCATCAAGGTTGCAGACTCGATGATAGATCAGGGAGCCGTATAGATAACAGCCGCTGTAATATTAGAAGATGTAAAAGGGCTTTCCCCGTTGCGGGAGGGCCCTTTTTTTTATGCTGACAAAGCAACGGTCAATTTAATTCCGCCGGGTTTAACAGGATCACAGGGCCAGAGGGAGGTAATACAGTAACCGGCAAAAATTGGGGGATAACCCTCAATATACAGAGCCACCTTGTCCGTTGTCTTTTAATATGTTATAATTCTTTTCCGGAATAGATATTGCTTGGTTATAAAGTAGAGATAAAATTTTCGTAATTTTTTGACTCTCCCCCGCGTCAGAGTTGGAATAGCTTCTTTTCTTTAAGATAAGAACAGATGAATTTCCAGAGTATAAGATTTTGTAATTTTTTTTTGGAAATGCCTCAATGGTCCAGTTCTTACGTGATGGGATGACTGACGTAATATGCTGAAGATGAATAATAAGGAAAATCATGAAAGCAGATTAAAAGAACTTAAGGCAAAAGTAGAAAAGCTCGAGAAGATAAACAGAGAATTAAATAGAAGTAATAAAAAATTCAAGGAACTATACGAAAAGATCCCCCTCCCATATCAATGCCTCAATGAAGATGGAATTATAAGAGATGTTAATCCCGCCTGGCTTGACACTCTTGGGTATAACCCGGAAGAAGTTATAGGGAAAAATTTTACCGGGTTTCTGCACCCCGATTGGAAGGCCCGTTTTGAGGAAAATTTTCTGAATTTAAAGGAATGCGGTTGTAGAAGGAACGTTCAGCTTAAGATAAGAAACAAAAAAGGGGTTTACCTGGATATTTCATTTGATGGGTATATTCTTTATAAACCGGAAGGAGATTTCAAGCGGGCTTATTGCGTTTTTAAGAATATTACCAGTCTGGAGAAGATGGAAGAAGATCTGGATTCGGATAATATCGAACTGGAAAGAAAGGTTAAAAAGCTCACAGAAGAGCTGACCTCCTCTAAAAGCGAACTTCAATCTTTTATTTATTCAGCGTCACATGACCTCCGTTCGCCCGTCCATGTTATAGATGGTTTCAGCCAGATACTTCTCGAGGATTACGGTGACAATGTCGATGAGGACGGAAGACATTATCTAAAGCGCGTGCGTGCCGCTGCCAGGCGTTTGAATCAGATAATGAAGGATATGCTGAAACTTTCACGTGTGGGAAGAAGAAAGATGATTCTCGAAAAGGTTTATCTGGGGAAGATAGCAGAAGAGATAGCGGCAGAAATGCACTCTGCTGATTCATCACGCAGCGTGGAAATCGAAATACAGGATGGAATGAAAGCTGTGGGAGACACCTATCTGCTCCGGCTCGTAATAAAGAACCTTTTTAATAATGCCTGGAAGTTTACTAAACTGAATGAGGAAGCAAAGATAAGATTTGGTGAAACAGAGCGTAGAGGAAATAAAATCTACTTTATAGAAGATAATGGAGTGGGTTTTGACATGCGCTATTCTCACAAGCTGTTTAAGTCATTTGAAACTCTTCATTCCCGTGATGATTTTCAAGGGACAGGCATAGGGCTGACAATGGTTAAGGATATCATACTCCGCCACGAGGGGCATGTCTGGGGAGAAAGTGAGGGGAAGGGGAAGGGCGCGGTGTTTAATTTTACGTTGCAGCATGATAAGAATTAACTGAAAATCCGCCGGGGATTCTCGTAATAAATATAGATTCATGTTATCAAACCGTCTCTGCGCGGATGAGCCGGTTTGAATTTCAAGTATAAATCCAGAAAATAGTTTTTATTCCGGTTCCGGCCTGTCCGGAGGATATTACGCATAGATTCGGGAAATCATAATTTACCCCGCGGAGAATTCAAATTTCATGTAACCCGAATCCTTCCGTTGCTTCAGGGCATATGAAGCGGGGCATCGGGTCCGGTCGGCAATCCCAGAATCATCCATATCGCGAGCAGTATCATCCAGAATATACTGAAAGCGACCGAATACGGCAGCATTGTGGCTATGATTGTGCCGATACCGTATTCTTCGTTGTACTTCTGGGCGAAAGCCACTATGAGGGCGAAGTAACTCATCATGGGAGTTATTATGTTCGTAATCGAATCGCCGATACGGAAAGCGGCCTGGGTAATTCCCGGATGGTATCCCAGAAGCATGAACATCGGGACAAATATAGGCGCCATAATTGCCCATTTGGCAGAGGCGCTACCCATGAAGAGGTTGATGCCCGCTGAGACCAGAACAAAACAGATGAGCAGCGGTATCCCTGTAAGCCCTATATTTTTAAGAAGTTCAGCCCCGTTGATCGCGAGCAGAACTCCGATGTTACTCTCTTTGAAGTAGTAGACAAACTGTCCGGCGAAGAATACCAGAACTATATAACCGGCAAGACCTTTCATAGATCCTGTCATCTGCTTGATTACATCTTTGTCGTTTTTAATTGTTCCGACCGTTATCCCGTAGGCCAGCCCGGGCACCAGAAAGAAGATAAGTATGGCAGTTATCAGCCCATCCATAAACGGGGAGTGAAGAATAGATCCGGTGTCCGGATTACGAAGCACACCGCCTTCAGGTACTACCATAAGAATAAGAACCGCCAGGACAACACCTGCAGATATGCCGGCCCAGAGCAACCCTTTCTTTTCGCGGCTCTCGATGTGGTCAAATTCTTCAGTTTCTCCGCCGTATTTACCCAGTCGCGGTTCAACGAATTTTTCGGTTATCCATGTTCCGACTATTACTACCATGAACGCGGATACGAACATGAAGTAGAAATTTACAGCCGGGTTGATCTGAATTCCTTCCTCTATAAGATTTGCAGCAGATTCTGACAGGCCTGCCAGAATCGGATCTACAGAACCGATAAGGAAATTGGCACCGAACCCTCCGCTAACTCCGCAGAAAGCCGCGGCCATCCCGGCAAGCGGATGTCTTTTAAAAGCGGCGAAAACCATTGCTCCCAGCGGAATAAGTACCACGTAACCAGCGCTTGAGGCGAGATGGGAAAGTACACCCGCGGCTATTACAGCGGCTGTAACAAGCCTTTTCGGTGCTGAAGTAACCATATGTCTGAGAAGGGCCGATATCAGTCCGGAACCTTCCGCCACACCGATCCCGATCATGGCCACCAGCACGATACCGAGAGGGGGGAAGTAGACAAAGTTATCTGTAGCCTTGGAAAAAATAAATCTCAAACCCTCGGCATTCAGAAGACTTATACCTCTTATTGTATCCCCGGTTCCCGGATGTACAGCGGACGACCCCCAGCGGTAGACTATTTCAGATACTATTATTACTATCAGCGCGAATATGGCAAAGAGGGTAGCCGGATGAGGGAGTTTATTTCCCACCTTTTCAATATTATCCAGCGACCGCATCAGCAGCGATTCTTTTTTTCTTCCGTTCCTTACGGTCGTAGAATTTCTAAGATTCATATCTTTCTCCTGATCCATTAATTACTAAAACGATTAAGTATTGGGAATATAAGGTTAGGTTTATGATTTTACAAGCGGTTTACTGCTTTGCACGCTTCAGAACACTGCTTCACTTTCTATCGAAGTTTCACACCGGCAAATCGTGCCCAGGGCCGCCTACTCCCCGTCAAACAATTCAAGGTACTCCGCGTAACCCTCTTTCTCCAGTTCATCCTTTGGAATGAAACGCAGCGCGGCTGAATTGATACAGTACCTCAATCCGGTCGGGGCAGGTCCGTCCCGGAAAAGATGACCCAGATGTGAATCACCCTTTCTGCTCCGCACCTCTGTGCGTATCATATTGTGGCTTCTGTCGGCTTTTTCCACAAGATTCTCCGGTTCCAGAGGCATGGTAAAACTCGGCCAGCCCGAGCCGGATTCAAATTTGTGCACCGACGCGAACAGCACCTCTCCGCTTACGACATCCACATAGATTCCCTCGCGTTTATTATCCCAGTATTCATTCTGAAAGGGCGGCTCCGTTTGATTCTCTTGAGTAACCCCGCACTGAAGGGCGGTCAAATTTTCCTTATTTTTGTTTTTGTCTGAAGTTTTCCCGGAAGAATCTTTTTCTGCCTCCCCTTTGTTTTTCTCCGATGGCCAAAGATTGTCCGCATTCTTCCATATTTTCTCCAGGGCTCTGTCCCTGCCGGAACCCTCACGATACTGCCTGTAGCGCAGGGGACATTTAAGGTGGTAGTTCTGGTGATATCCCTCCGCCTGCCAGAACCGGTCCAGCTTTTCTATTCTGGTGGCTATGGGCCGTCTGAAGATTCCCGATTCCCGCAACCTGTCCCGGGAATATTCTGCCAGTTTTCTCTGCCGTTCATTGTGATAGAATATGGCGCTGGTATACTGGGCGCCCCGGTCTATAAACTGACCGCCGCCGTCTGAGGGGTCTATATGCCTCCAGAAGACTTCAAGCAGTTTTCTATAATCGGTTATGGTGGAATCGTAGTATATCTGAACCGCTTCGAGATGACCGGTCTTTCCGGAACAAACCTCCCGGTAGGAGGGATTTTCTGCTTTTCCACCGGTATATCCTGATATTACTTTTGCTACACCATCAACCTTTTCAAAGTCTGCTTCCAGACACCAGAAGCATCCCCCCGCAAAGGTAGCTGATTTTATTTTATCCTCTTTGTTCATTGGGTTTTCCGTCCTTTCATATGGAGAGGCAACAGATGGTAACGTGCCGGCTGTCATGATTAAAATAAAAAATAAGACCGATATTCTGACTGCCATAATGGAGCCTCCTTGACGCGGGGATAGGGGGGATAGGGCCTTATAATAAATAATCTTATATTTAAGGAATATGTCAAGAGAATAGTAGATTGGAGCTTCCCCGATTTTTATTACAAATCAGATGCTCCCAACAGCAATAAAAACACTATGACAAAGATTATTGAGAAATTATTCTTAATTGACTCCTTCCTGCCGGAGTTATAGAATGCTAGAAGCGGATGTGTCAACAGAGCTATATCGATTTATTCAGAATTTTATTAAATTGCTTTATCAATGCAGGCGAAGATGTGTAGACAGATTCAGAGCACCTGATTTTACGGCTGTCCGCAGCTGACCCGGGGAGACTCTGGAAAAGAAGACAATCATGCAGATTCTGATCAAAATAGTTATAAGTGTGCTTATCATTCTCGCCGCGACGGCAATCGGAAAGAAGCTTCCGTCCACTGCCGGCCTGATAGGCGTCATGCCGCTTACCGGCGCGCTTGTCCTCATCTGGATATATATCGAGAATGAAGGGAATTCGAAAATCATGCAGAACTTTACCAGAGGAGCTCTCTGGGGGATCATCCCCAGCGTTCTCTTCTTCCTCGTTGCCCTCTTCTGTTTTAAGAAAAATCTTTCGCTGCCTGTTGTTCTCGTTTCCAGCTTCGGCGCGTGGCTGGCAGCGGCGTTTCTGCACCAATGGATTCTAAGATGACAAAGGAATAAAATTGCCTGTTTCTTCCCAGGTAAATATGAGGACGACAGGCAATATCTGTAAGGGGGTATAAGTATAAGGAGTTTCCCCAAAAATTGAACAGGAAACTGGATAAGAGTAAAGTAATAAATAAATTAGCGCAATGGACAAGCGGAATCAGTATTATGGATACCGAAGGACAGTTGATTGAATCTGTCAAAACCGCTGTCGATTTCCCCGGCGAGGAAATCGCAGCTCCCACCTCGGGCTCGCTCTTTCTGCCCCTACGGGTCAGAAATCCTTGCCCGCTCACCCTCCGGAGGGTTTTGACAAGTTCAATCAACTGGAAGGTGTCCAAATTGGGAAACTCCAAACCATGAAATTCTTGAAAGAATGGGGTGCCCTGTGATACCTTATATTGAAATAGCAGCTTAAATTCTTTTTTATATATAAAATCAAGGTCAGATAATGAAAGAAGTGACGGGGTTAAGGGGAATCGCCGTATTTTTATCTCTTTCTGCGGTCCTGATCTTCTCCTGTTCCGAAAAGAAACCGGGTGAAAATAATAATTCCGAGCCGGGAAATATCCGGCCGGACAGTTACGGGAACAGCTCCCGGACGATCCTTTTTTTTGATTTCGAGGATGGAGAGTTAGGCGGATGGACTATCAGGAAAATAGGGAAAGACAGGAATGAGATGCTCTTCGCTGAGATTACCGAGGCCACCAGGTACAATAACAGCGATAAGGTTCTTCATTTCGGCCCGGCAGAGGGAAAGAAAAGCGGCGAAATAGTATATATATTGGAGGAGAACGGAATCGAAAATTTTCCTGTGACCCGGGATATTCAGATGGCCTGGGCGTGGAATGTTTCCGGGATCAAAGATATGAACGGGGTCTGGTTCTTTCTCGGTATGACAGATAAGAGGAATGGGAAGAGTTTCCGCGTCCGGGCCGTAAATCACACAAAATATATGCACGACTGTATCGAAACCTACGATCCGCCGAGGTGCTGGTGTTTCAACAGCCGGCCGGTATATGATTTTGTATGGAGAAGGTACGGACCTTTCAAAGAAGGCGATATTGTAGTTAATAAAATCGGCCTGGCGACCTATAGCGCAGAAAATATCGACGCGTGGGCCGATAATATATGGGTAGGCCACGGATCACCGCCGGAATACGTCAATACTATTTCCGACAGTTCCAGGATAAATGTCGACAATGAATCAGAGATGACCGGGTTTTCGTATGCTTATATCGATCATGATGACATCCCCGACCGGGTGGAGGTTTACCGCGAGAGAGCGGATATATTTATCAATCCTCATCTCGACGAATCTCCGGGCGGCGGGAAAGGCACAGTCAGAAACGTGCGCGTAACGCCGGATATGAGTATTAAATTGGGATCCCAGCGCGGGGACGCGGTAGTAACCCCCGCCGATCTTAACGGAGATGGTCATCCCGATCTTATCTTCCAGTTCGACGACCTGTTCGGAAACGTCTGCTTTATTAACGATTATCTGAAGGGATCGTTCAGGAAATTTAAGGGCGGCGCGCTGAACTGCCCGGGAGAACACGGTTCAGGCACGGCTGTGGCGGATATCGACGGTGACACCGATATTGACATTTTTATGTTCAACGGGTTCAGGAGACGAGGCAATTACGGCGGGGTGAGGATGTTCAGGAACGAAGGGGGGTTAAAGTTTACCGACTGGACGGAGGAATCCTATTTGCTGTCAGACGGCTCCTTCGGAGGTCTATTCGCCGACTTTAACAATGACGGGGCAAGTGATCTTTTAATAAATTACAAGCCTCTTGTGTTTGACTCCAGTCGCGGCATGATAAATTTTAACGACGGGACCGGCAGGTTCAAACCCTCTCTTGAAGCTTTGAAAGATCCAGGACCAATTCACTTTAATATCTGCGCTGCCTGTGATTTCGACAACGACGCGGATCTCGATATTTACTGCGGGTCCGATTTTATTCGCGGCTCGCGCGCCATACCTTCCAGCATGATCTTCCGGAATAACGGTGACGGAACTTTTAATGATGCGACAGATAGTTCAGGCGCGGGATGCCGGGCTGAAAACAGCGGGGTGGTAACAGGGGATTTCAATCTGGACGGGTTTGTCGATATATACCTTATTAACGGAAAAGGTTCAGAATCGATCCTTTATCTTAACCGGGGAGACGGTACTTTCAGAGAGACGGAAAGATTTACCTTCCTGATGTTCAAGGGAGCTGCCAGGGTGGCGGCTGCTCTTGATTTCGACCTGGACGGAGACCTTGACCTTGTAATGCTCAAAACTGAAGGCGGGCGGCTGATAATAAGAGAGAATATCGGCGATCCAGATAATTTCCTACAGGTGCGGCTTAGAGGAGAGGGAAAGAACAGGTTCGGGATAGGGGGAAAAGTATATGTTTACCAGGCGGGGTATTTGAACGATCCTAAGCATCTTATCGGCTACAGGGAGATAACGCGTAACGCCTGCCGCGAAACGAAACGGCCTCCGGTGGCCCATTTCGGGCTGGGCGATCACGAACTGGTCGACCTGAAGGCAGTATTTCCCCCCGCGGGAGACGGAGATCAGGCGGTAAAAACGATCGAGAACGTTAAAAAAGGAAATTTCCTGAATATCTGCCGGAGCGAATCGTTCTTCGGAAAGGTCTTCTGCGGCCATAGGGCCGATTCTTTAAGAGACAATTTTATCTATTATCTCTTCAGAATTCCTCTCTGGTTTTTCATACTCCTTGTATTCTCTGTAGTATTGTCAGCCGGATTGTGGATAAGGGGCGCGTTTGAGGGGGCGGCACACAGCCTGTCGGGGATAACCGCTGTTTTTGCCGCGGTAATATTTGTCGTCCCTCTGATTTACCGATCTCCTGCGGCGGGGATGGCTGTGATTACGGCGGCTGTAGTTATCATCATCTTTATCTACCGGCTGGAAGAGTTTTTCCGCGGAATATTCATGTCATCCTCGAGGAGGAGCAAGCTGGAGGAGCTTCTATTTGACGACCTCTCACAGGCCATTCATACTGAGAAGAAATTTTCCTTTCTCGGCGATATGGCACGTAAAGACAGTGAATTGGACAATGAGCAGATCCGGAAAGATTTCAGATCACTCGACAATATGACATCGGTAATGAGGATGATATCGCCCGCGGACTCCGACTGGAGGGTCATCAGGAAGGAGATTGGAAAGATGAGGGAGATCGGCGGCCGGCTGATCCTTGGAGGGAAGGAAAAATCATCAGCATCCGCGGACTTGAAGATATTCAAAAGCTCTCTGGAAAGACTTAATTCGATGCTGGAAGATTACCGACTGAAGCTGAGGATGAAGTACTCGATCAGATTCATCGAAGAATGGAACGCCCTCAAGGGAGAATACGAAGCTAAGCTTAAGGAGGAAGGGATCGAGCTGGAAGAGGATTTTCCGGACGATATAGACAGGCGTTCGGCGCATCTTCTTGGCGATGAGTTCCGGCATATCTTTAAGAATATGTTCGAAAACTCGATTTACGCTCTAAGAGATCTCCCTGAGAAGAAGATTACGGTCAGCGGGCGGTACGAGGTCGATTATCTGGTTCTGCGGTGGCGGGATACCGGCAAGGGGCTTCCCCCGGGGATGGAAGATGATATATTTATCTCTCCTGTCAGATCGAATAAACCCGGCGGAATGGGGGAAGGATGCTACCAGTCGGGCAGGATACTGGCCAGAAGAGGCGGGCGTATCAGGGCTGAGAATACTCCGGAAGGATCGGGAGCTGATTTCATTATGAAGATAGTGGTTTTTTGAGAGGGGAGAAAGGATCTATTGTTGCAGTCGAAAAAAGCTCATAAACACAGGGTGTTGGTAGTTGACGACTTAGCCGATTTCAGAAAAAGGATGATCGATTCACTTTCAGGAACCTATGAGGTTGCCGCCGCCGTTGGTTGGCGCGATGGAAGGAAAATATACAAAGATTATCTGCCCGACATCCTTCTTCTCGATTACAAGCTGGAAGACGGATATGACGGGCTGGATGTAATCCGGGAGCTGAGGAAAGAGAGAAACGACAACCTGATAATTATATTCATATCAGCTCATCTTAAGGAAACGGTTATTGAGGCGGCGAGAATGGCCGGCGCGGACGATATCATATCTAAGAAAACATCAGACGAGGAGCTTGAGAGGAAGATATCCGAGGCGATAGAGAATAACCTGGCGAGGAGAATCCGCAGGCTGAATGATATCCAGAGAGAGAACTATGTCGTGGAGCCTGCATTCGAATCTCCGGTTATGAAGAAGATCAGGGGGCGGATAAGGAGGTTTATGCATCTTGACGAGAATATCCTTATAACGGGGCCTCCGGGAGCCGGCAAGGGCGTTCTGGCATTCTGGATACATTGCAGGAGTATCCGGTCGCAGGGGCCCTACTACGTGGAATCTCTGCCAGGTCTGACGGCAGAGCTTTTCTCCAGGGAATTCAGGGGACATGTAAAGGGTTCCTTTACGGGAGCTGTCAGCGATATGGAGGGACTGCTCGATCTCGCTCACATGGGCACACTGGTGCTGGATGAGGTAGGTGACCTGGAGCCGAATGTGCAGAAGCTTCTGTTGAATATAGTCGAGCGCAGACCGTTTCGGAGGATAGGCGGAGAGGCAAAATTTTATAAAAATGTAAGGTTTATAGCTTTAACCAATAAAAATCTGGAAGAAGAGGTAAGAAGCGGGAATTTCAGAGAAGACCTCTATCACCGCCTGAAGACATTTCATCTGCACATACCCCCCCTTGCTGAGAGGAAAGAAGATATTCCGGTCCTTGCCGAAACGATCCTGAAGAGGGAATGTGAAAGAAGGAGGGTAAAGGTAGATAAGATCGATTCCGATCTGATCGACCTTATGCTGAAATACGCCTGGCCCGGGAATGTCCGAGAACTTGAGGAATGGATCAAGAACGGAGTTACCTACACAGATAATTCAGGGGTGTTAAAGATCGGGGATATTCCCCAGGCGTTTACCAGGGCGGGAAAAACCGAAAAAGGGTTGCCCCGAGGTATCTTCTCTCTGGAATATCATGATTTTAAATCGAAAGCGGTGAAGTCCTACCTGGAAAATCTTCTGGAAAGGACCGGGGGAGATATGCGGGCCGCCGCCGAGCACGGCGTAGTTCTAAGGCCGGCGCTATTCCGCCAGTCTATAACTCATGATGTCGAACCGGCGGATTACCGTAATCTTTCGTAGCTGAAAGTAGATTGAAACTATAATAGTAAAGGTGTATGAATTTATCAGGCGGGAAGGTCGAATAGATGAGCGAAAAGAGATTGTTCTGCTGTTCGAGTACAGCCTTTTTTTCATTAATGGAAAGGCCGGATAATGGGAAATAAAGAGAACTTCCCTAGCGAAGGAAAATACGATATCTCCGGGATAGTAAATATTGAACGTCTCGAAGATATGCTGAAGAATTTTGCCCGGGCGAACGGTTATTCATGCGAGCTTTACTCAAATCCCGATCGCCAGCTTCTGATCAGCACCGGCCTGCAGGATATATGCGCCAGCTTCCACCGGAAATATCAGGAATCCGGAGAAAAATGCAGAAAAAGCGATCTTAAACTGAATAAAAAAATCAAAGAGAAGAAGAGAGCTGTAATAAGCAGATGCGATAACGGTTTGATCAGAGGGCAAGCCCCGATAGTGATAAACGGAGTGTATCTGGCAGATTTGATTATCAGCCCGGTTTTCTTTGAAAAACCGGAACCGGAATATTTCAGAAAACAGGCGGAAAATTACGGGTATGACCCTGGAAAATACCTCAAGGCGCTTGAAGAGGTTAAGGTTGTGAAAGAGGAAGATTTTCGCGAATCTCTGTCTTTTTTGAGGGAGATAATTGTAATACTGGCAGAACGGGGATTGTCTGAAAAGCGGAGTTTTATCGAGGCACGGGAAGCTCGAAAGAGTAAGAATAATCTTTATACTACCCTCCGTTCCATAGGTGATGCTGTTATTTCCACCGACACGGAAGGGCGGATAGCGCACATGAACCCTGTCGCTGAAGATCTGACAGGATGGAGTATGGAAGAGGCGAGGGGCAGGCAGCTCACTGAAGTTTTTCATATCGTTGATTCCAGAACAGAGGAAAAGGCGCCCAACCCGGTTGATAAGGTTCTTAAGGAGGGGGTGGTAGTGGGGCTGGCCAACCACACAAAATTAATAGCCGGCGATGGCGAGGAGTTCCAGATAGCAGATTCTGCGTCGCCGATAAGAGACGAGGACGGGAATGTAACCGGAGTGGTTCTTGTATTCAGAGATGTTACGGATGAATATAAGAAAAGCCGGCAGCTTAAAGAAAACCTGGAGCTTCTCTCCGCCACTTTCCAGAGCATTCAGGATGGAATGAGTATTCTCGAAAGGGATCTGACCATAAGTTATGTTAACCCGGTTATGGAGAAGTGGTACGGGGATAAAATGTCTCTGGTCGGCAGCAAGTGTTATTTCTGTTATCAGGGCAGGGATAATCCGTGTGAACAGTGCCCTTCCCTGAGGTGTATGGAAACGGGAAAAAAGGAATTCGATATTGTTCCCGGCCCCCAGGATCCCGATTCACCAATTGAGTGGATCGAATTGTACAGTTATCCGATCATGGATGAGGAGACCGGAAAGGTGTCCGGAGCGGTAGAGTTTGTCCGCGATATCACAGAACAGAAGAGGACTCGGGATAAATTGATCCGCAGCAGGAAGATACTTGCCAGAACGGAGCGTATCGCGAATGTCGGCAGCTGGGAATGGGATATTGCCCAGGACAGGGTTACCTGGTCCGATGAACTTTTCAGCATTTTCAATATTGATCCGGAAGAAGAACCGCCCAGCTGGAAGGAACATCCTTCTCTGTATCATCCGGACGATATGGAGCTGCTGAAACGGGCGGTTGAAAGAGCTGTATCGGAAGGTGTTCCCTATGAACTCGAGCTTAGAGCACGCACCAGAGGGGGCGGAACCAGAATCTGCCTCTCCCGCGGATTTCCCGATACTGATTCGGATGGCAATGTTTTTCGTCTTTACGGATCGTTCCAGGATATTACGGAGCTGAAGATAACCAAGCAGAAGCTGAGGAAAAGCCGGGACAATCTGGAAACTACTCTTAATTCCATAGGTGATGCTGTTATTTCCACCGACACGGAAGGGCGGATAGCGCACATGAACCCTGTCGCTGAAGATCTGACAGGATGGAGTATGGAAGAGGCGAGGGGCAGGCAGCTCACTGAAGTTTTTCATATCGTTGATTCCAGAACAGAGGAAAAGGCGCCCAACCCGGTTGATAAGGTTTTGAAAGCTGAAAAGATCGTAGGGCTGGCCAACCACGTCAAGCTGATATCTAAAGACGGCAAGGAATACCAGATAGCCGACTCCGGATCGCCTATTATAAACAATGAGGGTGAAACTGCCGGAGTGGTTCTTGTATTCAGAGATGTTACCGAAAAATACAGGATAACCGAAGAGCTGCGCCGCAGCGAGGAGCGGCTGAACCTGGCCATGTCGATAAAGAATGAAGGTATATGGGACTGGGACTTAATCACAGGTGATGTGTACTTCGATCCCCGGTACTACATGATGGCCGGATACCGGGTGGACGAATTCCCCTGGCGACTCGATGAGTTTAAGAAAAGGGTTCATCCTGACGATATAGAATATGTAATGAGCCGGGCCGGTGAGCATCTGGAAGGAAAGACAGACAACTTTAATGTGGAGTTTCGATTTAAGAAAAAGGATGGAGGCTGGATGTGGATTCAGGGGAGAGGTATGGTAGTTGAGCGGGATGAAGAAGGATCCCCAATCCGCTTTGTCGGAACCCACACCGATATAACGGAACGAAGGAAAGCCGAGGCGGCGCTTAAGGAGAGTGAAGAAAAGTACAGAACCCTTGTTTCCTCGATGAGTGATATGATTTTCCTGCTTGACAGTGATGACCGGTTTCAGGAGGTACACGCTAAACCGGGCAATCTTCTTTTAGCGGCGCCGGAAGAATTTCTGGGAAAGAGGATTCAGGAGGTAATGCCATCCCCCGTAATCGATATGTATGAGAAATCAGCCGGGGAAGTTAGAAGAAGCGGCGAAACACGGAGATTCGAATACCCTCTCAGAATAGAGGGCAGGGATATGTGGTTTACGGCAACCCTGGATCTTCATAATGACAGAGAGAGTGTTGTTGTCGATATACGTGATATAACCGAGCTTAAGGAGGCTCAGGAGGCACTTCAGAGGATGCAGAAGCTGGAGAGTGTAGGCACACTGGCAGGAGGAATAGCGCATGACTTCAACAATATACTCACCGGAGTATACGGGAATATCGAACTTGCCAGGCTGGAGCTGCCGGAAGATCATGAATCGTATAAGCATATTGAGACCGCACATCAATCGCTCGAGAGGGCCAGGCACCTGACCAAACAGCTTCTGACCTTTGCCGGGGGAGGAGAGCCGCTGCTGGAATCTATTGATATTAAGAATCTTGCGCGGGATTCGGTACGATTCAACCTCAGCGGGAGCAGTATTGAAGCGAGGTTGAACCTGCCGGACGACCTGTGGATGGTCGAAGCGGACAGAGGACAGATAAGCCACGTGTTGGCAAATCTTATTATTAACGCGAAGGAAGCAATGTCGATGGGCGGGGTTATTTACATAAAAGCGGAAAATATCGAAGAAGCAGGAAAAGAAGGTGTTCCCCGTTTAAAGGGGAAACATGTAATGATTACCATAAGAGATGAAGGTGTCGGTATTCCCGAAAAGTTTCTGGGAAGAGTATTCGACCCCTATTTTACCACAAAAAAAGCGGGAAGCGGTCTGGGGCTGTCGATAGCTTACAGTATAATACAGAAGCATAGCGGGCATATCAGTGTTGAATCCGAACCGGGAAAGGGTACTGCTTTTTCCCTGTTTCTCCCGGCAGGAAAGTCTTCCGGAATTGAGGGAAAAGATAAAGCCGGGGAAGAGAGAAAACCCTCAAAAGATCAGGTAGAGGTGCTTCTTATGGATGATGAGAAGGCGGTGAGGGATGTCTCAGCCAGGATGCTGAAAGCGATCGGGTATAATACCGATCTGGCTGTTAACGGGGAGGAAGCGCTCGCGAAGTATATCTCGGCATTGAAGAAAGGCAGGCCGTTTGACGTGGTTATCGTTGATCTTACAGTTCCCGGCGGAATGGGCGGTAAAGAACTGAGCAAAAAGATTCTGGCGGCTGATCCGAACGCGAAAATTATAGTTACAAGTGGGTATTCAACCGATCCGGTTATGGCCGGTTATACCGATTACGGGTTTTCGGGTCGAATCGTAAAGCCTTTCGAGATAAAAGATTTAAGACGTGAGATCGCGCGTGTAATAAAAGAGTGATCGATTGCCGGAATGC
>CAZKNG010000038.1:0-19676 GCA_964554125.1 uncultured bacterium | reverse complement strand
TATTCAATGTTCTGGTCACGGTAGTCAGATATTTTGGTGGCACAAAGCTGGGTACGGGGGGGCTTGTGAGCGCTTATTCAGAGTCCGCGAAAAGGGCGATAGATGAACTTCCCGTAGTTAAGTTCGTTCCCCTAACTCCTTTTTCGATTAAAGTACCTTATAATCTCTACGAGAAGGTGGCGCTTATTATTACAGGGGCGGGGGGGAAAATCGAGAAAAAGAATTTTACGGATATAATAGCTATAACAGGAACAGTCCCCGAATCTAACCTTAAGAGTTGTAACGCAGAGTTAAAGAATATATCTGAAGGAAATATATTTATTCAATGACAGGCCTTGGTAAATATATTATTTTCCTTCTCCGATAACGATTTTGTTGGTTGTTGATAAGTGAGGAGAATGTATGGAACAGGCGAATGAAGCATTTACTGTTATGCTTATTGTAGCTAACTGCATTTTTTCATACAGGGGGTTTAGATCAAGGTTCTTCTTTGACAAGCACATATTCTGGGTAAGGAAAGTGCTTCGGGATCGCGAGATATTTAGAATACTCACATCCGGCTTTCTTCACGCCGGCTGGGGGCACCTGTTATTTAATATGTTTGCTCTCTACTCATTCAGCATTGGTGTAGGGACAGTTTTCGGTTTCGGAAAGTATATAATAATCTATTTCGTAAGCCTTATATCGGGAAATCTGCTGGCCCTGTTCATACATAGAAGAGATCCCGAATACAGGGCTATCGGGGCTTCGGGGGCTGTATGCGGAGTGATATTCTCTAGTATTCTGCTTTTCCCTGACAGTTCGATCTATTTACTCTTTCTCCCGATAGGAATACCTTCATGGCTCTTCGGCATCGGTTTTGTTCTGATATCGATTTACGGGATTAAATCCAGGTTTGGCAATATAGGACATGAAGCTCACCTGGGAGGCGCAATTGCCGGAGTTATTATATCGATATTAATAGAACCCCGGCTTGCTTCAAATAACCCGGCGCTCGTTGTGCTGCTTCTTCTTCCAATATTGATTTTTCTCGTTCTTGTTGTTAAATTCCCGGAGCTTATCGGACTCGATGATAGGCGGAACATGAAGTAAGTGAAACTCGCAGTTGGTATTGCCGAGGTGGAATACAAAAACTATTTTCTTTATTCAAACTCTGCGAATATGAGTAATAGTAAAATAAAAAAGCAACGGGGATTTTAATTTTCAGCAGATAACTTAGAGAAGTGACGGAATTTTATTTCTTCCGCGGAGGTTTTTTGTGAGATGAAAAAAAAGATAGGGCTTTCGCTTGGCTCAGGGGGTTCGAGAGGTTTAAGTGAGATAGGTGTTCTTCTGTGGCTGAAGGAAAATAATGTCAAGATATCGTATGTTTCGGGATCTTCCATGGGATCTATTATAGGAGCCTATTACTGCGCCGGATTCACCCCCGAGCATTTAAAAAATATAGCTCTCGATATAAAATGGACAGATATCCTCAAATATCTCAGGGTTTCATTTTCAACAAGAAGCATATTTGACTGGGGCAGGATTTCTAAATTCCTGAATGAAGAGCTGGGGCATAAGCGTATTGAAGATCTGAATATTCCTTTTGCCTGTGTCGCGGCTGATATAAACAGCGGCCGGGAATTTGTCTTCAGGAGGGGAAAAGTGGTAACCGCCGTCAGCGCTTCAAGTAGTATCCCGGGTGTTTTCCCCCCGGTCGAAATCCTCGGTAGGCGTTTTGTTGACGGAGAGCTTGTAAATCCTGTTCCAATAGATATTGCTTTTGAGCTGGGGGCAGACCTTGTTATAGGCGTTAATACATGCCGTTCTCTGCAAGGTGAAAATATGTCGGAGGAGACACAGAAAAGTTCGTTTGTCAAAAGAATGGATGATTGGTTCGGGGAGATGATCGAGAAGGCTCCCCGTCCTCTGGCCGAACTCTATAATAAAATACCTCATCCTGATTTAAATCGGTTAGATCCAGGCGGAATTAAATTTTATGATGTAATAACGGACAGTCTTGCTATTGTTTCTTCAAGAATTCTGGATTTTAAGAGACAGCTCGCGGGGCCGCATTTCATGATAAATCCCCCGGTTGGAAGATATAAGAATTTCGATTTTGACAGAGCAGAGGAAATAATAGATCTCGGATACAGAACAGCCAAAGAAGCCGGGCCTGAACTGTTAAAATTCATTGAAGTAAAGTAAACTATTTTTTCCCAAAAAATTCGCCGTGAATAGCCCTTATAGTCTTAGCTCTGTCCGAACTGTCAATGAGGAAGTATATCGCGACTCTGGATGTTCCGGAAGCTATGAGCTGTATGTTTATTTTTTTCTCTGAAACCGCCCTCAAAGCTCTTACCGCTATACCGCGCCTTTTGTCCATTCCTTCTCCAACGAGGGCGATCAGAGAACTGTCATCGTAACATTCTATTGTATCGATTGTGGGAAGTTTAAGTGATTTAATCTTACCGCAGCACTTATTGAGATCGGATTTGGAGACGAGGATATTCATGGAGGTCATCGATGAAATCATGGTTTTTATATTGACCCCGAGTTCGGCTATCTGATCTATTGCTTTACTAATAATATTACTTTTTATTCCAATTCCGGGATTTCCGAGTCTTATTACTCCTATATTGTCGATACAGGCAACACTTTTTACTACAGTCCTCTTTATAATCGATCTACTGCTTATAACGGTAAGGGGGGATCTTTTGCCCTTCTGGTTGTTTATATCGAATATTTTTACGGGAATCTCATTGTTGAGCAGCGGTTCGAAGGTTAGAGGGTGAAATATCTTTGCTCCGAAATATGACAATTCAGCGGCTTCACTGTAGCTCAGTTCTTTTATGCCGACAGGGTGTTTGACAACATCCGGATCGGCGCTTAGGAATCCGGAGACATCTTTCCAGATATCAACTGAGGAAGCATTAACGCAGTACGCTATAGCCGATGCCGAATAGTCACTTCCGCCCCGGCCCAGAGTGGTGATCCTGTACTCGGTTGAGATGCCGTAGAAGCCGGGGATTATATAAGTTGTATTTCCGGAAAAAATATTCCTGATATTCTTTTTTGACTGCTCCAGATCGATTGTAGCATTTCCATATTCTCCGTCAGTAACGAGTCCGATATTTTCCGGAAGCAGTTCCCGGCAATCTATATCCATATATTTAAGAATTGATCCTAAAAGCAAAGAAGAGAGTCTTTCACCGTAGCTGAGGAGCATATCCTCAGCGCAATTCGGGATATCTTCAAGGCAGTGAATCCCCAGAAGATACTTGCCGAGTTTTTCTATCCTCTGATCCAGCTTTGAAAGGGTATTTTCCCTTATATCCTTATCCTTGATATATTTTTCAATAATCCGCCTGTGTGAATTATTAAGATCCTTTAGGATAACATTAATAGCTTTCTTGTCCTGCTTTACACTGGTTACACTTTTGATCAACCGGTTTGTGACACCGTAGAGAGCGGAAACAACTATTATAATAGGTTCTCTGTAATTCTTTATCGCGTTAATTACCTTTAAAATATCTTCTCTGGATTTAAGGTTTGATCCACCGAATTTAACGACAGTTCTCTTCATATATTCTCTCCGTATCTTTCGATAAACAGTTCTGCATTCTGAATAGATCCTCCGGCAGCGCCCTTTACGAGATTGTTCGAGAGCAGCACGAAACCGGTAAGACCGTTTTCTTCTTTAAGCCTTCCCGTAAAAACCTGCATGCCGGGGGGGGTTCCTTCGAAACTCATTTTTGGCTCCGGTGGAATCCGGGTACCCAGATATTTTACGGGTTTGTCAGGCATGCTGGGAAGGTCGAACTCACTGAAAGAAAAGTTGTCCCATGCCTCTGCGACCTCTTCGGTATCCGGTTTGCTCTCGAATTCAACCCAGACAGTTTCGAGGTGCCCGAAGGGTACATCTACGCGGACGCAGAAGGGCATAATATCAGCATCTGTTCCGAGTATTTTTTTAAGCTCTTTTTTGATCTTTTCTTCTTCCCCTTCTATCCAGGGAAGGGCGTTGCGGCGAAGCCTGCCGGAATTGAGGGCGCCTGATCCGGCTCCGGAAAGCGCCTGGTAAGTTGAAACAAAGACCTTCAGGATGCCGAACTTTCTAAGCGGCGCGAGCGCGACCGCAAGTCCGGTCGTCGAACAATTTGCGTTGGTTACGATAAAACCCTTTTGGGGGTATCCCTGTTCGGATATTAGTTCTATTTCTCCGGAGTTTACTTCCGGTATAAGGATGGGTACATCTTCGAAATATCTCATCGCGCCGGCATTTGAGAAAACGGCGATTCCCCTCTCTCTAAGTTCCGGCTCCACGGAAGCGGCTATTTCCGAAGGAAGGGCGCTGAAGACGATTTTTATCCCAAGCTCCGATAATTTTGAAGATTCACAACGAGAGAGTATTATATTTCCCTCTTCTTGAGGGATTTCAAACGGGAGGGCCCACTTGACCCCTGATTTATAGGGTATACCCGCTTTTGGATCAGAGGCTGTAAGCAGTACGGGGGAAAACCATTTATGCCGGGAAAGCAGCCATATGAATGTCTGCCCGACAAGTCCCGTGGATCCTAAAACGGCTGTTTTTATCTCTTTCATTTACTTCGATTCGTTTCAAGTATAATTATTATAATAAGAACGATACAGATACACTCTGCCCGCCTGTATATTCATCAATACAACAGATTGCCGGCGCGCGCAATATTTTAATCGAAATTATGATTAACCCCGGACTGTCAGCGCAGTAAAATAAGCCGCTCCGTGCTGGTAAATGAACCGATCTGTAATCTGCAGAAATATATATTGCTTGCAGCGTTTCTGCCGGCCTTGTCCTTTCCGTCCCACATGGCTTGATGTTTCCCCCCGGGAAGAATCTTATTGACCAATGTCCGGATTGAACGCCCCGATACATCGTAAATCCTCATAGTCACATGCGATTTTTCAGCTACCTCGAAAGGAATTACAGTTGTCGGGTTAAATGGATTAGGGTAGGCGGGGTAAAGGCTGTTGACAAGAATCGGTGATTGTTCCTCTTCTTCAGTATCTGTATATCTTTCGGTTGTGATGTTTATGTCGTCTATATACCATCCTTCGAATCCATACTGTTCATTACTCGCGAAATGGAATCTTATCATAACCTGGCCGCTGAAGGTGGAAAGATCGAACTCCTGATATTCCCAGCCGGTCCGGCCTGAGTAGCATCTCTGGTATGGATCTAAAAATATTGTGTTTGAACCGCTTGCCCTGCAGGGGTAGTTATAAACAGGAGAAATCACCGTCCAGGAATTTCCCCTGTCTGTTGATATTTCGACAATTCCTCCATCCTCGGCCCAGTATGGATAAATCGATTCAGCTTCAGCATCGATCTTATGGCGGAAGCTGAGAGTTGAATTCTCGCCGAGACAAAGGGGCGGGGAGACAAGAACCGCCTCCATCATATTCGGATAATCTTCCGGCGATGCCGCCCCGCATTTCCAGCTATTTGGCGGGGAATAGGATTCACTGCCGCTGATGTGCCAGCCGTCAACACCTACAATAGATCTATGATCGAAGAAACTGACAGAATCAACTGTATCGTCAATCATATGCCCGCATGTCGTAACGCGCAATGTTTCGCTGTGAACTGCGAAGTTTTCCTTTTCAAGCTTGAGAATTACCGGGAATTCCGAAAAGGGGGGCGCTTCGGGTCTTACAAAGAAAGAAAGATTATTGTTCGAAGTGACAGTAGATCCCACCTGAATGGACGGAAGTTCTGTTCTGTCTTTATACGGTCTTGCGTTTTCAATGTCAGGCATAGCAAGAGTAAGAACAGGGGACGGAATATCAACGCTACCTATGTTCGTCCACGAAGTTGTAAGATTGACAAATTCCCAGGCTTCAACGCATCCGTTGCCGTTTCCAAGAAGAGTGTCACTTGTAACCCAGTTTTCAAGCTTTATAATGGGGGAACTTACCGTGAGAAGACGCCGTGAATTCCATTCTCCGCCTCGAGATGTGATATTAAAGTCTAACTCCACCGTGGAACCGTCTTGAACATCTGTGGAGATTTCGATTAGAAACTGCTTTTCGAGAATTATACAGGTTCTTTGAGGGAGGGAAAATGTCTCGCTTAGACTGTCGATAATCGATGCACAGTATGTATTACAGCTGAGGCTGACGGAGCAATCATCGATAGCTTTTGACCCCTGATTTGAAACGGTAATCCCTATGCCGATCCTTTCACCGCTTTCAACAATACCGTCTCCGTCTCCAAAGCTCCCTCCGAGCGTGTCGTCGTCAATATGGATACCTTCGAGTTCTGCCAGGGCATCCGGTGTTTCATCAATAAGGATCGAGTCCCGGTAAAGGTAATGATCGGCGGATTTTACTCTAAGCTGAACAAACCCTGTGTCAGATATCGAAGGTGAGAGAACGGCAATTCCGTTTTCATCCGTGAAGGCGGTTTCGTATAGGTTTGAACCGGTTTTGTAGATCGATACGAAAGAGTCGTTTACGGGATTGCCCCCGGATCTTGTTTCGATAATGATGTCATTGGTTCCAGGGGGAACCGTTGAGTCGTAAAGCACGCTGAGTTCTGAGGGTTCAGATGTCCAGATCATCATGGCCGGGTCGCCAAGCAGGCACATTTCGTAGATGACATAGCGGAAGAGGGGATAAGTGATATATGGGATATTTTCGATACGGGATCTGTCAAAAGCGCGGCCGATTGTCTTTATCGATTCACCGAAAAGAGCGTCAAAGAACTGTCTGTCGAAAAACTGGGAAACTCCGCATGTTGATCCCGGGGCGTTCCAGCCGAATCTTGTGTTGCCGATAAAAGCAACGGCGCCTCCGGTTGCTGTTATAAATTGCTCGGCGATTGCGTCCTCTGAGTATGTCGTTCCGGCATAGTCTCTATTGTCAAAAGCCGAAGTATAACATCCCTGAGAATATATAACAGAGGGGATTGCTTCAATGCCGTTGTTTTCAAGTAGCGCCATATTGTTCTTTGTGATATGCATGGCATTATGAAGTCCGGTGTGGCCGAGGTGATTAACCAGGTTTACTCCGCTGTTCAAAAGTGGTATTAAATCTGTTTCATTCCACGGTATAGGAAGATCTTTATCATACAGTGTCTGATGATTAAAATTATCTGATAGACCGGCTGTTTCAAAGTTGTAATTGTCCGACCCTACAATCACTTCATCTTTGTAATCCCCGCCCCATGTGTTAACATTGTCTTCAGACCAGAGAAGCTCTCCAAGCATAAGCGACTCAGTGCATTGCTCCGTTTGCGGCTGGAGAGTATAGGCGGTCAGTTTAGCGGTAAAGTTTTCAATATCCGCCCCATTGTTAACGGGCAGTCTGCCGAGGGTGACTTCAGGTATCAGGTCTTCTTCTCCCGGTTCCCCGTAGTATTGATCTCCGTCAGAATTCCAGTTGCCGTCAAGAGCCGCGTAATAGAGATCGGATGGAATATCGGGCTCGATTTCATTTCCCGCGTTGACATATAGGCCGCGGTGAGGGATCAATTCATCATCGCCGCCAAGCAGAATATATTCAGCATCCCAGTTGAAATAAGCGTGCGAGATGAAGTTTCTTATCTTCTCCTGGGTATCGATTCCGCTGAATGACGAATGTATCCAGTCTAAAGTGACGATATTCGTTCTTAATCCCATATCTGTTTTAAGTTCTGCCATAGGCTGGAAATATTCACTTAGCTCGTTTGTTGTAATAATTATATAGGGAAAGCGGATTTCATCCCCGTAAACGCCGTCTGACTGTATTGGTCTTGTCTCGGCTGTCAGATCCTCTTTATTATCTATAAACCGGGAAATTTTATCGCGGACGGCGGAAACAGCCCTTTGAGGATGAGCCGGTTGAGGTTTGTTTATAAATTCTGTTTCCACTGTGACATGGACAGAGTTTGTGTACGTTACCGATCCTGTAGATGGTATTATCCTGCATGGGTATATATTGACGAAAACAAGGTGAAAGCCGGAAATTACCTGTTCTGTTACGAATTCCCCCTTCTTCCCGGGGTAGAGTGTGTTCAAACCGTAAACCCTCTCGTCTTTCTTATCTTTCTCGGGCACTTTATATGAGCCAGAGCCGATCGGTTTTTGATAGGGTGAGGGGGCAATCTGAAAGGAATTATCCAGTTTGGTATATTCCCCAGACTCTATAGTGATATCTGAAAACGTCTCTCCCGGAGGTAGTAGAAAACAGGCTCTGTAGACTGGGATTACCGGCTTGCCAGGGTCCGATATCCTTCCGCATCCATCCAGTTTCAGTATAACACCGTCCGGAACCCGGACTATTTCAGGCCTGTTAAATTGAAAATTCTTCGATAATTCCTTTGCGAGCGCATTTCCGGCGAGTAGAAAAGCAGCCGCGCAAATAATCGCAAGATGTTTGAATTTCATGATATCCAGTGCCGTTATTTTTAAGCGCAGCTTTCTTCTGACTAATCAACCATTATAACATATTATCCCCGTTCTATTAAAGTTAAAAAATATTATTTATCTCTAAAGCAGGACGACAGAAACAGCAGGGCGGTGTTTCAAAGATATCATAAAATGGAACTATTAATGCCGATCTGATCAAAGCAGAACCGCTTAATGTGTTGTTACTGTTTTGGTCAGGAAATAAGTAAGGTTTGTTGTTTTATAAAGTATTACGCTTAAAAAAACAGAACGGGTAAAAGGTTCGGGAAACCAGCTTACCCGTTCGATAGCAGATTTACTCTGAGCTGTCTCTGAGGATACGGAACTGTTCTTTTGTCAATCTTACCTTGCCTCCGAAGTCGTCGGTTATAATAACCTGATCTTCTTTAACGGTTACTTCCGGGCAGCATTTTCCTTCGCTGCATAGTTTGAATTTCCTCATTTTTTCACCTCCTTCTTTTTATAGTTATAATATATCAATTAGTTCCATAAAATCCGTTTTATGAAAAGAGTTGAATATTCTAAGTTCCAGGTGAGTCAAAATGGAGTCTCAGATATTTATTCATAACCTCTATTACATCATCTTTGCATTCACCGCAAACGGTTCCCGCTTTTGTCATCTCCTGAATTCTCTGGTAAGTCCGGGCTCCCTCCAGAACAGCATCCTCTATCTCGTGTTCAGAAACGTTCATACATTCACATATTATTCTGGTTTCCTCTTTTACTATTTTATCTTCCATGTTATTACGGCGGTAGTAATCGTCTATCGCCGCCCTGAGAGCCTTGTCTCCTATAACCGAGCAGTGTATTTTGTTGTCTGGAAGCCCTCCGAGCTCTTCAACTATATCTTTCGGGGAAATTTTGTAGGCATCTTCCAGTGACATTCCGATTACAAGCTCCGATAATTTGGAGGTAGTAGCAATAGCGCTGGCGCAGCCGTAGGTTTTCCACTTGCAGTCGGTGATAATCTGTTTTTCGCTGTCAACCTTGATCACGAAGAGCATCTCGTCGCCGCATTTAACATTTCCGGTTCTTCCGTAGCCGTCGTGCTGATAGGAGTCAAGATCTTCCAGTACGTTTCTCGGATTCATGAAGTGGTCTTTTACATTTTCCGTGTAAACCCAGTTCAAATTTTTCATCATAATTCTCCATTTTAATAGCGAGAGGAAATCTTTCTCAATTTAGGAATTATTCTGGCAAAGGCTTCGATAGTATATTCGATATCTTCAGCGGTTGTCTCCCTCCCCAGACTTATCCTGATAGATCCATTGGCGAATTCTTCCGGAATCCCGGTCGCCAGGATTACATGTGAAGCTCCGAGTGAACCGGAAGAACACGCCGACCCCGTTGAAACAGCAATCCCTTCAAGGTCCAGGTAAAGCATAATTGATTCACCTTCTACTCCAGCGAAAGAAACGTTCAGTGTTCCGGGGATAGATTTAGTGGGGTGGCCGATGAATTTTATATCGGGGATCTTATCCCTGATCCCCTCTCTGAGTATTGATTTGAATTTAATCAGGCGTTTCGCTTCCTCTTCCATTTCCGCTTTCCTCATCTCTATCGCTTTAGCAAATCCAATGATGCCAAGGCTGTTTTCTGTTCCCGCTCTTCTTCCCTTTTCCTGGTGGCCTCCGTGTATCATCGGGCAGAAGGGGGCGTTCTTTTTGATGTACAAAGCCCCGATGCCCTTAGGGCCGTAAATCTTATGGGCGGATAATGTAAGAAAGTCCACTCCCAGTTCACCCACGTCTACGGGGATTTTCCCTACTGACTGAGCGGCGTCAGTATGAAAGAGTGCTCCATTTTCATGGGCTATTTCAGCACACTTCTTTATATCCTGAGTTGTGCCGATCTCGTTGTTTGCCATCATGATCGAAACGAGAAGTGTCGGGTCGGCGAGTTTATCTTCAAGTTCGCCGATATCTATTCTTCCGAATTCATCCACATTTAAATAAGTAGTTTTGATCGCGGAAGCGGAGAGGCACTTGCTGGTTTCAATAATACAGGGATGTTCTATCGCCGTTGTAATGATTCTCGGTTTATCGAATCCCTTGATATTGCATTTCTTCAGCTGGCAGGTCAGCAGGGAGAGGACGGAGTTGTTCGCCTCTGAACCGCTGCCTACGAATACGATTTCATCGCCGGAAGCACCTATGAAAGAAGCTATTGTCTCTCTTGCCTCTTCTATAACTCTCCGGGCTTCTCTTCCGTAGGAATGCAGACTGGAAGGATTGCCGAAGAGATCCAGATTTTCTGTTATTGTTCTCTTAACTTCCGGATGCAGAGGAGTTGTTGCGTTATGATCAAGGTATATCTGTTTGTTTCCCATTTTCACCTCGAATGAATATCAACCAGTATTAAACGCGGTTAATTGTAAATCTATTAATATAATGAGATATTATCAATTCTTTTCTCCCTTGCTGACTCTTTTTAAAGTCAGAATAAGATCAGGCTGAAATTCACTTTTTCCTTGAAACTTTTTTCAGAGCGTCTGCCTATAGTTTGAATATGAACTGATTCTGCCTTAGCGGGGAATGGTGTAATTATTTCTGGTATTTGTTTTTCTAATTGTTAAAATAGAGTTGATGAGGCAGATACAATTGAAGCTTAAGATAGGGAAGGGATAAGAAGATGGTTATTAACTGTGAAAATTCTGATAGAAATCTTGAAAATTGCAACTGTTCGTATCAGGGGTGTCCGCGAAAGGGTCTATGTTGCCAGTGCATTCAACACCATCTTAAGAAGAGGGAGCTGCCGGCTTGTGTTTTTCCCGATGAAACGGAAAAAACATGGGACAGGTCATTTGAGCGTTTTATTGAAACCTACAGTTAGAAGAATTGTAAGAGGAGGGAAAAATCAGAATCAGTATTAAAGTAAAAGGGGTTGTTCAGGGTGTCGGGTTCAGATTTTTCACAAAACGGATCGCCGGTGAACTCGGCCTT
Source organism: uncultured bacterium (assembly GCA_964554125.1). Lineage (GTDB taxonomy): Bacteria > Krumholzibacteriota > Krumholzibacteriia > Krumholzibacteriales > WJIX01 > JAGHBT01. The sequence continues at coordinate 8,320 of CAZKNG010000038.1, read as the reverse complement.
GAAGGTTTTGTTCGCAATCTCAATGATGGAAGCGTTGAAGTTGAGGCGGAGGGTAACAGGGATAATATAGAGAAATTTATCAATGAATTGAGCAAAGGGCCTCCGGCATCGGACGTAGAAGGGGTGGAGACCGAATATCTTTCCGAAGGAGAGGGTTACAGGGGATTTGAAGTCAGGTTTTAATTCTTCAGGGTCAGAAGCGATGAAAGTTCACGCGCATTTTATTGATGTAACCGATTTCAAGCTGACTGACGGTACCGTCAGCAGTGATTGGTTTCGCGGTTCGCTTGACGCTCTGGGTATTGCGGAAAATGTAAAACTTCGGGTCTATGACGGCACAGCCGGCAATCTGCCTGAAGCCGGAAAGGTATCCACAGGCGGGAATTGTGTTATAATCTCCGGAAGTTCCGGCGCGGTTTTTGAAGATAAACCCTGGATTTCCCCTCTGCTTGATTTTATTCGTTCAGCTTACGGGCTCGGCAGCTGGATTCTTGGTATCTGTTTCGGGCATCATGCTCTCGCGACGGCGCTTGGCGGAGAGGTAGTTATAAATCCCAGGGGGATGGAGATGGGGAGTCTCCCCGTTTATCTCACACCCGAGGGAGAAGAAAGTGGACTTTTCAGGGGGATTGAATCCGGCCAGTTGATGAACCTCACACATAGAACCCATGTCAGGCGGCTTCCGGCCGGCGCGTTGAAACTGGCTTTTAGCAGAATGACTCCGGTACAGGCCTTTTCGCTGGGAAAAGCGTTCGGCATTCAGCCTCATCCGGAAATCAACGCGGATCAGCTGAGGCAGTTAGCCGGTATGTACCGGAACAGCCTGATTAAAAAAAACAGATTTTCCGAGGAGAAGGATCAATACGAGGATTTTATCTCATCTATCAGAGAAACACCCCAGGCTCGCGTTATACTGCGCAATTTTATCGATATGGTCGGAAATTAGCTATAAATAATATCTTTAGGATCTTTTAATTACATCTGCTGTTATAAAATGGAACTTTAAACGGTTCTTTTATTATAAGGGATAAGAACAGATTTTAAAAAAAGGAGGCAGTAAGATGAAAGAAAACGGAAGTTCTAAGAAATGGTTTCTAATTATCTCAGCGGCACTTCTAATCAGTTTAGGTATAGCTCTTCAGGGCGGAATTATCAGTAGTTTCCGGGGTTCGGATTGTGAAGCGGAGGGATTGTCCGCGAAAGCGCGTCCGGTTCTGGCAGAGGATGAGAGCCTGCCCGATATTATAGAGCGTGTTGTTCCCTCTGTAGTTAATATATCCTCTAAGAGGGTTGTCAAGACTAAGCTTTCCCCCTATATGTCAGATCCTCTCTTCAGGCAGTTTTTTGAGAGATTCTTCAGAGGAGGGAATATCCCGAGCGAGAGAGTTCAGAAAAGTCTTGGTTCGGGAGTTATCGTAGACAGCGAAGGGTATATACTTACAAGCAACCATCTGGTGAATGAGGCTGATGAAATAGAAGTGATCCTGACTGATAAAAGGGAGTTCGACGCTGAAATTATAGGAACGGATCCCGAGAGTGATATAGCTGTAATAAAGATCGAAGGGGATAACCTGCCGGCAATAAAAGTTGGAAAGTCGGATGATCTGAGGCTCGGGCAGACAGTTATCGCGATCGGATATCCCTTCGGAGTAGGGCAGACCGTTACGAAAGGGATCATAAGCGCGCTGGGCAGATCTCTGAAACTTGTAGATTACGAGGATTTCATTCAGACAGACGCGGCGATAAATCCCGGTAACTCAGGGGGCGCCCTGATCAACACAAGCGGGGAACTCGTCGGCATCAATACGGCAATAGTAACAAGAAGCGGGGGGAGTCAGGGGATCGGTTTTGCGATTCCACTTGATCTGGCTACTTCCGTTATGGAGAGTATAATAGAAAACGGATATGTTGTCAGAGGGTATATAGGTGTTTATCCGCAGGATGTTACACCTGAGATGGCCAGAGTATTTGGACTTGAAAGGGCGAGGGGGGCTTTAATTGCTCAGGTTGAAAAGGATACACCCGCTGACAGGGCCGGCCTCGAAAGGGGAGATATAATAATTTCACTCGGTGGTAAAAAGGTAAAAGACAGTAATCATCTACATAGTATGGCAGCGGAAACTGTTCCGGGAACAGAACTGAAAATCGGAATTTTAAGGGATAAGAAGAAAAAAGAGATAGATATCGAAATAGGAGAGCGCCCGGACGCTGATACCAGGGGAAGAGGGGAGGAAAAAGGTGAATCCCCTGTATTTATAGGAGTGAGGGTTAAGACTTTAGACGATTATTACAGGCGGAGTCTTGATATACCTGATGAAATAAAAGGGGTTGTTATAATCGGCATCAACCCTGATAGTCCGGCAGTTGAAGCGGGGCTTAAAAAGGGAGATGTTATAGTAGAGATAAACAGACAAGAGATTGAGAATAGATCCGATTTTATGGATCTTCTCGAAAAGATGGAGAAGGATACCGTGGTTCTGGCAATTTACAGAGATGGACATTATTTCTACGTGGAAATAGAGTCCTGACCTTTGATCATTTTAAAGGGGGAAACGGTTCCCGCGGTTACCGTTTCCCCCTTGCCTCTTAAATCAAACAGAAAGTTCAAACCCTTCTAATCGTAATATTCCTGCCCCAGATGTGTGATCATATCTTCACCCTTGATGTACCTGAGGGTGTTCTTGAGTTTCATAAGCTGTATGAATAAGTCGTGTTCCGGGTAGAGCCCGGGCGCGAACATCGGGCTTTTAAAGTAAAAGGACAGCCATTCCTGTATTCCTCTGAAACCTATCCTTTTCGACAGGTCCAGGAAGAGCGCCAGGTCGAGAACAATCGGCGCGGCAAGGATACTGTCTCTGCACAGGAAGTCTATCTTTATCTGCATCGGATAGCCAAGCCATCCGAAGATATCTATATTATCCCATCCCTCTTTGTTGTCTCCCCGGGGGGGATAGTAATTGATCCTCACCTTGTGATAAAAGTCTTTGTAGAGTTCGGGGTAGACGTCCGGCTGAAGTATGTGCTCGAGGACTGAGAGTTTGCTTTTCTCTTTTGTCTTGAACGATTCCGGGTCGTCTAAGACTTCGCCGTCGCGGTTGCCGAGGATATTGGTTGAGAACCAGCCGTTCAGGCCTATCAAACGGGCTTTAAGCCCGGGGGAGAGTATTGTTTTCATTAGTGTTTGTCCGGTCTTGAAATCTTTCCCGGCAAGCGGGACTTCGTTCTTCTTTGCAAGTTCGCCGAGCGCGGGTATATCTATTGTTAGATTGGGAGCTCCGTTGGCGAAGGGGATTCCCAGAGATAGTGCCGCATAGGCGTAAACCATACTCGGAGCAATATCAGGGTTGTTTTCCTTAAGGCCCTTCTCAAAAGATTTCAGGTCCTTATGCACTTTAGTCTGTTCCATGAAAACTTCGGTGCTCGCGCACCAGATCATGACGAGCCGGTCGCAGTTGTTTTCTTCCTTGAACTTTAAGATGTCCTCTTTGAGCTGTTCAGCGAGGTCATACCAGTTTTTTCCCTTCTTGATCCAGCTGCCGCTGAGTTTCTTCACGTATTTTTGATCGAATACAGCCTTCATCGGTTTTATTTTTTCCAGGAAGGGTTTAACTCTGTCTAAGGTTTCTTTCTCCAGCACTCCGGCGTTAAGAGCTGCCTTGTAACAATTTTCCTCAAAAATATCCCAGCCGCCGAATACTATATCGTCCAGCTCGGCCAGGGGAACAAAATCTTTAATAGCTGGAACTCTGTTGTCCGTTCTTTTTCCAAGGCGTATGGTTCCCATCTGGGTCAATGAGCCTACAGGTTCGGCGATATCCTCTCTTATCGCCTGCACGCCCGCTATGAATGTTGTGGCAACAGCGCCCATCCCGGGCGTCAGCACACCAAGTTTCCCTTCTGGTTTTGTCGGTTTGCGCTTGATTTCCATTTTTCCTCCTTTGTCTTTCAGCTGGAAAGACGGGTTGAACTACAAAAGACTTAAAAAGATTATTTATGCTTTGAAATCAAATTTGAATTAAGATTAGCACCATTGACATAATAAATACAATTTATTATTATAATAATGACTATTAATTTAACTTATAATAAAAATGGAACTCAGACCCCTCAAATATCTGTTGTCACTATCTGAAAACGGCAGTTTTACCGCGGCCGCAAAGGCGAATTATATTACTCAGCCCGCGATAAGTATTCAACTTAGAAAATTGGAGGAAGAACTCGGGATAAAGCTGTATGAGATAAGGAAAAAGAGGGTTGTATTTACAGAGGCCGGCAAGGTCGTTTTAGGCTATTCGGAAAGGATTTCTGAGATGGAAGGCCGGATGCGTGAGCAGATAAACGATCTGCGGGGGCTTAAGAAAGGGCGCCTTTCGCTTGGCACGATAGACGCAGCCAGCATTTATATTCTTCCAAAGGTCTTTTCAAGATTCAGAAAGCTCTACCCGGGGATAGAAATAAATCTCGAAATTGCTTCGACAATCCCTCTGTTCAGAGAACTCGAGAGGGGGGAACTGGATATCGTTTGCGGCACACTTCCCTTGAGCCTGTCTGATGAATACAACATATATCCCGTCTTTACCGAACCTATAGTTTTTATAGCTCCAGGTGGTCATCCTCTTGCCGGCTGTTCCGATTTGGCCTGCGGTAAACTGGCCCGCTATCCCTTTATCCTGTTCCATAAGGAATCTGTAACGCGGGGGATTATCGAGAATGCCCTGCTTGAAAAAGGTGTATCGGCGAAAGTCTCGATGGCTATAGACAGCCAGGAAGCGATCAAACATCTCGTTGCCTCCGGCCTGGGGATATCCGCGCTGCCGCTAAAGACGGTTGAAAAAGATATCAAGAGCGGAAATCTTGAAACTTTCAGTGTTAAAGGGATCAGCCTGGATAGGGAGATTGGTCTCCTGCTGCCTGTCGGCAGATATCTTCCGGTAACTCTCAGGGCCTTTCTCGAAGTTGTAAGAGAGGAACTGGACGTAAATCTTCCGGACAGGTATTGTTTGAATGAAAAATAAACCCTTTCTATCTGATCTGAAAAAAAGGGGGGCGGTTGTATGAACCGTTCCCCCTTTTAGTTACAATTTCTATGCTTTGCCGGATTACAGGTTGTCCAGGCAGTTCTTTATCCATCTTCCGTGGAAGAACCCGTTTCCCTCCGTGTCTGTAACCCAGTCTCCTTTGAGGCTTCCCTGAGGGGTGAGGTTTCTGTTAAACCATCTTCCTCTGAATATGCCGCGCGGAGGAGAATATGCAAATGTGTCTACCGGGGAGACTTCGTAATATCCCTTGAGTAAACCCTTGAAGCGTCCTTTGAAATCTATATATTTTCCGAAGAAGACGGACTCTCCAGAGCTGTTTTGTCCGTATGCTCCCTTCAAATATCCCCCTATTCTGCCATTCTCTCCAAGCCAGACGCCTCTGAAATAACCGAGAAGAATCTTCTCTGTTCCGCCTGAGCTTGTTGAGTCCGACGGTATTGTATCAGGTTCTATGCTCTTCCATTTTCCAAGAAGGTGTCCAGTCGGGCATCCGGGATATCTGATATAGCTGTTCAGCGCGATACCGTTACAGCATCTGTCTACCGGCTCTATCAGTTCAAGGGCTTCAAGCTCTTCCAGAGTGAAAGATTTTGTATATGGCCCCGTGCTTATAGTAAGGGCCGGCTCGGCGATTCGCGTGCTGTCCGTATTTACTGAATCGCAGTCTGCGAAAGCCGGGGGAGCAATGAGCCTGACCTGAATCCCGTCAACATGCGGGCAGGTGTTTGAAACCCATTCGATAGTTGATCTGTCTTTTCTTGTTATATAGTCTCCGGGCTCGAAGGCTATAAGTTTTTCGATTACCACAATACCTCTGTTGAAGGTCAGGCTGCCGGACCAGTCGAGGCCGTAGCAGTCAGCAGAAGAGCTGTCCTGATAACTTGGGAGGCGTCCCCAGATAGCTCGAAGGCGGAATCTTTTTACTCCCTTGCGGTTTCTGTTTCTGTACCTTTCCATCACAGGGTCGTTATTTATTTCATCGTCGTATACCTTCTCGTCTTTAGAATAGGTATACAGATCCGCCTCTCCGAAAGCTGGTTCTTCATCCGATAAAGAAAAGCCCCCGGTGGGTGAATCAAGGTCAATAACCGTTTCTTCCTGCTCCGCAGAGGCGGGTCCGGCAGTATAATCACTGCCGCTGTCGCAGCCGGCTCCGAAGATAAAGACCGCCAGCAGTAATGAAAAAAGCGCTCTTTTCATTTCTACCCCTTCCATTTCCTTAGAACACACAATGCAAATTTATTTGAGTACGGGCTCTGCACAATTTAGATTACTAACACTGTGTTGCGAGATAGATGCCGAATTAGATGTTTATTAATATTCGTTCATATACCGTTGCAATTACTTTAGTTAAAATATTACTGCTGGAGTTTGTGATTTTATTTTGTCAAGGATATTGTACCCTAAGGTACATTTTCTAAAGCACAGTGTTCTTAAAGGTCCAGTATGATCGGTTTTTATCAGTCAGATATTATACGGAGCGATAGGATTGAAGAAAGATTACACCGATGGAAAGGATTCTATCCTTTATTTATAAGCTGTTTCCTTATGCTTTCTACGAGCGGACTGGAGCCCACGTAGAGAGCGGTACGCTGGTGTGGATATCTGGGGGTTATATCCAGAATATCGTTCCCTTCTTCATCTATGGCTATTCCTCCGGCTTCTCTCGCGATAAAAGCGGTAACGGCTGCTTCGTAAAGAAGGCGAAGTTTGCCGTTTGGGCGGTTTTTTTCGGGCTTTGGATGGTTTACTATAGCGGGATACATGAACATGCCGCCGTTGGAAAGAAGGCGGTGGAAGTCACCCGCCAGCGCTCCGAGGTAGCGGAATGAGTGTTTAGATTCATGTTTTTCGATCCAGCTCTGAACATTCTTTGAGAAGGCTTTAGTGTTGGAGGCGTTGAATGAGAGTTCCCATCTCTTAGGGTCGTCCGGTATTATCAGACGCTCCGAGTTTTCAGGTATTACGTATGTCATTGTTTCATCCTGGTGAAAACGGAAAACGCCGGTATCGGCAAGAGCAATTGTAAATACTCCGGTAGGGATAAGGAAAATACCTGCCGCTCGAAATTCAGCCCCCTTACGCAGGTGCAAATCTTCGGGGCCGCTTAAGTTCCTTTTCGCGACGGAGAACATGAAACCAACCGGAAGGTTGTGTCTGATGTTGCTCGATCCGTCCAGCGGATCGAAGTATATGAAGTAACGGCCTCCGTCTTCATTCAGTTTAACCGGTTCGGCTTCCTCTTCCGTGACTGCGCAGATTACCTGATTTGAGCGGCGCAGGTAGTGAAGCACTATGGCGTTGGCTATATCGTCCATCTCCATAACGTTTTCTCCCTGAACGTTGGTGATGCCCGCTTCGCCCATAATGTTCTTAAGTGATCCGGTTTTATATAGGTACTGTATGTATTTGGCAGCAGTCTGGATTGCCTCGAGGAGAACGAGAAAGTTGTAGCTCCGTTTGTGACGTTCCTGGTGGTGGAGCATAAAGTCGATAAATGTCTGTTTCAATTTCATTACTGGCTCCTATCGGGGTTTCCTGGTCGAAAGTTTGAGTATTCTGTGATTGTATATGTTACATTCTAACCCGGCCGGGCTTCCGGTTTCAATCTGATTTTTATTTTAATTCTTAGTTTTCCGGGTCTGCTTTGCTTTAACAGAATTAACAGATCTTCCCCTTTTATCCCTGCCCCCCGGCGTTTTCATTATTCAGCAGGGTGGTATCCGTTTTTCCCTTTGATGTAATCGATCAGTCTTCTGTAACTTTCATGGGTGGATAGGGTTGGGGAATGTCCGATTACAACCAGCTTCTTCTTCGCTCTTGTCACAGAGACATTCAGTCTCCTTAAGTCTCTAAGGAATCCTATATTACCGTCTTTATTCGTCCTTACAAGTGAAAGGATTATGACTTCCTTTTCTCTTCCCTGGAATCCGTCGACTGTGTTTATCTCGGTTCTCTCATCTGTTATCAGGCCTTTTATGAATTCTGTCTGAGCCTTGTAGGGAGCGATTAACCCTATATCATAATGGCCGATACCTGTATCCGCGGCCGTCTTTATTATATCGGCGGCCAGCCTGGCTTCGAACCTGTTGAAAAAAGATTTTGAGTCCTTGCTGGTTTCTTCTCTGCTTTCTTTGCCCGTAGTATCAATAAATACTACAGGTCTGCCGGGGTCAAAAACAAACCTTTGAAATTCGCTCCGGGGAGCAGTTGCTCCGAGGTCCCTTAGTGTCCATTCCCTTACCGACCGGTGGGCTGTCAGTTCTCCTAAGTAGAATTCG
>CAZKNG010000037.1:0-19994 GCA_964554125.1 uncultured bacterium | reverse complement strand
CTCTGTGTTCATCACTTATTCTTAATATCCTGTAGGCTTTCCAAGCATTTTTTAAAGCCTTGTTAATTTCATTCTGTTCGTAATAAATTATACCTCGGCGGCATAACAGAATCCCCATGGAGATAAGATCATCCTCTTTACGATGAAGTTCGGCATCTTCAAGAAAAGCCATTGCTTCACTCAACATCCCTTTTCTTCTGTAACAATCGCTTATCTTGCGGTATACACGCACATTACTGCTGGGATCGTTTTTGACGTTTTCCTGAAGAACCCTTGTGTAATATTCCAGGGCTACGGAATAATTCTCAGTTGAAAGGTGCATATCCCCAAGTTCTTCGGCGGAACTTGTGGACTGAAAATTCTTCTCGGGATCATCTTTTCCATATCCAAAACTATCATTACCTGAAGCGTCTTCCGACATCAACTTCTCCAATATCTATCCAGTGTACTAACTGGTTTACTAAGATTTTCTCAATATAAGAACAATTAATTGCTAAAGTTATCGAGACCGGTATCAGGACCATCCTTCTCCGAAGAAATGTCGTTGATTTTACCCTTTCTATTATCCGGCACACATCCGTTGGCATAATCATCAGCATCTCCGCCGAGAAGGCCTCCCGTCTTCGTCCAGCCATCAACTTTTACAGTCTTCTCTTCAACATAAAACCGATCGATGATTCTAATCGCAAAACGGTTTAGAAATGTCGAGATTGAATTGACTCCGTAGAAACCGGCTGTTGGTGTGGCTGACACTGAAGAGGAAAGGAGAATAACAACAAGAATGGTACCCCATAACATTTTGGCTTTCATATTTTCATCCTCCTTCTTTGAAGCAGCAAACGCTCCAAACTCCCTAGCAACCCCTCTCACCTGCTATTAAGTCTAACCATTTACTCTACAGTGGTCAAACAAATATTCTATGAAAGATAAGAAAATAGCTTAATTTAGAGTCTTTATCTGAAAATTTCAGAAATCACTTAAAGATAGATCCCCTTCTGTATAGATTACTGCTTCACCCCCTGTAATCGATACTGTATTTCTCAAGTTTCTTATACAAATTACTCCTCTGCATACCAAGCATACGGGCTGTTTGTGAAATATTTCCATCATACTTGCGCAGTTTTCTCATGAGGAATTCCTTTTCAGTAAATTCCCTGAATTCCTGAAAATCATCAATCGAAAATGGGTCATTCCGCAAATCACTGCTGCCACCGCCGGCAAGAAAAGATAAATCACTCTTATCAATCTCTTTATCTTTTGTCAGTATGCATAATCTTTCAATAAGATTCCTGAGTTCTCTGACATTTCCGGGCCAACTGTAACGCTTCATTATTTCAATCGCTGAAGGGGAAATCTTTTTCGCGGCAATTCCCAGTTCTTCACCTATCTGTTTCAGGAAAAAATCAGATAGAAGAGGAATATCGTCTCTTCTTTTCCTTAAAGGGGGTACCTCTACGGGAACAACATTCAGTCTGAAAAACAGATCTTTCCTGAATCTTCCCTTTTCTGCTTCCTCTACAAGATCCTTGTTGGAAGCAGCTATAACTCTCACATCAACATCTATCTGTTCCGCGCCTCCGACCCTTTCAAATACAGATTCCTGTAGAACACGGAGAACTTTTGCCTGAGCTGAAAGACTCATGTCCCCAACTTCATCGAGGAATAATGTTCCTTCGTCAGCAAGCTCGAATTTGCCAATCCTCCTAGTCGTAGCCCCCGTAAAAGCCCCTTTCTCATGACCGAATAGTTCACTCTCTATAAGATCCTCCGGAATCGCGGCGCAGTTAACCTCTATGAAACTTTCAGAACTCCTGTCACTAAGCTCATGAATCTTTCTGGCAACCAGCTCCTTGCCCGTTCCATTTTCTCCGGTAACCAATACACGGGCGTTAGTCCCGGCAACTCTTTCTATTATACCGAGAACTTCCTTGACACTCTCGTCTTCTCCAACAATTCTTGTTCTTCCGCCTACACGCTTCTTAAGACTTATATTCTGTCTTGTAAGCCTGCCCTGTTTTATTCCATTTCTTACCGTAAGAAGCACCCGTTCCATATCAATGGGCTTCTCGATAAAATCGAAAGCGCCGAGCTTTGTCGCTTCCACTGCTGTCTCAACTGTTCCGTGACCTGAAACGATTACAACGGGGAGAGAAGGGTCAATCCTTTTAACCTGTTCAAGAACTTCGATCCCGTCTATCCCGGGCATTTTTATATCCAGTAGAACGATATCAACTACTTCGTTCTTTACAGTCTCGATCGCACTTTTCCCGTCGGAAGCTGTCAGTGTCGCAAATTTTTCGTACGAAAGAAGTTTTACAAGTACATTCCTTATGCTCTTTTCATCATCTACTATAAGAACCTTTTTACTCATTGAACAAAAACCTTTCCTCGAATATACCCCCGGAAATTAATACCCCCCAGCGAAGATCACGTGGCGTAACGCTGATTTCGTTTACTCCCAGGTGACTTATTATCGAATTAAGCAACACAAGTCCCGGGATTAAAAGTCTGGCTCTCTCTAAAGTTACGGGAAGAAAACGATACATATCCCGTAATCTTTTATTCCTGATCCTTCTTTCCAGCAGGAACAAATCTTCAGCAATTATACTATCATTTTCAACAACTCGGGGCATTCTCTTTATAAATCTCAGGATAATAGCGGAACTTACAGCTGTGCCCCCCGTAGCAATAATTCTAAAGTTTTCCAGGCCGGCGGGCAAGGAAGAAAGCATCGAATCGATATAATCACTGCAGGAGGTAAAAGAGCCAATTGACTCGAAAAAGTTTATTCTAAACAGGCGTGCTTCAGGCTGAATTGAAAGATCTCTCTGAAAGGAGGCAATTCTGTGAGTACCAATTGGGATTTCTATATAATCTTCGATCAGACCATCCTTACCCCAGGCAATTTCAGTGCTCGTTCCCCCAATATCTATAAGAAGTCCCTTCTCCCCTCCACCCTGAACAGAAGAAGCCCCTTTGAATCCAAAAGCAGCTTCACCTGTTTCTGAAAGTACATAGACAGGGAGTGATACATTTTCCTGAAGAAGCGATAGAACTTCAGGGGCATTATCCGCTTTCCTGAAAGTGCCTGTTCCAACTATAACGGGTCTGGCACATCCGCTTTCAATAGAAAGATTGACAAATTCTCTTAAGTGTTTGGCGGCAACACTCATCTTATCCGTTGAAATCAATCCTTTATTCTCAACTTCATCCCCCCACCCTATGTATTTCGAATCCTGATAAAGAGGTTTAATTTTTCTGCCACATCTATCCTCTTCTATCCTCGCAAGCAGGAGTCTGAAATAGCTGCTCCCCAGATCTATGCAGGCTGATATATCAATTTTATTTCTGGACAAAAGCTTCCTTTTCTCTTTCATTTCATTAAAAGGAGTAGAGATTGCGAAACAAAAACATAAAGAATTTCTCAATCAAGGAAATCTCTTTAATCATAGATGAACTTGGAGAAAAACGCCACAGAAAAACCCAGCTTCTCAAGTGGTTATACCAGAAAAGGGTGAACAGCTTCTACGATATGACGAACCTGCCTCTTGAACTGAGAAAAAGGTTAGATGGCCTATTTTCAATTACATCGCTCCGCGTGATTGAAAAAGTAAGATCACAGGAAGACGGAAGCATAAAATTCCTTCTTGAATGTGAAGACAAACTCGTAATCGAAACAGTTCTCATGGAGTTCGAAAAGCATCAAACTATCTGCATCTCCAGCCAGATCGGATGTTCCTTAGGATGCGGTTTCTGTAGAACGGGAAAGAACGGCCTTGAAAGAAATTTGCGGAGCGATGAAATCTTAAATCAGATTATATTCATGAAAGACAACTATATACAGCCTCGAAGAAGGTATAATATAGTTTTTATGGGAATGGGGGAACCATTTCTCAATTCCGGCAATCTCTTCAGGGCGATAGAGATTCTAAACAACCTGGATGCTTTCGCGCTTGGGGAAAAGAGAATTACAGTAAGTACAATCGGCTTTCCCGATAAAATAATCAAGGCCGCGGAATCGGACCTGAAATTCGGACTGGCCGTTTCACTGAACGCGACAACCGACAGCGTAAGAAGAAAGATAATGCCTGCTTCGAGTAATATCGATAATACACTTTCCGCCGCAGAGAAATTCGCTGAATTAAAAGGAACACGCGCGACTCTGGAATATGTTCTCCTCAAAGGCGTAAATGATTCCGACAGTGACGCGAAAAGACTGGCGGAGATAACTTCCGGAAGACCATTTAAAATAAATCTTATCCCTTTTAACAGATGGAACAGCTGCGGATTCAGCAGACCTGATGAAGAAAGAATAAACAGATTCATCGAATTACTACTTCCCATAGCCCCCGCAGTAACAGTCAGGAGAAGCAGAGGGAAGGATATAGGCGCAGCCTGTGGACAACTCAGCTGGAAAAAGGGGAAAATGACATGAGCAATCTTAAATTATCTTATAAGAAGCATTTTGCCGGATTTGACATAGTCTCCCGCGCGAATAGTACAGAAGTAGACACCGCTTGCCGCTTCAGCCCCATTTGATCCTCTGCCATCCCAATCAATTCTCAGATCAGCGCCGCCTGTTCGTCTTTGACCCAGATCTTTTACGAGAGCTCCATCGACGCTGTAAATTCCTATATCAACTATCGAATTCTTTTCAGCAACCTCTTCGGCAAAACGTATATTTATAGTTGTTGACGGATTGAAAGGATTCGGATAATTCGAGATCGATACCGCGCCCCCCGAGTAAGCAAGCCTCGAGCTGAATTCTTCGCCCTCAACAAGTGAAACAAAGAATTCCTTCAATCCTTCAACATTCTCCGGCAACGTAAGATCCGGATTCTCAATCTCTCCGGAATATCCGGAAAGTATCCCTCCAAACATATATCTGAAGTCTTCCGCGAATATCTCAGCAGGTCTGTGGTTATGTTCACTCAGGTCATCATAATCCGGGTCGCCGTATATACCCCGGAGCGAAAGATAATCCCGCCATTTTTCCTTATTACTTCTCGGAAGATAAGTATTCTGAAAACAGTGCCCGAATTCATGAGTTACAAAAAAGGCGCTGACCTGCCGCAGCAACTCGTGCACTCCGGGTGTCAGGAAAATCCTGTTGCCGCAGGCAGTGCTTCTGAGAATACCCCTCCTGGGAAAAGGAAGCAGATAAACCTCTACTTTTATATCAAATCTTGTTCCATCGAGATCAATTTCTCTCAACGCCGCGGATATATCCTCTTCGCTGTGGGAATAAAATATACCATCACCTTTACAGACTATCGAGGGATCCGAAGTGTCATCTATAAGCTCATAATCCCACCCTTCCTCAACAGTAAAAATCAGGTCCCCATCTTCATCCCTTTCAGTCAATTCATCAATTACCTTCCGGCTCGAATAGATTTCGGCCTCGATACCGTTATCGAATGAATAAATGCGTGCTTTTCCCCACACGGCGGAGGAGAAAACAACAGCTGTAACTACAGCGCCGAATAGAACAGCTATTGATAACCTCTTGTAATGCAACCATTTCATATAGTCATCTTCCCAGGTATAACCCTGTGTACCGATCTACATTTCCAACCGCTTACATAACGGTATACTACTGTTGTGCAACAGATATACCTCCATTCTTCATATAGCCCTTCCTTAACCTCCATCCGGAGATCAAAACTTTTCCCAAAGGTTTTAGTTGCTGTAATTATTTTCATAACAATGTGTTATAAGAGTATAAGGTAAAATGATAAATACTCGGATTGCCTCGCGTTATTTTTTTCTTTAGTCCTGATTCGAGCGCAACTATAAAAAGTGAGGAATAATACCCAATGCACCGGTGTCACATAGTTGACTAAGAGTCGATATCAGCGGCGGTATAAGGGAAAACCCCTCTTTTAGGGTAAGGACCGTTATCAAGGGTAAAATCCCCCAGTACACGCCAAAGTCCTTCCGGCATACTATCTGAACTTCGGGATAATATCAGCTGCGGGATGATTGGTAAAAAGATACTGTCTGGAGATTAGAATTTCGTACCTGACGTAAGATAGAACGCACTGTAGCCATGTCTGTCGGCGGCAATTTCAAATCTCACAATATCCTGTATTGGCGAGAGAACTTCTATTCCCCCTCCGAAGGTAGAATAAAAACTGGAAGTGTTGAAATACTCAAATCCGCGAGAGAGCGCTCCGGTGTCTATAAACCCCACGGCATTTATACTGAGATCGAACTTTCCAATCCGGGGAATTTCAAAGACGTTTGGACCGTAAATCTTCTTTCGCCACTGCATTGTGCCGAGGATTCTAGCCGTACCCTTGATATTATCAGAGTACCCCCTCAGGTCTGAATTTCCGCCCAGCTCCATCTGATAGAACCCGGGCAGTGATCCCTCGTAGTTATCAGCTCTCACTGCTAAGATCAGTGTTCCCATATTACCGAATGAAGTGAAATTGCTGGTGGAAAAACTAAAAAATGAATATTCCTGATCCAGGCCATTTACCGATAAGACATGCTTTAAGTTAATCCGCGCGTAAACCCCGTCTGTTGGAACTATCCATCTATTTCTACTGTCGTATGTTAAACGCATACCTAAAGTCAAAATATTCTGCCTGTAGTATTTTCCCTCAGGAACTGACAACCTTGAATTTCTATCCTCGATTGATATTGAAGGTGTCATCCAGATTTGCTCAACAAGATCTTTCGTCAAAGGCAACCCCAGGCTGAACCTGAGGCCGTTCTGTTCCTTTATAAAATCAGCATACTCAGGCTCGTCAAGCCTTCTGTAATTGAAAAAATCAAAACCCATTCTTACCCTTTTACCACAGACCCACGGAATGTACCACGAAGCTGAGCCGCTATGCTCTTTATCTCTTCTCTTCTTGAAAGAGGCGGCTATTTCTTCGCCCAGACCGCGGAAATTCTTTATCTTCCATCTGATCCCGTATCTTATCCCCTCTTCAAAATGATAATCTAATACAGGATAGGGATATCTCATGAATAAATTGGGTCTTTCATCCAACCTTACAATAACACGACACCTATCTTCCGTTATATTTTCGACCGATATATCCACGGTCGAGAAATACCCCATACCCTTGAGGTAGGAGGAATCTCTCTTAATCAAATCAGGATTAATTCGCTCACCCTTCTTTGAAGCCATTTCCCGAATTACCGCTCTTCGTCTTGTCCTTTCATTTCCATAGACAATAATTGTGTCTATTACCTGCCCGGCAAACTTTTTAACCTTATTCTCCAGGGTGTAAGCGCTCAACCGGTTCCTGACGAGTGAGTGTCGAGATATATTAAGTTTCTTTCTGCTCGAAGAGCAGCTCCTTTTCTCTCCCGCGGATTCTGATAAAACGGAATATTTACAGACCGGCTGATCTGATTGACAATAAGATATTGACGGTATAATGAACCCGGAAGATACCAGAAGGAATAGATATAACCTTATAGCATTGCGCCTGAATTCCATACAGTCCCGCTCTCTGGGTTATCCCTCAATTACCAACTCTGAAGAATAGTACGCGAGAGGCGAACTGTAAAGAATTGTCTCTTTTACTCCTCTATAAGATCATCAGATCCTTCAGCCAGAGCTCCGCCTTTAGACAGTACAAATGCCCCTACTCCGACAAGGAGAGCTAGAAAGACTATAAATTTGCCTATTATCCCTATCGGTATTCTAACAAATGTAAATACCGGCACCATACTCATCAGAGAACTTAATAACCCCGCCAGTTCAAGGATAAAAAGCCCTATCAGTCCCCTTAAGTATATCGAATTGCGCGCAACCTGCACCTTTTCTGCAACTATATTTCCAAGGGCAAGAGCGGCCACAAAATAGCAAACAACCAGCAGGGCAAGATAGGATAAAAACAGAAGCAAAGAGAGCGGGATTCCTATGATTGTTATTGCCAGAATAATCGCAGCTATAAGAATTACGATCGAGCCGAAAAAGATTATAAGAACACCCACGCCGAGAGATTTAAGAAAAGAGCCTGACACATAAGAACTGCTCTTCTTCATCCTTTCCGGTATGAAGTAGAAAACTATTAATAAAAGCAGAAATAAAACGGTAAATCTTGCAACCTTTACGATAACCCTGAAAATGCCTCCGCCGAACGGGAAGAAAGCAACCCCGGGGAGAGAAAACCCATCTCCTCCAATACCCGATCCGACCGTAACGGTCTCACCCCTGACTCTTGCCTTCTTGTCTTTCGAAAGATTACCTATAACACAGACAACATCCCCATTAACAACAGCAGAAGGACCAAGATCAATATTGCCGACGACACAGACCACATCACCTCTCACCTTGCCGTCGATTTTAACACCCCCTGCTACTGAAACAACATCCCCCTGAACAAGTTGATAGTCCTCTATCCTGATTTTGCCGCCGATCCTGACAAAATCATCCTTTTTCACATCACTGTACCTATCCTCATCGCTGTATGTGAAATCGAAAGAGTTTGTGTTTCCATCGTAATTAACATCCAGAGAAATTGAATCAGGAATTGATTCAACTCCGGCCTTGACCATAGCTTTTATTTTATTCTTTGAATCAGAATCCAGGATAAACTTATCCTTCCCGTCAGAATCTATCTTGATGCCTTTATCAGATATGGAAATCCTGACCGATTTCTCCCTTTTTTCCTCTTCTTCATCCGCGTCCGCTGAATCTGAATGCACTTCAACGGTATTCAAAGTAAAAGCTGGAATAATCCCGGAAATCTGTTTAACCTCGCCGGAATCAAAATTGATAAAGACCATTACCACGATGGTTAAAATTGCCTTGATAATCGATACATTAAATAAAGCTGACATGGGACTCCCCTTTCTGCAGCATTGAACGTAATACCCCTGTAATTGTTACAACAATCAGAAAAACCAACAGAAACACAGCCACAAGGTAAACTCCGGAAATTTCTCCGATTATTCCCTTTGATTTCCTCAGTAGTATCGTCGCCGCCAGAAGAAACTCTGGATCAGAATTAAAATAATTAACAACAATTTCGAAAACAGCGCTCGTTTGCTTTACAAGAAGATATGCCGATGATGAGGCAAACCCCACGAAGCTTTCTAAAACAGATATCATATACATAAAGACAGGTCTGAAAATATACATAAATAGAGCGAACGCGGCTGTTACAGCCGAGGCAACCCTTATATATCCGGGCAGGATATTTACTCTACGGGCAATCAAACTCAGGAACCCGGAAAGAAGATTCTTCCTGTACTTCCGTATATTGACATTAGCCATCACTTTACCGTTAAAACCCTCCGGCGGCTGATAAATTTCCATCTTTTCAAACGCCGAAAAGAGTTCTGAGTAACGAGCGTCCATCGCCTCGCACTTTTCACACCCGGCCAGATGCTTTTCGTACTTAGCTTCCATGGCGCGGTCAAGTTCACCGTCGTGATATTTCTGTATCAATAAACTGAAAAGGTTGCAATCCACTTCCGGTCACTCCTCTATTGAAATATCCCCACTCGATGTTTCAATTATCACTTTCGATTTTCCGTCTCTTACAACACCAGATACATTGTTCCTCGATACATCGCTGACATCTATTGGTAAATTCAGCTTAATCTGGCCGCTTGTAGTGCTCGCTCTGAGAATAAATCCACCTTTAAGGATATCATCAAATCTCAGTAATACTGAACCACTCGAAGTTCCCAGTTGATAATCAACCCTATCGTCCGAGGGGGAAGCTTTGATAGATATATCCCCGCTGGCGCATAGAGCTCTGACCGCTCCGGTTACTCCGAAGATATCAATCGATCCGCTGGTTCCCTTTACTGTCGCGGACCCCCGGGCACTGTCAACTCTGATATCACCGGAAACTGTTTTAATAACTATATCTCCTTCAACATCAACCAGGCCAACATCTCCGGATGTTACCGACAGATCCACATCCCCCTTCACTTTTTTGGCTGAAAAGTCACCACTGACTGAATTTACTACAATACCCCCGATATTCTCAGCTGTAATATCCGCGCTGGAAACATCCAGTTCAAGTCTTCCATTCAGATTTTCAGCTTTAACATCTCCGCTCGATGTGGATATTCTGGTGTTCAAAAGAATATTCGATAACTCGACATCGCCCGAGGCAGTCAAAACCGAAATCTCCATAGATTCCGGCACGCGAATTTCGAGATCCATTTCAATTTCCGCCCCAAGACCTAACAAAAGGGAAAAAATGTTTTTGTCCTTAACCTCGCTCTCAGGGAATTCTGTCTTCAATTCTATAAAGCCGTCCTCCCTGATGACTTCAACATCGAGCTTTTCCGAGAGTTGATTGGCTTTATCTTCATCCGCGGCTTCTACTTTTCTTCTGATATTCAGAACAATATCCTCTAATTCAGGCTCGGCGGAAATATATATATCACTCCGGCTCGCCGTTATTTTCAATTCCTTCTCCCCATGAACAAGAACTACCCTTTTTTCGGTTTTCTCATATTCGAATGAAGAACAGGCGGTATTACTAAAGGCTACAAGAAGAACTGGAAGAAGCATCACTACCTTTAATATTCTCAATCTGTCCCTGATCATAATTCTGCTCCTTTCAGCTTATAATTCCACGGTCGCTGAGAAAATCAACTATCATCTTTCTGCCTCTGTGTATTCTCGCTTTAACAGTACCGAGAGGGACTGCAAGCATATCTGATATCTCCTCGTATGACAGCTGCTGCTGATGCCTTAGAATTATTATAATTCTATAAGGCTCGGGAAGCATTCCTATTGATTCTTCAAGGGCTTTCATCTTTTCGGAGACCTCCGTTTTCCTTTCAGGTCCAATCTCTTTAGAGACGAACTGTCGCTGCATTGTGCCATCCTTACCCTTAATGGGCTGATCGGTGGAAAGAACTCTGTTCCTCTTCTTCTTACGCAAAAAATCGATACAAAGATTCGATGTAATCCTGTATATCCAGCTTGAGAAAGGAAACGCGGGATTATATCTGTCGAGCATATTGAAAACCCTGATAAAGAGATCCTGCGAAAGATCTTCCGCGTCATCACGGTTCTTGACCATCCGCAGACATATACTGAAAACAGGTCCCTTATACTTGTTGAGGAGTTTCTCAAAGCTCTTTTCATCCCCTTCCAGAGATCGGTTAATTAATTTTATATCTTCCTTTTTCAACGCTACACCTTACATTACGAAAGAATCATAAACAATGTTTCTAAAAAACCGACCGTTCAGATGAAAAGATAGCAGGAAAATGTTGAAGTTGGAAGCTGATTTTCCAAATTATTGACATCAAACTTGTTACCGGCAATGCCTGCTAAATATCTGTAAATAAAGTAAATTCCCAGGGGGAAGTAGAGAATTAAATTACTTGACACCGTCAAAGGGCAAAATTAGACTTGATTTACGAGGTTTCACGGATTTACGAAGAAGCTGAATCACAGGGAGAAGAGATGACAGTTATAGAATTCATTTTAGCCAGAGAAGTACTCGACTCACGGGGTAACCCCACGATTGAAGTTGAAGTGCTCCTGAACGGCGGTGCCTGGGGAAGCGCTATAGTCCCTTCCGGAGCTTCAACCGGTGAATATGAAGCTGTAGAACTAAGAGACGGTGACAGGAAAAGATATAACGGTAAAGGTGTACTAACGGCTGTAAAAAACGTAAATGATATTATATTTCCCGAAATTGCCGGTCTTGACGCCCTTGATCAGATATATATCGATAAATTAATGTGTAAGATCGACGGTACGGAAAACAAAGAGAAGCTGGGAGCAAACGCCATTCTCGCCGTTTCTCTGGCGGTGGCCCATGCCGCGTCAAACGCACTGCAAATCCCGCTCTTTCAATATATAGGCGGTATCAATTCCAAGGTTCTTCCCGTTCCCATGATGAACGTACTAAACGGCGGAAAACACGCTGACAATAATGTCGATATTCAGGAATTTATGATTGTGCCTGTCGGCTCGGATTCCATCTCTGAAGCAATAAGATGGGGAGCTGAAACATTTCAGGCGCTTAAAAAAATATTATCAGAAAAAGGTTACGCCACATCTGTTGGTGATGAAGGAGGATTCGCTCCCAATCTTAAATCCAACAGGGAAGCCCTGGAGATAATTGTCTCGGCGATTGAAAAAGCGGGTTACAAACCCCATGAAGATATCGCGCTGGCCCTGGATCCGGCTGCCAGTGAATTTTACCGCGGCGACGGCTATCATCTCGACGCGGAGGATAAGATTCTAACCGCGGGCGAGATGGTGGACTTCTACAGCCAACTAGTTGACGAATTCCCCGTTATCTCAATAGAAGACGGACTTGGTGAAGATGACTGGGAAGGGTGGAAAGTCCTCAATCAGAGTCTCGGAAAAAGAATACAGATAATGGGAGATGATATTTTCGTTACTAATACCCGGCGGTTAAAGAGAGGGATCGAGGAAAAAACAGCCAATTCTATCCTGATTAAACTTAACCAGATAGGAACACTTACTGAAACACTGGACACAATAGAGATGGCGAAAAGAGCGGGATATACATCGGTAGTTTCTCACAGATCCGGAGAAAGTGAGGATGTCACTATCGCTCACGTCGCGGTTGCCGTAAATTCAGGACAGATAAAAACCGGTTCACTCTCCCGCACAGACAGAATCGCCAAATACAACGAACTTATCAGAATTGAAGAAACGCTGGGTGAAACGGGGATATATCCCGGTCATTCAGCGTTCGCCTCACACCAAAAACAGGTTTAGCTTACGGGAGCAGGTAAAGAATGAAGGGTTTCTGGGGAAATGAAAATAAATACTTAAGGATACGCTACAGCCAGATAAATATATCCTTCAAAATGACGGTAATACTCCTTGGCGTAGCGGGAACCCTTATAATTATGGTCTTTACCGTAAGTGATGTCGGTTTTATCAATCTCTGGAAAGCTCAGAAGAAGCTCGACAGGATGAAAAACGAAATAGATATCCTCGAAAAGGAAACAAGCCTTCTCGAACAGAAAGTCGTAAACCTCAAAAACGACCCTTTCGCGCTTGAAAAGATCGCCCGTGAAAAATACGGATATATAAAACCCGGCGACAAAGTGTTTAAGATAAAAATAATACCGGAGAGAAATAATAACACTCTTCCGTCGAGTTTTCTTGACATCAGAGGCAAGAAATAATAGTGTATATAGCAGTAATAGATATATTGCGGGGTGGAGCAGTCTGGTAGCTCGTTGGGCTCATAACCCAAAGGTCACTGGTTCAAATCCAGTCCCCGCTACCAATAAAGATACCTCCCGGACAGTCAGGGAGGTATCATTTTATTATCAGGTTTTATAACCTCTCACTCAATCGCATACTATTACAAATCAATCGGCTACATTCAATCCGCGCTTTGAGCCTTTTCTTCCGCCTCGTCAAACTCATCCTCGAGGTCTTTCATGATATCCTTGTGAACGCTGTAGGTAAGCATCTTCATCTTAATATAATCACCTCTGTAAAAATAATATCCGTGAAACTCTCCGTGTCTTGAGCTCCTGGCGGAATCCTTTATTAAAAACCAGTCTCTTCCATCCTTTTCCAGATAGCCCAGAAGATGAATGCCGTGGTCATCTGTCGTAGTCCTGTTGTAGATCCTGAACTCACGTGAATCCTGGCTGATATATTCCCGGGGTATATCAAAATCCGGTATTACAGCAGCATCTTCAAACCCGTTATATCCCGGCTCAGAGACATCTCCACCGATACAAACCGTATAACCCTTCCCTGCGGCCATCTTTATTCTTTTGTAGAATTCATCGAGAGGAAGATTGTAGTATGTCTTCGTGGGTCTCCAGTTATCGGGAACATCGAATTCGGCGGGAAGATAAAAGGGTTCTGAAAGAGTTGACATAACCTGGATATAATCGTCAGTTTCAACCTCTAAGACATCGTCTAGAAATTCCAACGGAGTAATCTTTTCACCTTCGAACATAAACTCCCCGGGGGGTGTTCCCAGGTATTTATCGAGAATCACCCTGATATGAGCAATATTTGCCTCTTCGTCCCAAGCTCCGGTTTCCTTTACAAGCTCGAGGTAGTCGATCATCTCCCTGCGCATCATCTTGTGATTATGCTTATCCCTTCCTTCTGTAAGTCCCGGGTATTCATCATGAGGAACAACTCCGTACTTATTCCAGATGATAAAGAGACCGTCAGATTCTCCACCCTGAGCGAACGGCTGGTTTCCCCTCTTATGAATATAGCCCCTGGCTTTTTCCACGTACTCCCAGTAGACGGTATACATCTCGGAAAGTTTTATCTTCCGGCCGGTTAATCTGGCAATTTCAGACTCCATAAAGGAGGTTGTGCAGAAACACCAGCATGTGCCGGTGTAGTACTGAGGAACAGGAGGATAATGAAAAGGCGCTTTAAACGCCTCCGGTGAATCCGGTTTATTTATATCGTCGAAATCAAATCTTATCTCTTTCTCGTTTTCCTCTTCCTTCTTCTTCTTATTCTCGAATTTCCTGTTTATTTCAGCCGTTATGCTGTCTCTGATCGCGGCCAGACTGTCCATTTCCTCTTTCATCTGTTTTATAACCGGATCCTTGTAATCTTTTTCGTACTGCACATGGTCTCTGTCGTCACCGCCTGAAACGGCGGCGGGAACGAGAATAGTCAGGGCCATAACCGTTATCAGCAAAAAGGCTCCGTATCTTTTCATTCTATTACCTCCATCTGTCAGAAAAAACACCCCCGGGTTTACGCCCCCTCCCCCTGAGGGGGCATTTATCCCGGAAGCTAAAATATTCAGCTCCTGTCGGGCCCCTCGGGCTTCGTTATTTCCCTGCGGGGATTCTCCTCGAGTTTCTTCAGAAGGTACTCAACAGCCCTTTCAATCATCGGTTCACGGCCGGCCTGGATTAGAGCGGGATCATCGAATACCTCAAACCCCTCATCCGGAGATAAACCGACACCTTCAACATCCCACTCCCCCTTGTTATTTACAAAGGCGAAGCCCGGCACGGCGAAACTTCCGCCGTCAACGAAATGGGGAGAATATCCGTATCCTATAAGCCCCCCCCATGTAGTCTCGCCAATAAGAGGACCAAGTCCGGCCTCTCTGAAATACGCGGGAAACGCGTCCCCTCCGGACGAAGAAAGACCGTTTATTAGCATCGCTTTCGGGCCTTCATTAACCGGAAAGGGAAGAGGGTATAGAGAGGTATTTCTCCTCGCCCAGTAGCTGTAAACCTTTCTCTTCATGATCTCAACCATATTATAGGGTGAATGACCGCCTCCGTTATATCTCTCGTCTATAATCAGGGCTTCTTTTTTCATCAGGGGCTGAAAATTCCTGTAGAATGATTTGTATCCGTCGTAATGGGTATTAGGAATGTGCATATAGCCTATTCTGCCGTCAGAGAGCTCATCTGCCAGCGCGCGGTTTTCAGCAACCCAGTTCCTGTAGAGAAGTTTCAATTCACTTGCTACAGGCACTACTGTAATCTCCCGGGCACCCTTAGCGGAAGGCCTGTTATTTATCATGAGCTTTACCTGAACCCCGACCTTGTTCTCGAGATATTTATAGGGGCTCTCCGCTGTGGTAACCTCGCTGCCGTCAATTTCGATAAGATAAGATCCTTCCTTTACGTTAAGTCCCGGCTCCGTGAGGGGGGATCTTTCAGATTCAAGCCAGTTGGCCCCTTTGTATATCCTGTCAATCCTGTAATGATCGCCGTCCGGCTTAAACTCGCATCCGAGCAGACCAACCGGCACTCTGTCAACCACCGGCATATCTCCCGAATGAACGTAGCAGTGCCCGGCGTTAAGTTCTCCAATAAGCTCACCGAGTATATAATCAAGGTCCACTCTCGCGGCAATGTGAGGAAGCAGCACTTCATACTTGTCATGCATCTTCTTCCAGTCAACCTTGTGCATATCGGGATCGTAGAACCAGTCGCGCATTATCCGCCAGGCGTCTGTATATATCTGTTTCCATTCCACGGCGGGATCTATCCTCATCTCCATCCCCTTAAAATCAAGCGCTCCCGCGTTTTTATCCTGGCCGGGGGCGAGCTTCGCTATGCCGAACGTTTTTCCGGCTCTATAGATAAACTTCTCGCCCTCCGCCGCGATCTCGTAAGTTGTCACATCCTCCATTACCGTTTTGGTCTCGCGGGTTTTGAGGTCAAACTTTTTAAGCTCTTTCGCTCCTGTTTCATCTGTGTATATAAAAACGAGCCCGCCTTTTACGGCCGTAAGACTACTATAGTGCTTGTGCTCTAAGGGAAGCGCTACAACTCGTCCGGCAAATCCGTCCGCATCTATAGATTCAATCTCGATTTCCTCTTTCTCCTTTTCCTTGTCATTATCATCTTTTTTAATTTTTTCTTCATCGTTCAGGGGAGCAAGAGGTGACGGAGTCTCTTCGGACAAGGTGCCTATATAAAGTCTGTCCTCCCACTTCTTGTCGGGATAAATAAAATCCCTCTGCGAAATAAAGTATATATACTTGCCGTCAAGCGAAAAAACCGGCTCTCTGTCGTTAGAGAAATCCCCGGTCAGCTTCATCGCTTTTTTTGAAGAAAGTGAATATACCCAGATAGATGACATGAAGGTTTCAGACACTTTTGTGTAGCAGAGCCACCTGCTGTCGGGTGAAAATGAATAATTGCTGATTCCCGCATAACCGCAATTATCCGCCTCTTTTCTTTTTCCGCTTTCAACGTCGAGAACCCAGAGTCTGTTTTTCTTGTCCGTGTAGACGATCTTTTTGCTGTCGGGAGACCATTTCGGTCCTATAATCCACGAATCGCTCTCCTCTGTCAGCTTCCTGGGGCTTCCTTCAGCATCCTTTGGCCTTATCCATATCTCATAATCACCGCTCTCCTCGGAGAGATAGAGAAGATATTTCCCGTCCGGAGACCACTCGACATTTCTCTCTCTTACCCCTTCGGTCCGGGTTATGTTTCTGGTTACTCCGTGCTTTTCGGGAAGAGTGAATATTTCCCCCCTGGCGCCGAAAGCACCTCTCGCTCCGGAAGGTGAGATAGTAAAACTCTCTATATTCTCTTTCACATTCTTATAAACCGGCCTAACCATAGGCTTGTCACTACCCAGGGTAATCTCTATCTTTTCCGTTTTATCAAGTTTTGTGTCGTAATAAAAGAGATAGCCGCCCTTTTCGAAGATTATTCTGTCCCTTCCCCTGCCGGGCCACAGGAGATCAAATTTATCATATGTCGTAACCTGATTTATCTCTTCAGAGGCAATATCATATTTAAAAAGGTTCAGAGTTTTCTTGCGGTCTGAGATAAAGTAGATGCTGTTTCCAATCCACATTGGGAAATTATCAGTTCCGGTAAACTCGGTTATCTTCTGCGTCTCGTTTTCCTCAAGATCGTATATAAACACATCCTGTGCTCTTCCCGCCGTGTATCTCTTCCATGTGCGGAATTCACGCGATTTTATGTCA
Source organism: uncultured bacterium (assembly GCA_964554125.1). Classification (GTDB taxonomy): domain Bacteria; phylum Krumholzibacteriota; class Krumholzibacteriia; order Krumholzibacteriales; family WJIX01; genus JAGHBT01. The sequence continues at coordinate 2,598 of CAZKNG010000037.1, read as the reverse complement.
TACGCGATCTTTTTACCGTCGGGAGAAAGGGTCGCGGGGCCGCCCTCAGGTATCTGGAGAGCCTCCTGAAGGCCGGGTTTCTCCGGATCAATGATATAGTACTTGCCGACCCTCTTTCCGAACGGGGTACGGTTGCGTCTTGTAAGTATACGTCCGTCCTTAGTCCAGTCGAGAATCATATAATCATATCCCCCTCTCGGCGGCATACGGCCGACATCGGGGTAGAATGTAAGTCTCTCCGGCACTCCGCCCTCGTAAGGGATCGTATAAACCTGCCTTGTGCCCGCGTATTCCCCTGAAAACGCTATCGTACTTCCATCGGGGGATATTTTAGGGAAAAGTTCAAGACCTTCGGCAAACGAGGTTACTCTCCTCGCCCTGCCTCCTTCGGCAGACACGGTCCATATATCCCCGGCATAGACGAAAACAACTTTGTCACCCATTATATGCGGGTAACGAAGCAGCCGCGCCTCTTTACTTTCCGAATGCTCCGGCAACAAAGAAGCAATAAGGATAAAAATTGCGGCTGAAAATAAGATTTTCTTAGAAAAACTCATCAGTCCTCCTTCTGCTAAATTCAGCGGAAATACTACCACAATAGATTAAATGAGTCGAGGAAATTATGGAAACTGACGGGGGCACTTTATTTATTATTCAGCTCTTTTTCTTAATTGAGAAGAATAGAAGAATCGATGCCGCTGCCGTTGAAAAAATCAGAATAATTCCAAAACGCGTTTTCCCGAGCAGAAGATTTCCTGTCCCGACAAGTGCTGAATTTAAGGCAACTATTCCGAGTACTATTCTTGCGGCGGTGCGTTTAGCGTTCCCCTTGCTCTCGATCTCAGGGAACCGTTCCCGGATTCTCTTCCATCCCGGGCCTCCGGGTCTTACCTTTTTCCAGAATCTTTCGAGGTGTCCTTCACTCACAGGACGAGTAAATAATGTAACCGATATCCACACGGGAAGTGTAACAGCCACTGTAAGAGCGGTTGAATAGGGAAATTCCAGAAAGGCCTTTCCCGCCAGCTGCGGCGTACCGGACAGCAGCCTGAATACGACGGTAGTTAAAAAGGCTGTCGCCATGGCGGCAATTTCAGACCAGGCATTTACCCTCCACCAGTACCAGCGCGCGATATAAACCGATCCTATACCCGCCGTCACAGATATTATAAACTTCCATGCAAAGGAGATGTCATCTATCGTGAAAGAGACGAGCGCGCCCAAAACCGCTAAGGCAACTATTATCAATCTCGCCGCCGCGACATATTCTTTTTCACTCCTTCCTCGCCAGACAAAACGTTTCAGAAAGTCATTTACCAGGAGAGAAGATCCCCAGTTCAGCTGAGTGTCGACCGTGGACATAAAAGCGGCAAAAAAGGAAGCGATAAGGATACCGAACACACCCGGAGGAAGCATGGCTTTCATCATCATCGGGTAGTAGGTCTCGGGATCGTCAACCGCCCCGAAAAAAGCCATTCCGCAAAGCCCCACAACGATCCACGGCCAGGGCCTCAGGCAGATATGAGCAATGCTGAACCAGAGATAACCGAGAACCGAATGGCGTTCATCCTTCGCGGCAAAAAGTCTCTGAGCCAGATAACCGCCGCCGTCGATAGTATAGGAAGCCCACCATACAACAAGAATAAGGATCAGAAATTCAGTAAAAGGGCCGGCCTCTGTCAAGCCTGAAGCTTCCGGGATAATCTGAAGCACTCTTCCGGGGTCGAAGTCTCCCCTTACAAGACCGTTCTTTATACCCTCAAGACCGCCAACCCTTATATATGAGACTGCCGCCAGATACACAGACCCGCCCATGGCAATAACAAACTGCAGGAAATCCGTCATAACGACTCCCCACAATCCCGAAAGCACCGTATAGGAAACAGCTATCAGGAAAAGAATAAGTACAACAATAACTTCCGCATTAACTCCAAAGAGCAGAACCCCGTCGTCCCAACCCATCACGGTTACGACTATCTTAGCCATCGCTTTCATCACCCAGGCTATAACCAGCACATTCTGAAGCAGACCGAACCATACAGCTCTGTACCCTCTTAGACCGGCGGCGACCTTTCCGTCGTACCTCAGCTCAATTAACTCCGCGTCTGTAGTTATCCCGGCCCTCTTCCACAATTTCGCGAAGAGAAAAACTGTCGCCATCCCGCCTATTCCCCACTGCCACCACATCCAGTTTTCATATATGCCGCCTCTCGCGACAAGGCCCGATACAACAAGCGGGGTGTCCGCCGCCAGTGTTGTCGCTACCATTGAAGTGCCGATTATCCACCAGGGAAGAGACCGTCCGGAAACAAAAAATTCTTCAGTGCTTTTAGAGGCTCTTCTGGAGAGAAATATGCCTATTCCGAATATAAGAGCCAGATACAAGGTAATAAAAATCAGATCAGCAGCGGAAAGTGCCCCGAACATTCAGATCCCTTTTGAAAAACAGACGCAATTTACAACTATCCAATCAAGAGGATAAATATTATTACGAACCGGCTTCTTTCCTTAAAAACACTCCCTGAAATCGGCCTCGCGCATTTTCCCTGATTTCCGGGGGGAAATCAAAAAGAATGAAAAGGTGGTTTTAAGAACATT
>CAZKNG010000036.1:0-20292 GCA_964554125.1 uncultured bacterium | reverse complement strand
AATTGCGGTGAAAATGATCTGTTATAACTGCCTCCAGCGGCACTATGGGAGGAGATAGCCGGCAGCTGCTGCTCCGTCCTTGACAGTTCACGGTTCTGTTCTACTTCAACCAGGATTATCCTTCCGGCTGATTCAAAAACCGGGGATATTCTATCATTCCATATTGTAATTGCTATTCTCGACATAATATCACTCACAAACACGAAATTGCATTATATGTACCAGAAAAGCAGATTACTGGAAAGCAATCTGTATCTTATTGATATTATGTCCTTTATAAAGTTATTATCACTTACGGAGTGTGGTAAAATATTCGTTAGTATTGCAATTATGCTATGTTTATCGACACCCTATAATTGCATATATGCAAATATATCGCCTATTCTCCCTTTTTAGAACCCCGACCGTCCACCCGGGGAAGATCTATATTCAATCTCTTGATCTTTCTCCAGAGAGTTGTCTCGTGTATCCCCAGCTGCCTGGCGGTTTTTTTCCTGCTCCAGTTATTTCTTCTCAGAACATCCTTTATAAATGCCGACGTCAGCTCATCGAGACTGCTTACTTTCGAAACCTCACTCTTCTCTTTTTCCTTTCTTAAAAAGCCCGGCAGATGTTCTACCCCTATCAAATCCCCGCGGCAGAGAACAAAGGCGTGTTCAATTATATTTTCAAGCTCACGGACATTGCCGGGAAAACCGTACCCCATAAGCACGGCCATAACATCCGCGGACACCCCTTTGATATTCTTGTTTTTAAGCGTGTTGAACATATCGACAAAATGCCTCACAAGAACAGGTACATCCTCTATCCTGGAAACAAGCGGAGGGATATCCAGCCTGACAACATCGATCCTGTAGTAAAGGTCCTGCCTGAACTTGCCGGCATCGACAAGTCCTTTCAAACTCTGATTAGTGGCGGCAATAACCCTCACGTCCGCTTCTTCTGTCTCAGTACCGCCGAGAGGTTCATAAACACCCTCCTGGAGAACACGGAGCAGCCTGGCCTGCATAGCCCGGGAAACATCGCCTATCTCATCGAGGAATATCGTCCCTCCCCTTGCCATGGCGAACCTTCCGGGTTTATCTTTTCTCGCGTCGGTAAAAGCTCCGGCTTTATACCCGAATAACTCAGCTTCCAGCAGGGAATCCGGCAGAGCTCCGCAGTTTACGGTAACAAGCGGTTTATCATGCCTGGCGCTCAAATTGTGAAGCGCTCTCGCGAAGAGTTCTTTTCCGGTTCCGCTTTCACCTTCGATAAGAACTGTACTGTCACTTTCGGCGATATCGGGAAGAACATCAAAAAGCTCCCACATCTTATGATTTTTACTGAGAATATCTTCAAAACTGTAGCTCTTTTCGAGTTTTTTTCTAAGTTCGATCTCGATTGAGATATCTCTGAACGTCTCAACGCCTCCTATAACATTACCTTCCCCGTCCTTTAAGAGGGCGGTAGAAACAGAAAGCTTCAAGGGTTTCCCGTCGGCTCTGAGTATGGTTATCACCTCATTAACTATCGACTTTCCCGTCTTCATCGTCCTTCTCATCACACAATCCTTTTCACAAACGTTCGCCTTGAAGATCTCGGCGCAGAATTTCCCCTGAGCCTCTTCCTTTGAAACCCCGATAATCCTTTCCGCCGCTCTGTTGAGATATGTTATCCGCCAGTTAAGGTCGACTGTAAAAACGCCGTCAGCGATACTGTTTAGTATTATCTCGTTTCTTAAATCAATACCTGAATTCACGTAAACTACCCGCCGATAAAATAAGAAAGCTCTATCTTGAGACTTTTTAGAAGGATAATTAAAATAACAGGAAATTTCAAGGTTAACATTGCATTAATGCAATTATATCATATAAAATGATATAGCTCAATACCCGGTCGCGCATCCGTCTTTTCTCGATTCCGAGCCTCCTATCAGGATATCATTTTCGCGATCCCACCATATCCCCTGATAACCTCCAAACCCGCCATTCTCTTTTATTATCCTGTGGCCCTTTGCGATAAGTTCCCTTATAACCTCTTTGCCTATACCGGATTCAAGGGCCACTCTGCCGCCCGACGACATCTTCGAGCCGGTCGGCTGAGAAGATCCGAGATGCCTGAATCTCGGGGCGTCCCCCGCCTGCTGAACCCCCATACCAAAGTCGATTATATTGCAGAGGATCTGGACGTGTCCCTGCGGCTGCATTGACCCGCCCATTACCCCGAAAGCAAATACGGGGGTTTCGTCCCTGGTGACCATAGCCGGGATTATCGTATGAAAAGGTCTCTTCCCCGGCTCAAGCGAATTCGGGTGCTCCGGATCCAGGTTAAACAGCGCCCCCCTGTCCTGCAGGCAGAATCCGAGTCCGTCAGGCACCGGGCCGGAGCCGAACCCCGCATAGTTGCTCTGTATCAGAGAGACAAAATTCCTTTCGCTGTCAGAGACAGCAAGATATGTTGTTTCACCGTTTTCGAGTATAATATCTCCCGGATTTACAGCTTTGAGGGCCTTTTCCGGATCTAAAAGTTTCCGTCTTCCGCGGGCATATTCCTTTGATATCAATTTATCAACCGGGATATCTGAAAATTCCGGATCTGCGTAGTAACTGGCCCTGTCTTCAAAAGCTATCTTCTTGGCTTCGATAAGATGATGAAGATATTCAGAGCTGTTATGCCCCATGGCCTCGAGATCAAAACCCTCCAAGATATTCAACATCTGAAGAGCCGCTATCCCCTGCCCGTTTGGAGGCAGTTCCCACAGGGTATATCCTCTGTAATCCGTACTGACAGGCTCTACCCAGGTTGAATGATGAGACTGGAGATCTCCCAACCGGATGTAACCCCCGATACGTCTTTCAAATCTATCTATCGTCTCGGCGATGCGGCCCCTGTAGAAAATATCTCTTCCACCTTCCGCGAGCATTTTGTATGTGCGGCCAAGGTCCGGGTTCTTAAAAACCTCTCCCTTCAGGGGCGCGCTCCCCCCGGGAAGATATGTCTTCGCGAAATTCGGCTGGCTTTTAAGCCTTTCTCCCCCTCTCTTCCAGTAGTGAGCAATTATTTCTGTTACGGGAAACCCTTTTTCGGCGTATCTTATAGCCGGAGCGAGAATTTCCTTCATGTCAAGCTTTCCAAAACGCTCGTGAAGCTCAAACCATCCGTCAACACAACCCGGAACCGTCTGAGGCAGAACACCGGTATAGGGAATCGAGGAATATCCCATTCTCTTTACCTCTTCGATATTCAGAAGACGGGGAGCCCTGCCGCTGGCATTAAGACCGTAGAGTTTCTTTGTATCCGCGTCCCATACAATGGCGAAAAGATCTCCTCCAATCCCGCAGGAAACCGGTTCCATCAGGCCAAGAGCGGCATTTACGGCAATAGCCGCGTCCACGGCGTTTCCACCCTTCCTGAGAATATCTATCCCTATCTGAACCGCCAGCGGCTGCGCGGCGCACACCATACCCCCGGAGGCCAGAACCTCTGAACGTGATGCCCGCATACTTCCGGCGGGTCTGTCATAAGCCCGCGCGAGGCTGAAGGAAAGGATGAGGGATATAATTGCGACTGAAAGTGCCGACGCGCGGCGGAATTCTAAAATCACTGCTGAACGAGACACTATAAACCTCCCGGATTAAGAAAATATTCAGCAAGGCAAGGCAGATCCCCGGAGAAAGCCAGCCCCCTCCGGGATGCATATTCACTGTCACACCAGAGATAATCACAACGGACTTCCCCCGCATATAGATAAGAAATGCCGTCTCAATCAGACTATACCGTTTATAAAAAAGATTCCTTTGCGAACACGGAAGAGAACTCCCGCGGTCAATTTATCTCCATCCGATCCAGCATGTACAATCTTTCTGAAGATATCATCTCCCAGGTTTCCGCGAGATCTTCCCTTATATACTTATAAATTATATGGTTTACCGCGGCCGCGAGGTCGAACTGTCCGCTCATAATACTCTCAAAAAGGGTTTTTCTTATCGGATAGTGCACGAGTGTAACCCTTTCTTCCGGCTCAATTCCGGCCAGCTCCTTGGCGACTTCAACTGCTCTGGTGAGTCCGCCGAGTTCGTCTACAAGCCCGTTCTTCTTTCCCTGACGCCCCGTCCATACTCTGCCGTGAGCCAGTTTTTCCGCCTCGTCAAAGGTCATCCCTCTATGCTCCGCGACATCCTCGAGCCATCTGTTGAACCCATCCCAGTGATTATCCGTAAAAACCTTCCACTGTTTGTCCGTAAAATCCTTGTAGGGTGAAAACATCAGGGCGTTTGGCCCCTTTTTGACAAAATCGTGCGTGATCCCCACCTTTTCATTTAATCCGTTGATATTCATCTTTCCGCTTATTGAGCCGATCGATCCTGTCACAGTCATTGGGTCTGCGACAATCTTGCTTGCTCTGTAAGCTATATAATACCCTCCGCTCGCGGCGACATCCACCATCGAGACCACAACAGGTTTCTTTTCTTTCGTAACATCAACTTCGTGGCTCATAAGATCGCTGGCGAGAGATTCTCCCCCCGGACTGTTTACGCGGAATACGATTGCCGCGACACCATCGTTTTCCCGCGCCTTTTCCAACTCCGCGGCAATAGATTCATGTCCCATCATTATCCCCAGCATCGGATCCACTTTGCTCTTTCTTCCCCCTATAGTTCCCTGCGCGTGTATGACCGCGATCTTTTTCTTACCCCTGAGGCCTACACTTCTCGGGCTTATCCGGGCGTATTCCTCCTGAGAAACGACTCTGAGTTCTTCATCAGCTCCCTTCAGCATCTCTTCAATTTCATCCCAGTACATAACGCTGTCTATAAGAGAAACCTCTTTCGCGTCTTGAGCAGACAGAGTGGCCATCTCCATTATTTCAATAATTTCATCCTCGCCGATACCGCGGTCTTCCCGCATAGCCTGAACGTACATATCCCAGAACTCATCGAGCATCCATTCTTTATTATCCCGCGCCGGCTTTGACATCTTTTTGTCCATGATCATCTCAGCAGCGCTTTTGTAATCTTTTATCTTATGCAGCTGCGGGCTGATCTCCAATTTGTCGAGAGTGCCGCGGAAATGCTCTGTGGTAACTGAAAACCCGAAGAAAGTGATATATGCCGTCGGAGGCATAAAGACAGAATCACACGCGCTCGCTAAGAAGCAGGTCTTGCGGTCAATCGAATCTGAAAACCCGTAGACCTTCTTTCCTTTTTTCTGAACCTTCTTTACTGCTCCCCTTATCTCCTGGATCATCGCTCTTCCGGCAGTGTTGCTGCCGGACATTTTCATTATAACCCCTTTGATCCTATTATCAACCGAGGCCTTCTCGAGATTCCCCAGGATTCTCTGCAGTGTTTCAGGCCTGTCACCTATAATTTCAGACATAATGCCCACCGGAGGTCTGTATTCCTGGATATCTCCATATATATCTATTACAAGATAAGACCCGTCCTTTACCGTTTCCTTTTCTCCCGACACGGAAAGAGCAGTCAGCCCGACAATAAAAATTATGACGATAACTACTACAATGGCCAGAAGTGAAGCGAAGAAAGATTTAAAAAATGATTTCATCTCGGACCCTCCATTTTTCCTTTTACTTCCCGTTAAAGATAAAAGTGGTATTTAGAATCCACCGGCATTACATCCCGGGGATTTCAAATCCGCCGTGAAATTCGCCGCCCGGCGCGAAACCCATCCCTTACACTCTCTGCAGAATATTAAAACTTTTCATCATATTTGGTCCACAGCTTATCCCCGAGCTTCCAGTAGGCTTCTGTTATCTCCCTGCAGAAATCATAACTGTACTCTGAAAGATACTCCACAGCCTTATCAGGATCTTCCCTGTAAAGTTTCAACGCCCTGTCCTCAACGAGTTTCTGGTCAGCCATGGCCTGCTTGTGAATAGAATCTCTTACCGCGGCTACATCATGGCGCATATCCCCCCATCTGTGAGCGGCTATTGTTCCAACCCGGTTGAAGGCCCACCATGAACTCTCCCTTGTGTAGGCAGGTTTACCTCCCTCTCCCCCCAGCTTATAGGAATCGGGAAGATCCGTAGAGCAACAGTATATGGGAGCATAACAGGTCATCGCGGGATTATCCCATCCGAACCAGGCGACTCCTCCGATAGGGTCTGGAAGCCAGTCGCGAGACTGAGAGATAAAAACGTAAAGACAGTAGAAGCGGGCTATTGTGCGTTCTCCCATTTCATGCAGAGAACCGTTTATCTTCCAAAGGGGCATCTGGTCGTAATTCATAAAGGGATTGGCGTAAGGGCTTTTCACGCTCCGCCCTTCTTCATCCGTTACTGTCATAAACTTGGTCATATCATATTCAGTACCCTCATAATAATCGCCGAATATCGTGTACATATCCTCAAGCGATACCTTTTCCTCAGGTTTAACGGAAAATGGAAAGTTCTCTCCATTAGGATCCAGATTGAGTGACGGAGCCAGAATATCAAAGACTCTCCATTCACGTCTTCTAGCCCACATCGACCGGCGGTCGGCGTAGGCATAACAGAACTGAAAGGGCTCCCCGCTTTCTTTGTCCCATAATCCCATCTTTCGTGCCGTTTCGCGGACATTATCGGAAGCCATGAAGTAATCTTCATTATCCAGGTCGAGCTCGCGGATTCGGCTCGCGTTCGCGTTTACACTGACATGCTCATCAGGTACCCGCTGAGCGGCCCACACAGCGCCGATCCTGCCCTCTCCCGGACCTACAACTTCAAAGTGCCAGACCTCTTTAGTGTCTGCTATAGTAAGACATTCCCCGCCGTCGTTATATCCGTATTTTTTCAGCAGTTTTCCCGCAAGTTTTATAGCTTCGCGGGCGGTTGTGCACCGCTCCGCCATTAGTCGCGTCAGTTCATAACAGTTTATCATCCCCTTCTCACTCTTCATCTCCTCCCTGCCGCCGAAGGTGGATTCACCAATGGCGAGCTGATGTTCATTTATAATCGAATATATCGCCCAGAGATGACCGTATGTTTTTGTCTTGTAGGGAATAGTTCCGTTATAAACAAGCCCCGTCGTATCGCCGGGACCAACCATATAATCTGTTTTCATGTATATGGTATCAAGTTCGCTCTTTCCGTGTTCCTGCGCGGCAACCGGCTTGAGCCACGTTCTCCCGTCATGCCCGTCACAGGTATGAGAGGTCATAACCGATCCGTCCGACGAAGCGAGACGGCCTACGGTAACAGTCGTACAGCCGTCGGGTATACCGGCGGCCTCCCCGGCTGATATATTTTCAGAGGATAATATCACAGCCGGCAGAAAGATCACCGCGGCACAAAGTGCGAATTTGCGCGTCAGCTTAAAGATGCCGCTTAACATTTGCTCTCCTTTCAGCAAAGATCAGACCTGAAATTCTTATAATACCTCAAAACAGGTTTATCAGATTCATTACTTTCTAAACAGTACAATTGCGCGTCTCTTCTGTTTGTTCTTACATGTCCGGTCAGATTAACAGATTTAACCCGGGCTCTCAATAATAAAAATTTATTAAGGTTCCCCCGATTTTAATTAATCTATAAGTTAGAGGGTGATTTGTAATAGTATGGGGCTGATCGATACTTTCAAAATCGTTGCCGGTTTCTCCCCGGCCGGGAAACCGGCGAACTTCACCGCCCCCCTTCCTTTACTTTTTCCTCTAACTGTAATAACATAATTCTGTCAGTTGGAATCCAATTTGCCGCTGCCGGGGTAGTTGATTACACGCGGAGCGGGAAGTTTTAAGACCCCAGCGACGGGAGACTGTAAGAGATGCTTAAGATCAACAGAAGACTTTCTATCCCTGAAAGCGAAATAACTTTCAGATTTTCAACAAGCAGTAAACCGGGCGGTCAGAATGTGGACAGGGTGAACACGAAAGTCACGCTACTTTTTGACGTTGCCGCGTCAAGAGCTCTTTCCGAGAGACAGAAAGCCCGGATTACAAAGAAGCTTAAGGGCAGAATCAACAGGGAGGGGATTCTCCGGGTCTCGTCGCAGAAACACAGATCGCAGAGCGAGAATCGTAAGGCGGTCTTAGAACGCCTTGTCTCTCTTCTTCAAAACGCCCTAAAGAGATCTGCCCGGAGAAAAAAGACCCGTAAGCCGAGAGCGGTAAAAGAGCGCAGACTGAAAGCCAAGAAGCGCCGCGGAAGACTCAAAAAGCTTCGATCCAGTGTAGACCCCTCCAGAGAAAAATAGACAAATTCTATTTGACCCCTTTTTATAGATAATATAGCCTATAGTCATAAATACCTATAGAAGGACTTTTATTTAATAAAAAAGGAGGTAGGAAAATGAAAAGTAGCATACTGCTTCTTCTCATTCCTCTACTGCTGCTGTTTCCCGCGCGGACGAGCGCTCAATATATGATACCGCACGGGACATTCAACTCCGGAGGGACAGTAAGAAGCGGAACAAACATTATCTACGATACCGCGGGGCAAGCCGCCGCCGACAAGCTCACAGGGAGTTCTCACAGCGTCAAGCTGGGCTTCTGGTATATAGCGGATCTTGAATCAGCAGTCGATGTGGCTATAGTATCTTTTAAGGGGGAATACACAAATGACAAAGTGCTGCTGAGCTGGACGGTAAAATCTGACGCGCCGTTTGACGGATACTGCATATACCGCGCTGAAGGGGATGACGTAAATTTTACCCGTATAAACGAAAGCGTAATAGATGCCGAGACAACGGTTGAATACAGCGATCCCGGTGCTATTCCGGGGAGAAGTTACAGATATTACATAAGCGCGGTTAAAGAAAAGAGTGAAGTTGTACGCTCTCCGACATTTGAATTGACCCTTCCTCCAAAACCGATAACACTCTATCAGAACTTTCCGAATCCATTTAACCCTTCTACTACAATCAGGTTTTTTATTCCGGACAAGAGACGTGTCACACTTGACATCTTCGATGTCAGGGGAAGAAAAATCAATACTCTAATCGACGAAATCAAGACGGCTGACAGGTACAGAGCAGAATGGGACGGCAGGAATTCCCGCGGGAAACCTGTCAGCTCCGGGGTTTATTATTACAGACTCTCGGCCGGCAAAAAGGTCATCACCAAAAAACTTGTTCTGATGAGATAGAGGAAATTAAATGTTTACTGGTAAAACTAAAACCCTAAAAAGGAGGAGATCGAAAATGAAGAAACTGGCGTTTATTATTATTCTTTCAGCGATTGTTATAGCGACCGCCGCGACGGCCCAGATACCCAAGACTATCAACTATCAGGGAGTCCTGACTGACAACGGGGGCTCTGTTGTGCCGGACGGAGACTATGACCTGACATTTAATCTCTACACGGTACCTACCGGCGGTTCCTCTATCTGGAGCTGCACAGAGACGGTGACTGTCACAAAAGGAATATTCAGCGCCGTTCTCGGCGCGAGCTGCAGTTTAACACCCTCTTTTGACGCGCAGTACTATCTTGGAATCAGCGTGGAAGGGGGAACAGAGCTTGCCCCAAGGACAGCGCTTACCGCTTCAGCTTACAGCTTGAATTCCATGGCTGTAACCGGAACCGATAATCTGTTTCCCGCGACCGGGAATGTGGGGATCGGAACGGCGAGTCCGGAAAGCAAACTTGAAATCCACTACGACAACTTGATGGCTAATAACTCGGCTATTGAGATAGACAACAATACCTCTGGCGGACAGGATCTTCTTTCTTTTTCCTTTGATGGCACACAACAGGCAGGATTAAGGAAAGCTGATGAAGGCGACTTCTTTGTTTCATCTTTAAACGCGATCACTTTTCAGACATACAACATAAACAGAATGAGAATTCTGTCCGGGGGAAATGTGGGCATTGGAACTATGTATCCATCTGAACTTCTGGATGTCAACGGCGGAATAAAACTCGGTAATTCCGCGGGCACTAACGCTGGAACGATGCGCTGGACCGGTTCCGACTTCGAGGGATACGACGGAGGTTCATGGCAGTCTCTGACATCCGGCAGCGGCACTCTGCCCTCCGGCACCGCGGGTCAGACACTTCGTCATAACGGAAGCAGCTGGACGGCAAGCAGTGCGATTTATAACGACGGTACGAATATCGGAATAGACGATGCCACACCCGAGACGAAGCTTGATATCAGCGGCGGGCAGTGGGACTTAAACGCTACCGAGGGGGACTTTAAGATAGGAGATGAAAACTACCGGCTGAAATTCGGAGTAGCAACCGAAGGCGGAGGAGCAGGTTCAGCCACAATGCGTGTTCAGGGAGGACTAAACCACCTCATCCTGGGCGCTGGCACGAGGGAAGTACTCCATGTAGACAGCACAGGAACGGTAGGTATAGGAAGCCCTCTGTATGACGGATTTCTTGAGCTCTATCAACAAGGAGTCAACGATCCTCTGGCAAGAATTGCCCCTTACCACAGTTACGGCGGAGAATTTTCATTATACGATGCAGCCGGTTATCGAACGATTGTAATGCAACCTGATGGAAGTGGCGAAGGAGGATATCTTACTGTGAGACGGAACACAGGATCGATCGGGTTTATTGTGGACGGAAACTGGGCAGGCACTGGTAATCCACTAGTTGGTATCCAGGGATCGTCAAGCGGCACCTTGTTCCATACAAACAATTCAGGCAATTCCTCGGTTAGCCTCCCCGCGAACGCTGTCTCCTCAGCGGAGATGCTGAACGAACCGGGCACCGCCAGTTACATGAATGGTCTCACAGCAACGATAATTGGTGCCGATGCTACTGTTATCGGCAGCAGGAGCATCACCGTACCCGCTTCAGGCTATGTGCTCGTTATGTCATCGGCGCAATTGACCATTGGCCACACAAACGGAACTTCCAGCCGAGCCGAATTCGGTGTTTCAGACAGTTCGACTGAACTTCCGGGAAATCAGGATGTAATGGCCGGACTTCCATCCGGCGCACCTACGGGAAATTATTACATCCCAATTACCGGTCACGGGCTTTTTTCAGTTGGTTCACCCGGAACCTACACCTATTATTTTCTCGGCGATCTATTTGATACCGGGGCGAACATTCAAATCTTTGATACGCAGTTAACCCTGGCCTATATCCCGACATCCTACGGCACAGTTTCACCGACTCTCGCGGGCACCCCCAACGGCACTGAGGACAACTCAAGCAGCAATCCCGGCATGACAGAAGCGGAAATAGCGGCTGAACGTTCCGCTTCAATAGCCGACAACGACGCCCGCGTCCGGCGCGAGCTTGAGGCGATAAGAGAGAGAATGGAAAAACTGGAAAGAGAGATGAAAAACAACGAATAACAAAACCGTTTACACCGGAGGGATCTTCCCGCGATTACACCACGGGACCTGACCTCCAATCAGAAAAAAGGGGGAGCATTTCTTAAATATGTTCCCCCTTTTTTAATCTGTTACAAACACGCGTATATCCGTGCAGCTTGAAGTTTTCAAGTTATAACTCACCGGCTTTCACGGGAGGAAAATGATATAAATATCTGTTTATTCACACCTCGAGTTGATATATCCTTGAAATCGATAAATAGAGAACAGGATATAAAGATCAGGGGCTTAAGTTCTTATGAATAGCAGCACCTCAGTTATTGCCACTTTTCTTATCTATATCGCGGTTATGACGGTAATTGGTATTTATTCCTATCTGCGCACCAGGAATCTTTCGGATTATCTGCTCGGAGGAAGAAAACTAAACAGTTTTGCCGCGGCCTTAAGCGCCGGCGCTTCCGATATGAGCGGCTGGCTTCTTCTGGGCCTTCCCGGGCTTGCCTACGCTGAAGGTATAAAAGCCTTCTGGCTAGTCCTTGGTCTTTCGGCGGGCACATATATAAACTGGAAGTTTGTGGCATACAGACTCAGGAAGTTTACAGCGGCACTGGGTGATTCAATTACCCTGTCTGAATATTTTGAAAACCGCTTCGATGACAGATCCCGTATTATAAGGACGGTTACCGCTCTTTTCATCCTTATCTTTTTTCTCTTCTATACGAGTTCCGGGCTGGTCGCGGGGGGCAAACTATTTGAAAGTGTATTCGGCCTTCCCTATATCTGGTCGGTTCTAATCGGTACTCTGGCCGTTATCTGCTATACATTTCTGGGAGGATTTACGGCGGTCTGCCTGACTGACTGCATACAGGGCCTTCTCATGTTTCTGGCATTGATAACCGTTCCTCTGGTTTCCGTTACGAGTCAAGGCGGTTGGGAAGCTTCATTAACCGCAGTCAAATCGGCTGATCCAGCCATGCTGGACCCTTTCAAATTCTCCGAGGGAGGAAATTTCGGAGTTATTTCAATAATTTCCATGGCAGCGTGGGGGCTCGGATATTTCGGGCAGCCCCATATCCTGGCGCGTTTCATGGCAATAACTTCAACAGGAAAGGTAAGTAAAGCAAGAAAGATCGCCATGAGCTGGGTACTTATAAGTATGCTGGGAGCTCTCATCGCGGGCCTTTCAGGTATCGGCGGCCTCGATGTCACCCTCGAGGGCGCCGACACTGAAAAGGTGTTTATAAAACTTATACAACTGCTCCTTCACCCTGTTCCCGCCGGGATCTGCCTCGCCGCCATTCTGGCCGCTATTATGAGCACGGCGGATTCTCAGCTTCTGGTCTCCTCTTCCGCTCTGACTGAAGACCTGTACAAACCCTTTATCAGAAAAGAGACGTCACAGAAGGAATTAGTCTGGATTGGAAGATCGATGGTGATAGTTATCGCGGTTATAGCCTTTATCATCGCCATGAACCCGGAAAGCAGGGTGCTCGACCTGGTAGCCTACGCCTGGGCCGGTTTCGGAGCCACTTTCGGGCCCGCCGTTCTACTATCACTTTTCTGGAAAAGGATGACAAGGAAAGGGGCGCTTGCCGGAATTGTAAGCGGAGGGAGCATGGTCGTCATCTGGAAACAATTGGAGGGGGGAATATTCGACCTGTACGAAATTGTTCCCGGGTTTCTGGTCTCAGTTGCCGCGATCGTAATTTTCAGTCTTACAAGCGAACCGCCTGAAGATATCGGGGACCGAGTTGATTTCTAAAAGATAGATACGGTATTACACGAATATCTTATTTTACGGGCCGGATAACCGGATCATAAATACAGCACCGGCCGGCCTGAAAGAATCCCGCTACATTCGATCCGTATCGATCATCACAGATAAGAAAAGACAGAGTATGATTAACCTCTTTTGCCTGTCTGTCTTCCGGTCACAAAGCCGGGTATCTCCTTTAAGGTTGTCCCCATAACCCTGAAGGCTTTCATCATATGCCTCAGAGACTGTTTCCTGAGTTCAGCCGGCTTCTTCCCCACATCTTCCCAGCCCCGGGCTTGAAGGTCGTCGGGAGGAAGTTCAACCTCTTCCCAGTTGTTGAATAACCTTCCCCAGCTGCTTCTTAATATCTTCAGCACCCTTCGTTTGTGAACTGCATACCAGAAAAAATCATGATACAGAACACTCGCTATGAATGCCCACGGAGCGAGCACAGTCTTTAACGACCATTCCAGCGGTTTTTTAAGAGGCCCCCAGTATATCATGTGCTGCATCCTGCTCGCGAATGTCATCTTCTTAAAGGGACCGGAAAAACGCCAGTTTTTCTCAGATTCTTCAATATCGCCAGCTATCTCTATCTCTTCCGGTCTTCCCCTGCCCAACCCGGCTTCATGAGCCAGTCTTATAAACTTGATATCTTTCATAGGGTCAAACCCCATCATTTTTGCCGCGACAGCATCTACGGCAACCTGATCTGAGGACGCCAGAAGCACATTTTTAACGTAGGGCACCATACACCTGGGCCCGGGGCCGTCCCCGGCGAATGTTCCATCCATTACGGCGAAAAGCCCGGAGTGTATCTCCTTCTGTATCCTCAAAAGATCCACGAGGGTTTCGTGAATTACAGGGTGGGTCCAGTGCCTCTTCTCATTCAGGAGTCCGCCGAAGGCATTCTTCATAGCTCCCGTTGTTGTAGTAAATACATGCGTCTTCACAGTCGGCAGTTGAATAATATTTTCCCCGATAAACCTCTTCGGTATCATAAATCCCTTGGGATAGACGTCATTAAGTACTAAAAATCTGTCGGCTAAATCGCCGACCGCGTCCCTTATGTGTATCCACTCCTCACCTTCGTACAGGTGTATATTTCTCAGTCCGTGGTTATCTGTAACATTTACCTGCTTATTTTCCCTCTCTCCGAGATGAGAGTCTATTACAACTGTTCTGTTATGGCACCCGTGTATGAGACCGGGGTCATACCCGTCCCTTTTCATAGTCCTTATGACCCCCTCGAGCTGCCAGGGGGTGGTAGAACTCCCCGGATAGAAGAAATGCCAGCTGATATTTATCTTTAAAGCCGTGTCAACATCTTTAGGCAGTTCATCCTGATAATCCGCGAGATTCATAAGCCGGTAATAATCTTCCAGTACCGTGCGGGGTGAAGTCTTAACTACAGCAACCTTTGATTTCTCCATATCCGCCCTTTCAGCTTTTTTATATAGCATAGCACTATCAGATAATATACAAGCTGGGTAGATTAATGATAAGAAGAAAGAGAAAAAAGTTCCAAAAGGGGACGGCAAATCAATTAAAAGGCGCCCGGCGCTCTTCCTTTATCGTCCGATTCAATGTAATATCCAATTCCAACCCTTTCACCGCAGCAGGACCATCTTTCTTGACTGCATATTCTCTCCCTGCCTCAGAACACAGAAATAAATCCCTGAAGATACCTGCTTTCCCTTATTGTCGATGCCATTCCAGCGGGCGGTGTGAGGACCTTTCGGCATAAGGCCATCTTCGAGATTCCTCACAAGTCTCCCTTTAACATCGTATATCCTTATACCCGCTCTGGCCGTCTTGGGGATGTAGAATGGAATATGTGTTGAAGGGTTGAATGGATTGGGGTAGTTCTGGCCCAGCGTAAGAACCGGAGGCGTTTTTCCGCCTGCAACATCCTCTATACCTGTAACAACACCCAGAGCGCCTATAATCCTGAGTTTGCCGTATCCCCACGTATCGTTGTAGACGCTGCCGGTATACCCGTCTGAAGCCGCGTTAGCCTGAATCAGCCCCGCAATTTCATCCATACTCTTGCCAGGGTGCTTCTGCTGCACAAGCGCGGCGGCTGCAGCAACATGCGGCCCCGCGGCGCTGGTGCCGCTGAACTGCATATATCCCCCCAGGGGATAACCGTCTGAATCTGTATGTGATTTAGTTGAATAAACGTCGTAGTTTCCGGGCGAACATATATCAAGAAGGTGCATGCCGTCGATACGTGCTCCTCTGCCGCTGAACGCGCTTATCTCTCCCTCGTCGATCGTGCCTCCCCCGACCCCTCCGTAACCTTCGAAACCGCGTGTTGAATAAGACCCGTTTACGAAGGCGGAATCCGCGGTCGCAGGATAAGTTACATTTCTTTCATCAGTCGCGTAATTGGCAAAAACAGCTCCCCCGGACCATGAGGAGACATTATCTGCAATATTACTTATCACTTCTATTGTCGATCCTGTCTGGTTACTTACAGTAAGATACCAGTCGCCGAGCACATCCGCGTTTGTGTTCCTGTCAACGTAAATATCCTGCCGGCATGTTCCCCTGTCGCTCTGTCCCGTAGACGACCAGATGTAATAACCGTCAACATACTGGTCACCTCCGGATATCGTTATTTCACCTCCAAGCGGAGATTCGAGTCTGAAGATAAGATCTGAGAGTTCCGTTCTCCACAGCGTAGTCCCGTACAACTGATCTAACGCGGTTGTTCCGTATATAGCAGCGTCGATCTGAAACTCCACAGAGTCCGAACCGGCCGCGTCGGCTATCGCGTGTTTTCCGCCCCGTCCGAGATTGCCGGAGGGGACAACCTGGAAGATAGAATCGCTCTCATCTGTAATCAGCTGTTCGCCGAGAGAGGAACCGTCTAAGTATTCCCATACAAAGCCGCCGAATTCATAAAGCATCACGTCCGCGCCCTTTGACCTCGCCCACGGGATAAGGTAGGAAAGGGGGTTATCCGAAAAATAATATCCCATTAGAATTTCAGCGCCCGGGGCTACCCCCGTAAACTTATTCAATCCCGGAGTTCCTCCCGCCAGAATGCCTGAAACACCCGTTCCGTGACCGTAATCATCTGGATCTGACTGGATAAGATCGACACCCCTTATTCTCTCAGTTGAACTCGAGTTCATAGTCGCGTAAATCTTTGATGTCTTTAACCCGACAAGCTGTTCCTCTTCGTCAAGGTCTCCATTCTTATTAGTATCAAGGACTAAGAAGATCTGCTCGCCGAAGGTCGGATCGCTGTCGTCAAATCCGCTTGCCGTACCATAATCACGTATTGAATTGGCGTTTTCATCATTATACAGCCAGTCCCAATATGCCTGGAATCCGTTTCCGGAGTTACTCGGATTAGTAGCCCCCCAGACGTGAGCGTAATCGGCTATCTCTCCGTCAAAGCAGCAAAGCCTTTCATTACCGTCGACACCTCCGTTATTATTCAGATCAACAGCGTCGTCACCGCAGTCGAACCGGCCGTTAAGGTTTACATCCAGCCAATTAAAAGTGTCTCCGTCCGCGTAGAAAAAGGAAGGATGAAATACATCGATACCTGTATCGAAGTCGGCTATTCTGATCCCCTTGCCGGTTATTGGAAAACCTGAATCGTCGTTATATCCCCAGGCCGAATCAGCCTCTATCTCCTTCGCGCTGACATCGAGTGTGGGATAAATAGCGGGATGCCAGCTGCTCTCCATCCGCAGGACCTCTTTCTTCCCGCTGACACTGTCAAGCTCGCTCCAGGGAATTTTCACCGGATAGATCGCTCCGGTTTTCGCGATTTCTCCGCTGAGATAGTAAAAGGAAACCCCCCTTGATTCATATTCAGAGATTTCAGCCGGGCTCAGGATATGATCGAACTTAACGGTTACAACCGCTCTATCGCTCTCTATGCCGGACTTTACAATACCTCTCGCGTTCGACCTGAGAGCCGTTTTAGAACGCATATTCTTAAGAAAACTAAGAGAAGAATTCATCTTTCCGTTATCAGCATCCGCCCTGCTGACCGGCGGCAGCAGAAAACCACAAATAATCAAAGCAAATACATGTTTCACTTTTTTTCTCCTTTTTTTATAACTGTCAATGATCATAGATATCACGATAGATAATTAATATATTAGTATGTTTATTATAACATAAAAAAGCACTATCTGTCTAATCATTCAGTTTCGAGGAAGCGGAAGAAGAAAGAGGGGGACGGGCATGATTATCCATGTTGGATTGTGAATTGATACGACTGTTTTCTTGAATACTTTCAGAATATTTACCCGCGCGGATAATTTGGCAGAAATGCAAAGAAAGCTTAAAAAACAGCAGATCACGAAAGTTATGCTGATTAAGTTTCGAGAACCGTACTTTCTACTTCCATAAACTCAAATCCGGATTTGAACACTTCTAAACAGACATCTACGACATTCGGATCATACAATTCGCCTTTTCTGTCCTTTATCTCTTTCAGGGCGACCTTCAACCCCCTGGCCTTTCTGTAGGGTCGGTGGGAAGACATAGCCTCTGCTACATCAGCTACGGTTAATATCCTGGCTTCGATCATAATCTCTTCACCGCTTAACCCCCGGGGATAACCCGACCCGTTGAGCTGTTCATGGTGCTGATAAATAATTTCTGCCAGCGGCCAGGGAAAATTAACACCTTTCAGAACCTGATAACCGACTATCGGATGCTGCTTAATATACATGTATTCCAGCTCGGTCAAACGGGTAGGCTTACTCAGCACCTGAGACGGTATTACAATTTTCCCAAGATCATGAATTGAACTGGCGACTTCCAATCCTTTAACTCTATCGGGAGGAAGATCCAATCCGCGGGCTATCTCGACGGCAAGCTGCGCAACCCGTCTCTGGTGCCCAGCCGTATAAGCATCCCGCAATTCGAGGATATCGGAGATAACCTTTATCGTTCCCTCAAAAGCTGTATTCAACCTCTCCTGGGCTTTTTTGCGCTCGGTAATATCGGTCATGGCACCAACTACAGAAACTGTTCTGCCGTTTTTAAGTACCGGAGCTTCATTCACCTCTACAAAAATCTTCTTACCCTTTTTCCCGACCAGCTCAACTTCGAAGGGTTCCTGCACCTCGCCTGTTTCAATCGCTTTCTGAGTTAGTCTGATTCCTCTCTCATTAATAGGGTTATCGCTTATGAAATCTGACCAGTTAATCATACCTTCTTCCGGTTCACACTGAAGAAATCTACTGGATTGAGGGCTGAGATAGGTTATTTCCCGCCTTGTGTTGTGGGAGAAAAAAAGGTTGGTGCTATTTTCCACTATATTGCGCAGTTTTTCTTCATTCTCCAGGAGTTTTTCCTCCACTCTCTTTCGCTCCGTTATATCCTGTATGGTTCCCACCAATCTTTTCGGTTTTCCCTTATTATATTCAAAGACCCCGATACTTTCCACCCAGCGCTCCTTCTTATCATTTACCCTTATAATCCGGTATTCCAACCCAAATCTTTGTTTTTTCTCCGCCATTGCGGAGAAGAAAAGTTTCTCAGCCTCGTCACGATCCTCCTGATGTATAATATTCATCCAGGATTCGATATTTTTCTTATATTTATCATCTATGCCGAATATGTCATCAAGGATCTCAGAACTGTCCCAAATTGAATCTTTACCGCGGAATTCCCAGCTGTAAAAGCCCAGGCGGGCTATCTTCTGAGCTTCCCTGAGTTTTTTCTCAGTTTCGATTAAATCTTCCTGAGCTCTTTTCTGCCTGGTGATATCAAGAACGGCAAAAGTAATTTCATCATCTGATTTATAATTACTGACAGGGGCCATACTCAGGACGACGTCAATTATTGTGCCGTCCTTTCTCCTCACCCTTGTCTCTACCGTGCCGGTACCGTATTTTCTTATCTGTTCATATATTTCGCTTCCAACATATTCATATTCCTCTTTCGATGGATAAATTAATCTGACATCTTTTCCTATAAGCTCCTCTTCGCCGTATCCCAGATGTTCGAACAGGTTTTGATTTAAAGTTTTAAACCTGCGGTTGCACACCGTCCCTATCCCCACCGGGGCGGCTTTGAATATACTCCTGAGATAATTTTCATTATCCAGCAGCTCTTTTCTCTCTTTAAGTTTCTCCCAACCAAAAGCCATATCATCGGCGACTTCCAGAAGAAGCTCTCTCCACTTGCCTTCGTTCCGGACACCTTCATCCAGCCAGATACTGAGGATACCTATGAGCTTATTTTCTCTTTTCATTGGAACCATAACACAATTATATTCTTCACTTTGCTTACGATAACTGCATTTGTTACAGTTTTTCGTATCGACTATCTGAATATTACCGGCTTTGACGGTTTTCTTGATACATTGGGGCGCGCGCCCCTTTCCATCTCCGGAAATCGACCAGTCCTTTACGAATCCACCCTCCCCGGACGTTACAAAGGGGGTAATCCTGCCGTTATCTTCATTAATAAGAGAGAATGTACAATTGCTGTATTGTTTAGTTTGTACAAGGAAATCGCTCGCTTCCTGAAACATATTTTCAAGGTTTTCCGCCTTTACGATAACCTGGTTGACTTTGCTGATAGAATCGAGAAGGGAGTTCAGCTGGCGGATCATCTCCCTGTTCCTTTTCCGCTCTCTTCGAATTTCCGCATCTTTGAGCTCCCTCTTAACCGCGGGAACCAGCCTCGCCAGATTATCCTTCATTATGTAATCATGAGCGCCCTTTCTCATAGCCTCAACCGCCTTTTCTTCCCCCACCAAGCCGGAAACGAGTATCAGGGGTATATCGAGCCCCCTTTCCTTTGCTATTTTAAGAGCGTCTAATCCGCTGAATTTCGGCAGCTTGTAATCCAGAATAATAAGATCCCAGTTCTTCTCATCCAGAGACCCCTTCATCTCCTCTTCTGTTTCCACGCGTTTCGGCTTGGTTTTTAATCCGCCGCGTTTAAGCTCTATCTGTAATAATTCAGCGTCATCTTTCGAATCCTCCACGATAAGTACTCGAAGTGGGTCTTTCATCATTGTTAAATTCCTTTTTCTGACATACACAATTTTTTCAAGCAAATACCAAAGATGACCGATATACTTCAATTTTTGATTAAATCCGGCTTGATTGTCAAGCCTTAAAATGTCCGGACATTCCCTGAAAATTGAACAGTAAACTGAATAACAGTAAATTAATAAATAAATTAACGTGATGGACAGGTGGAATCAGTATTATGAATACCATACAACGGTAGATGAGAGGTTGCAATTATTTTCACTTTTCCTGTTGCCTCAGCCCGCATTCCGGCAATCGATCACTCTTTTATTACACGCGCGATCTCACGTCTTAAATC
>CAZKNG010000035.1:10491-20815 GCA_964554125.1 uncultured bacterium | reverse complement strand
CCGTAAGCGGCGTAGACAGAGCCTATAAGCGTGTTGATTCCAAGGAAAGCTGACCCTGAGGCGATCCCCCCGCCCAGCTTGATATTATCTCTTTTATCGAAAACATTCCCGTACTCGAGTGAAAAACCGGCGTAGAGGGGCTGCCTCAGAAGATCCCCTAGCTTTCTATAGAAGGTCGCAGAGACGAGCCCCGCCTGCGGGCCCCTCAGCTCATTTCGTTCCAGTCCTGAAAGCCTGGTGAACCCTCCAAGTTGAAACAGGTTCTGAACCGAAGTGCTGTCGCCGCTGGTCGTAGCAAAGAGTCCGCTCAAAAGAGCCGTGTAGTTCCCTGTGGTATAAGCAAGAGAGCCTTCGGCAGTGTATTGCTCATAGTTTCTGTCAGAACCGATCTCTTTTCTTCCCGCGGCGGCCCTCAGTCTGAGGGCGCTTCCCGAATTGGGGAAGATCAGGTTATCGAGTTCATCTATGAAGATCTGGGCGAACGCCTCGCCCCTTTCGAATGACCGGTCGGGAATAGCAGGATCACCCACCTGTATATTGAACTTGCCCGTTTCTCTCAGCAGACCGGTCCGTATCTCTCCCCAGGTTCCAAGCTCTCTGCCGGCGGAGAATTCGCCTCCGTATCTCCTGATATTGTATTCACCCAGTTTGTTCCCTTGAGGATCGAAGAGGCCCCACGCCTTCTCTCCTGCCCTTGCTTTAAGATGAATAAAGTATTTCAGTCTGTGCTCTAATGGCTGGTATAGCTCGGTGAATACCCCAGGTTCCTGCCCTATCTGAAAGCCGGTCCGCCATTCTCCGTTCAGGCCGTTGATCGCGGTTCTGGTATATGCGGCCGCCATGTTGAAGTTCGGCCCCTCGAAATCCTCGAAGACCGCTATTCCGAAGTTAAGGTAGTTCGGCCCCCAGGATGCCTCGCGGGCTGTTATGGTAAGGACTGTTCCTTCATCCTCTTTCGTTATGTCATAGTAGACAGACTCGAAAAGCTCCAGACCGTAAATCCGGTTCAGATCGTTCTCAAGCATGTCCAGGTCGAGGGATTCTCCCGTTTTCTGTCTGATCCGTTCTTTTATCACAAGATCTGAGATGCGCGACCGATTTACGATCCTGATCCTGTCTATAAATGGAAGCCGGCCGCCTTTTTTTCTGTCTGACAGATACTTTCTGTAATCCTCTCTGCTGACAGAAAGCTTCTTTAAATCTTCTAACACTTCTTCGGCGGCAGATCTTCCTCTGGGGATCGCCTCTGCCGCCCTGCCGAACGAGGCGGTGGAGATCTCTCCGAGTTCAGGCCTTATAAATATATCCCGCTCCCCGAGTGACTCGATCTGTTCTTCGGTGTTCCTCCTGGTCATGATAGTGGTAAGTTGGTTGGTAATAGAGAATACAGAGTTAAGGTCCCGGCGCTCTTTGAGCGGAGAGCTTATATCGACGGCGATTACTATATCTGCTCCCATATCCCGGACAACATCTATGGGGAGGTTGCTGCTTATTCCTCCGTCAACCATGAGACCGCCCTTTACCACCCTGGGCGCAAACACCACCGGTATCGACATGCTGGCTCGCATCGCAAGGGCAAGGTCTCCCTCTCCTATAACTACGGCGCGGCCGGTTTCAAGGTCGGCAGCCACCGCCCGGAAGGGCACCGCCAGATCATCGAAATCACGCGTTGTCACCACCGGAATCGTATAGCGCTTGAGAAGAAGATCGATATCCTGCCCGTCAATAAGCCCTGAGGGTAGTTTTAACCCGTCGCTGGATATACCCGGCCGGTTCTTTATCAGATAGAGGTCATCGTCTCTCTTTCTGCGGAAAGATCTATCCTCACGCAGAATCCTGTCTGTAAACGCCTCTTCCCAGTCAACCTTCGATATCAACGTTTCAAGCTCGCCGGCGGAGATGCCGGAGGCGTACAGACCCCCGACGATAGACCCCATACTTGTTCCCGCTATAAAGTCAACCGGGATCTGATGCTCCTCTAGCACCTGCAGAATGCCTATATGAGCGGCGCCTCTGGCTCCTCCGCCGCTTAGGGCCAGGCCTATCCTGGGTCGGCCTGAAGTCTCGGCTGTATCTGCCGGTCCTGAGGCAGCCGCAATGATAAATATCACAGCTGATATTATATAACGGGTGTATCTTATTTTTAATATTCCGCGCGGATAGATCATATTTTTATTTAATCACAAACGGTCAGATCGCGCGACATCTTTTCTGTAAATTTTGTAAGCGGGCAAGGAGGCTGCCTGCTTCCTGCGCGTTAGAGGTATTTCTGGTCTCTTGTGCCGTTAGATGCCCTGTATCTTCCCCCCCGGTATATTAAGGAATAGAATAATAAGATTCACGGATTCGAGAACGATCCTCCTCCTGTCCCCGATTTAAAAATAATTTATCATTGAAAGTTTCTCCGTATATGGTTTATAATGGTATTTCAGATGAAAAGAAACTCGCTTCAGGAATAAAGGAATATTTCAGCTCTTCAGGGTATGATGAAGGGCGATTGATGATAGATCGAATGCAGTCCTGACTCCCCGCTTGCCGCTTCGGGAGGAATGGCCGGTATTCGCTAAATTTGGTTCTGCAGACTTTTTCTATTAAGGAGGGGAACAATGAGATATTTTACTTTTTCCCTTATAGTAATTATGGTGATTGCTTTTCTTTCCGGGCCGGTTTCTGCTGTCAGCGGAGAAGACAACCGGGGTCTTGTAAGCAGAGAGAAGTTCAGGCACCGGGTAAGAATGGAGAATGGAGAGGAAGAATACGAGCATGTATTCAAGGCAAAACTCAGAGGGGAATATGAAATTCCCCCGGTACACTATCCGAGGGGTCCGAAGGGGCTTGGTAATTTCGTGGCGCACATCAACGAAGGTTACGACAGCCTGTGGGTCAACCTGGTAGTTAATAATGTTTACAACATAACTGCTGTACATATTCACCTGGGCGGGCCCGGAGAGAACGGACCTCCCGTAGCTGCCCTTTACGGTCCTATGCCCGCCGGAGGAGGAAGAAATAACGGTGTCCTCTGGAAGGGATATATTACTGCTGATGATCTCATGGGAGAGATGGAAGGAGAGTTTCTCTCCGGCCTGATCAAGGAGATGGCAGGCGGCAACACCTATGTCAACGTACATACCGATGACGGAGAAGGAGATCATAACACCGGACCGGGTGATATGGCTTCCGGTGAGATCCGGGGACAGATCGAGCTCAAGGGCATGCTTCCTCCGGCCTACGCCAGAGTTCAGGTAATCCACAACGCGGCAGACCCTGCGGCGGATACCGTGGACGTGTATGCCAACGGCGAAATGCTTCTGGACGATTTTGTGTTCAGGACCGCCACGCCATTTCAGGATCTTCCGGCGATGGTTCCGATAACGGTGGGGGTGGCTCCGGGCAGCAGCATGTCCGCCGGTGATATCATCGCGGAGTTCGATGTAACTCTTTCAGCGAACGAAAAGTACGTGATAACGGCAAACGGTGTTCTTGATCCGTCCATCTATGCGTTGAACCCGGACGGCAGGGATACGGGATTTACCCTCTTCGTTAAAACCGGCGCAAGAGAAGAAGCGGCAGACCCGGCGATGGTCGATTTCTTTGCGCTTCACGGCAGCACGGACGCTCCCACAGTCGATATAATCGCCAGGGATGTGGCAAAGCTGGTGGATGACGCAGCCTACGGCGATATGACCGGTTATATTTCAGTTCCGCCGGACAGCTATGTATTAGATATAACTCCCGGCGATGATGATACCATGGTGGTGGCCAGCTTCATGGCCGATCTCAGAAGCCTGGGAGGCGGAGCTGCATCGGTCTTTGCAAGCGGTTTCTTTGACCCCTCCTCTAACGGAGATGGTCCTGCTTTCGGACTTTTCGCCGCTCTTCCCAACGGAACAGTGGTGGAGTTCCCGGCGGTGACAGGCAGTCCCGGTGTTGACGGGAGCAAGAGGGATAAGGAGACCATCCGGTTGAGCCAGAACTATCCCAATCCGTTCAACCCCACCACAGTAATAAGATACTATCTGCCTGAGGATTCACACGTTACCCTCAGAGTCTTTGATGTAAAAGGAAGAATGGTAGCCAGCCTGGTGGACGGAATGCGTTCTTCAGGGTTAAATGAAGCTGTTCTTAATGCGGAAGAGCTTCAGTCAGGTGTCTATTTTTACAGGCTGAGTATGGGGGATGTAGTTAAAACGAAGAAGATGATAATCCTTAGATAAATTTTCTTCTTAATCAGGACGATCGCCTGGGGGGACGGGGAGTTACTTCCCGTCCCCTCACTTCTTTCAACTTTAGGGGCCGCGCCCTGAAGGCGAAAGCATCTCTCCGTAAAAATGCTGGAAGAATGCCACTAAGCGGATATATACTATGTGAGAACTCTGAACTTAAAGGGGGCGGATATGATATTTAAGAGATTGCTTTCGGCGGCAGCTGTGGTTCTTCTTCTTGCCGGGGGCTGCTCGGAAGAGAAGAACTTCCAGGCAGCTGATCTGGCGGTTAAGAACGCGAAGGTTGTGACTATAGACTGTGATAATCCCCGTGCTGAAGCGGTAGCTGTGGCGGGAGAGAAGATCATAGCGGTCGGCTCCAACACGGAGATAGAAGAATATATAGAGGAGGGAAAGACCGAGGTGATAGATGCCGCCGGACGCCTCCTTGTGCCCGGCTTCAACGACGCGCATATTCATTTCGGCTCGATAGATCCGGATTACATAGACCTGAGATATATTACAGATCCGGCTGTTATCACCGCGAGGGTCAGGGAGAAGGTATCCGGAGCGGAGCCGGGAGAACTGATAAGGGGCGGAAGGTGGGAGCACGAGCTGTTTCCGGATAAGAAATGGCCGGCGAAGGAGCTTATCGATCCGGTCTCACCGGATAACCCGGTTGTACTCAGCAGGGTTGACGGGCATTCCGTGCTGGTTAACAGCTATGTGCTGAAGATGTCGGGGATAGATGCCGATAACCCGGACCCTCCGGGCGGAGAGATCCAGAGGGATCCCCAGACAGGGCAGCCCACCGGCATACTGAAAGAATCCGCGGAGGACCTGATTGAGTATCCGGAGAGTAAGGAGAAAGAGAACGGCCGGGAAGAGAAGATCAGAAGATGGCGCGCCGCGTTTGATATGGCGGCGAGAAAAGGGGTTACAAGCATACAGCTTCCGGAAGACGCCGATTTTGCCATATACAATGAGTTCATGGAAAGGGAAGAGCTGACCCTGCGTGTGGATGTATCCAAACGGCTGACCGCAGAACTGGACAGTCTGATCGAGTATAAGAAGCTCAGGGATGAATATCCGCGCGGCGGCAACTGGATACGTTTCGGTATATTGAAGGATTTTATCGACGGAACCCTCGGCTCTGCCACTGCCATGATGTTCGAACCCTTCGAGGGGCAGCCGGAGAATACCGGGCTGCCCCAGATGGAGTACGATGAGCTTGAGCGGCGGGTGGTAAGAGCGGACAGCATGGGGTTTCAGATAGGGATCCATGCCATCGGAACCAGGGGGAACCACTGGGTGTTAAATGCCTATCAGAAGGCTCAGGATGTGAACGGGAAGAGAGACAGCCGGCACCGGATAGAGCACGCCCAGATACTCTCGGAGGATGATATTCTCAGGTTTGACCAGCTGGGTGTGATCGCCTCGATGCAGCCGACCCACTGCATCACAGACAAGCGCTTCTGCGAGAAGAGAATCGGCCGGGAGAGGAGCCGCTGCGCCTACGCCTGGAAGAGTCTGCTTGAGGCGGGGGCGGATATGGCCTTTGGGACAGATTACCCTGTGGAGCCGATAGACCCGCTGCAGGGCCTCTACGCGGCTGTCACCAGGAAATCCCGGGCGGGTGAAGAGGGCGCGGGATGGTTCCCGGAGCAGAAGCTCACCATGGAGAAGGCTATCGAGCTGTACACGCTCGGCTCTGCCTACGCCCAGTTCATGGAGGACAGAAAGGGGATGATCAGAGAGGGTTACCTGGCAGATATGGTAATATTCGGCAGCGATCTTATGACCATACCGGCAGGGGATATCATGAAGACAAGAGTGGATTATACCGTTGTCGGAGGGGATGTTGTATACAGAAGGGGTGCCGAGAAGTAACAGCGCGCCGCGGCGGCGCGGAGAGGAGAGAGGCAAAGTGAGAAATGTTAAAGGGTTAATCAAGTTGAAGCTGATTTGTTTGTTGCTTGTGTCCGCAACGGCCGGACAGTCCTTCGCCGACGGGCCGCGGGAGACAAAGCTTCCTGAACCGGCAGAGGACGGTCCCCTCTCGCTGGAGACGGCCCTCAAGCAGAGGCGCTCTGTGCGAAGCTATCTTTCAGAGCCGGTGTCGCTGAAAGAGCTGTCGCAGCTTCTATGGGCGGCGCAGGGGATAACGAAGAGGATGGAGAAGCCGTCTCACTGGCCGGAAGAGAGAGAATGGTTCGGCGGGCTAAGGACAGCCCCCTCGGCGGGGGCGCTGTATCCGCTGGAGATCTATGTGGCCTCAGGCAGGGTGAACGGCCTGGATGCCGGGCTGTATAAGTATATCCCCCAGAAGCATTCCCTGTTACAGCTAAGCGGAGAGGATCTGCGGGATCACCTCGCCGTAGCCGCGCTGGGCCAGAGTTATGTCAGAGAATGCTCTGCTGATATAATCATCACCGCGGTCTATCAGAGGGTCGAGAACAAGTATGGGAAAAGGGCAGTTCTTTATGTGCCTATGGAGGTGGGTTCAGCCGTTCAGAATATCTATCTTCAGTGCGAGCCGCTGGGGCTGGGCACCGTGGTTATCGGGGCCTTCAACGAGGATAGGGTGAAGGACGCCCTGGAGCTTCCCGGCAGCGAACGCCCCATGGCGATAATGCCTGTGGGAAGGAAAAAGAAGTAACGGCCGCCCGGAGCATTCCTGTCTGAAGGGGCCGTTCGGCCACACAGATCTTTGCTGATTTTTCGGTATATGGAGGTTAGATCAGGGATGCTGACCGCCGGCTCTACCGGCGGCAGGTATATCCGAACGGGGTTAATGAAAGGGCCGCGAGCTTCATGTGCTGCCTGGCAAAGGGGATCCCTATGATGGTTATGGCACACAGGAGACCGAATATCAGATGAGTTGCCGCTACCCAGAATCCCCCGAAGATAATCCACAGGATATTCATCAGGATGGAGAGAAATCCCGATGAGGTACCGGTGTGACGGATTTCCCTTCCAAAGGGGGAGATGGCCAGGAATGATAATTTGATGCACTGAACACCGAAGGGGATTCCTATTACAGTGAGGCAGAGAATCAACCCTCCCAGCAGATATTCCAGAAACAGAAATATTCCGCCCCCCAAGATAATCCACAGAATGTTTCCGAGCAGACTCATATCTTTATCTCCGTTTTAAATTGCCCCAAAGTGCCTGTTATTCAGTTCACGGATTAATGATTTTCAATCTCCGGCCGGATTATCCGGAGTATCTGCTGCTCAGGATGATCATTCAATCAAACTGCGTGAAATTATACTACCGCTCGTTATAATTATAAAATATTAAATTACCGCCATTATCGAAAGCGCCTGCTCCGGCCTATTCCCCCTCTTCAATCTCCTTTGCCAGCGCTCCAACAGAACCGATATGATCTCCTGTGGCGTAGAATCCCCATCCGCCAACGCTGTAAATAAAGGGAGCGAGCTTCTCCGGGTCAGGCATGCCGTTTTCCCCCAGTATAGAGGTGTCTGATTTGACATCTATGATTTCGCCTATGTACATGGTGTGCAGGCCAAGCTCAACTGTTTTAATAAGCTTGCATTCCACGTTGAGGGGATATTCCTTTACATAGGGCGCGTTTACCAGCTTGCTCCTTACGGGCGTAAGGCCGGTTTCTTTGAATTTGTCTCTGTCCCGCCCCGAGACTGTCCCCGCGAAGGCGGCTGAAGCAGCGTTATCTACCGAAGGGATATTAACGGTATAAGCTCCGTTCTCCTTGATATTACCGTGTGTATAGGTTGCCTCCCTGAGTGAGATCGTAACGCACGGAGGCTTTGAGCAGCAGACGCCGACCCATGAAGCTGTCATAATATTCGGCTCTCCCTCTTTGTCGTACGAGCCTATTATCCAGACCGGCGAGGGTGGTACTATCGTTTTAGCTCCGAGAGATCTCTTTCCGTCCTCAGCGGCCAGAGAAACAGCGGGCGTAAAAAATATAATAACCAGTGCCGTGATAAACGCTCTTTTAAACTTATTAATCATCATAATTATCCTGGCCCTCCTTACGATTAAAACCGTTGATTACCCGGCAATTCTATTTCAATAAAAATTATACTTCAACCCAAATCCCGGTTAAAGGGCTGACCGCGGACTACTTTTATAAAACCTGTATTTTGAATATTCAATATTCATATTGCAATAATCACAAAAACTGCCAGGGCCTTACAGGGAGGCAGGGCAAAGCGTCATCACTTTTTTAAACCGCCTCCATGAAATGCTCTAATCCTATGACATTAATTTAATAAAGCCTGAATACGGCGGAGTCCACCTCAAATCGAATAATGATTTAATAATTAATGCTGATCAGTCCTTCAGTTCGAAAACCGCATCGACCTTATTCGTTATCTTGATCCTGCCCGGCTGGAAAGTGGCTTTCTTATGGGCACTGTTCAGCATGCTTACACTGTAGGCGATGCTGCCGAATGAGTCGTCCCCTTCGTTGATCTTTATAACCTTTCCCAGTTGGGCACCGAACCCCGAGGCCAGATTCTCAGCCCTGCTTTTGGCGTCTTCAATTGCCATAGCCATGGTTTTATCCTTGAGCTCTTCTTTTCTGCTCGAGGACAGGCCAATATCCTTCAGGCGGTTAGCTCCCGCCGCGATGGACCTGTTTATCAGTTCATTGATCATCTCAATCTCTCGAAGCGTCACTTCTATCGAACGTGTAATCTCGTAACCCATGAATTTCCATTCTTTGTCCACCATTTTATATTCCGGTTTCACGTAGAGCTGTGTAGGTTTAATATCCTCTGTGCTTAAACCCATCTTCTCGTAAGCCCCGAAAATCATAGTAATAGCAGAATCTGCCTTAACTTTCGCTGTCATAAGGTCTTTATCGAAAACCAGCACCCCCATGCTCACTTCAGCAATATCGGGCTCGACTTCTATCTCCCCCTCTCCGCTGACCGATAC
This sequence comes from uncultured bacterium, assembly GCA_964554125.1. Taxonomy (GTDB): domain Bacteria; phylum Krumholzibacteriota; class Krumholzibacteriia; order Krumholzibacteriales; family WJIX01; genus JAGHBT01. The sequence continues at coordinate 11,684 of CAZKNG010000035.1, read as the reverse complement.
TCTTCTTGATTCTCCAGCGTAAATCTGGGCGGCGATAAACAGTATAAAGAAACAGATAAAGACAGTTCTTCTCATTCTCTTTCCCCTTTCTTTCATGTTGTATGGTTAGTCCGCTCCCCGGATTATAAGAGATTCGATCTTTTCTGTCAACGCGGGAAGTGCGGCAGTGAGGGTTTGCAGTCCCATTTACAATGATCCCAGGGCGCTTTTCTTACCTTTCCAGCCTTCGGGTTAAAGTTTGTCTTCTGGGTGTAACTTCGCGGGCTTTTTCCAGCTTTTCCGGGGGAATCAAGATATTTCTGCAGATATTGTCTGCAGTTGCTTCCTATCCTGTTCTCCCGGGTTTCACCGATACTGAGGATAACTTCGTATCCCGCGTTTCTTAGTTTTCTTATGAGCTTGTTGTTCCGGCGGCCGGATTGTCCAGAGAGGATGCGAAAGAGATTGCCGCTCCGATGGTGGCCGGTGCTGCAACCAGGATCGAATGCGGGATATCCCGGGTAGTGGATATGGGTTACAGCTCTCTGCTGATACCGAACGTACTTCATGACGAGGTGCGCAAAGACTATTTTGCCGGCGGAACCTGGAATTTCAGCGGAGATCTGGAGCTGATTCATCATCTTGGAGGAACAGAGTTCGCCGTGAGCGGCCGCTCTCTGGAAGTATCGGAATAGAGCCCGGGTTTATTCAGATATCTTCTCCGGCCACAGTTCTGTCTATCTGAAGGAATTCAACCGGCGCGCCGTTATGTTCTATGAATGCGACAGTTACCCCCGGAGAAGGACTGTTCGGTTCGATCAGGATCTTTTCCCCCCTGATAGCTTCGCTGATATCCTCAACCTCAAAGGCTATATGCGGTACGGTTCTGACCAGCTCCGGATAGGGAGCATCTGCCTCGAATCTGATCCATTCAATCCCGTAGGGATCATTTTCAGCGCCCGAGGCGAACATTTTAAGATGGGGAAGGTGCTCTTCATCCTCTCTCTTTTCCTCGGTGGGTATTCCGATGTGGTGGTATTTCATGATTACTCCTTCCGAATCGCTCCGCCCGGCCCGGCCAGCAGCACCATCGATATCTTAAAATTTTAAGGCGATCCCCGCAAGCAGATTCGGATTCTCTCCCGCCGCCGTTGAAATTTATTTACTTCCGGATGGGAGATCTGTGAATTATAATAAACAGTGAGTCCGGCCGG
>CAZKNG010000035.1:0-10391 GCA_964554125.1 uncultured bacterium | reverse complement strand
AGCTGTGGAGCCAGCACAAGTACTCTGTCCTGGCGAGGGATGAAAACCTCTACCGGCGGCTTGGCAAGGAACCGGGATCTGCCGGAAAAGAGAGATTCCCGGAGCTGGTCCGGACCCTGACAGAGCTTCTCAGGGGTCAGCCCAGCGCCGGAGGCCTGAGAAACGCCCTGCAGCAGATGTGGGGGCATCTTTCTGGTTCATCACCGGGGTTTAAGGGGCATTCTGACAAATGGCCGCTCAAGCGGCTGCTCCGGGAGATCCAGAACAGAGCGAAGGAACGTAAGGAATCGTACCTGCTTTCATCAACAGCTCTGGGTGAGCTGATGGCCTGGATACCGTATGAAGGAATAGATACCTGATACCAGATCTGAAAGACAGCCCGCCGAAGCTGATCCACTTGACCTTTACAGATAAATAAAGGGAACCGGCCGTGTTATGGCAGGTTCCCTTTATAAAGATCTCTTAAGGTGCGGTAGCTGCCTGATTAGAAGTAAAAATGGAATCCCACGTTGGTGATGCTGTTCCCGAAGGTCCCGACATCCGTGGTGGAGTCGCCCAGGTCTTCCGGGGGTGATGTGAATATGATGTTGAACCCGTGATTGGCGTCGATGGAGAAGTTGTCGGTTAAGAATACCTCTGCGCCAAGGGCGAGCTGACCGGTTACCTGAGTCCACGTTTCGTCAAGTGCTCCGGTTCCGAATTCACGGTCGTCCAGGATACCGATGGTAATTCCCGGGCGTACAAAGAAATGGGCACGCTCATGATCCCACACCTTGTACGGTACGCCAGCTTCGAACCAGAAGCTGAAGGTGCTGGTGGTGGCTGTTGAATCGGATGCGGTGGGATCGGCAACTTCCTTCATGCTCAGGCCCAGTCCAGCATCGATGGCTACCTTGTCTGAGGCCCAGTAACGGATCGCAACGGGCGCATCAGAAGCATAATAGCCGAGTGCGAACTTCCCTTTCATCATGTCTTTGCCCATCGAGGCCGCAGGCACAATAAGTGCGATTATGACTGCAGCTAGGATTGCCTTTTTAAACATATCACCCTCCCTAGGTTAAACCCTGAGGCAAAAACAACTAACTGGATAAATTTTAGAGATCAACTGAACTTTTTGTCAAGGGTAATATGATAGAGGTTCGATGATATTATTACCGCGCCAATGGCCGGCACCCTGTTATCGTTATCTGAGTCCAATAATTCCCCCATATTATTTCAGGCTTATTAATCATCCCTGTCACAATTCAAGACTAAAAACAGGTAAGAGGGGGGATGGGAAGGGATATCACGCGCAGGTTCCCGCAAAACGGGTATAAAGAATAGCTTCGAGCTGAAAACCGCCTCCCGAAATCTTCTTACCACGGCAGAAGTTCGCTGCCTCCATCTGTGAATTTATCCCAGAACCGCTCCAGCCGCGTACGCTCCTCCCGGCTGAAGGGAGATTCCGCGGCTGCGATATTTTTCAGGAGGTGATCCATTTTTCTTATACCCGGGATAACACAGCTCACCTCATCATAAGAAAGTATATAAGCTATCGCCCTGGAGGCCAGGTCATCGCCGTCTCTGGCCAGCCAATTCAGTTCTGAAACCAGCTCCGCCCTGCGTTCAATTTCCTCCCTGCTCCAGCGGCTTCTTACTCCATCGAAACTGCTTCGGGCATCGTACTTCCCGGTAAGCCATCCGCTGTCCAGGGGTATCTTTACGATTATACCGGTCTTCTTTTTTCCAACCAGTCCGAAAGCCGTTCTGACATCCTGATGGAGAATATTGAAGAAGACCTCCAGCACCTCCGATCCGGTATTCTCCAGGCAGGCTTCGATCTCGAATGCAAAATCGAGGCTTGCCCCGTAATGCCTTATCATTCCCCGGCTGCGAGCCTGCTCCAGTGATTCCCAGATCGGGTGGCTGCCTTTATAAATCTCTGCCGGCGGGTTGTGAAGAAGAAGTACATCCAGGTAATCTGTCCTTAGCCTGTCAAGGCTGCCCTCGAGTCTTTCCCTAAACCGCTCTGTGGAAAAATCCTTGGGGCCGTCTGTCCTGTGGCCGAATTTACTTGCCAGCACAATATCCCCCCGCCGGCCCTGAAGCGCCTCGCCAAGCACCCTTTCACTCTCACCGCCTCCGTAGTTGGGAGCAGTGTCGAACAGGTTTATTCCCGCTTCCAGGGCCGCATGAACCAGCTCTATTCCTGACCCCCCGTCCATTCCCTCCCAGCTTTCGTCATTTCCCAACTGCCAGGCGCCGAAGGATATCTCTGATACCATCAGTCCCGTGTTCCCAAGTTTCCTTTTTTTCATGACATCTCCTCCATTGGATATCTGAGCCCCGGAATATCGCGGACCCGGTCCGGCAATTTCATCACTGAAATACTCTCATACAGCGGCATCAATTCCGATTCCGTTTTTCCCGCCCGGACCATATCCATAAATTCATCTTTTCAATATTTCAATAATATCAAAATTATAGCAGATATGGCAGGGGCATACACAGATTAAATATCCAGCAAAGGATAATAAAAGATGATCAGTGCTTCTGAAATCATGAAGGTTCAGAATCATATTGCCGGCATATCCGCCGTTGACAGAAAGTGGCTGACCCCCTATGATGCGTGTGGGATAAACAGAGAAGATGTTCAGACCAATCTATGATAAGATGATAAAAAACGGCAGGATTCTGCCCACCGGCAATGGTGATAAACCAGCTTTCCATAACCTGCCTTTTGCCCCCGGCAGGAACCGGCCGGATCCGGTTATACCGGAATAATTTAAATTCCAGACCAGGAGAACCTTATGATATCTCGAATTAACAAAATAACAATCCTTCCTCTTTTAATCCTTCTCTCCTTCCTGTCCTGCGAGGATGAGAATATAGTGCGCGGATTCGACCCGACGGCCAATGGTGAAACCATATACAACGCGGTCTGCTATGGGCCTCACAGGGACGGCCAGCGGCCGGGCGGAGCACAGCCTTCGGAAAAACAGCTCCTGGAAGACCTCCGTCTGATGATCCCCCGCTGGAAACTGATCCGGATATACAGCTCATCCGAATTTGCCGGGACACTCCTGTCCGTGATCAGCGAACATCAGATGGATATCAGGATAATGCTGGGTGTATGGATCGATCCGGAGGAGCAGCGCGACGAAAAGGGCAAAGTACTGGAGAGGTTCGATGAGGCGGCAGCCTCAAACCGGGCGGAGGTAGATGCCGCTATCCGGCTGGCGAACCGGTACCCCGGGATTGTCGCGGCGGTAAGCGTTGGCAATGAAAGCCAGATATACTGGTCGGCGCACAGGAGCCCTCTTGATATTCTGATCGGTCACGTCAGGCGTGTGCGCGAGGGAGTAGATATTCCGGTGACCGTGGCTGACGATTTCAACTACTGGAACAAACCGGATAGCCGAAAACTGGCTGCAGAGATTGATTTTATAACGATGCACGCTCATCCGATGTGGAACGGGCTTCAGCTGGAAGATGCCCTGGATTGGCTGAAAGACCAGCTTGAAGAAGTCAGATCTGTCCATCAGGACAGAAAGGTCATAATAGGAGAGACAGGGTGGGCCACCTCGGTTATTGACCAGGGCGAACAGGGCAAGCTGATCAAGGGTGAACCGGGCGAAACGGAGCAGAAGATATTCTGCAGGGAGGTTAGAGACTGGGCTGAAAGCGCCCGGCAGACAGTTTTCTTTTTCGAAGCGTTTGACGAAAACTGGAAGGGAGGCAGTCATCCTGAAGAAGTGGAGAAGCACTGGGGGCTGTTCCGCGCCGACCGGTCCCCGAAAGAGGCCATGCTCGAAGAGAAAGATATCTGATCAGCGACAGGCAATCCCGGATACAGACAGTGACCGGATAAATCATCTCCTGTCGGGGTAGAATTTTTTGGGTGAAAGTCATATCCGGATCACGTTACTATCAATCGGCGCCACGAGAAGTCCTCGTGTGATTAACTGCTATCCCTCTGTAACCATCTACAGTAAGAATGAATTATAAGAGATTCGATTTTTTCTGTAAACGCGGGAAGCGCGGCCGTGATGGTTTGCAGCGCCATTTACAATGATACCACGGCGCTTTTCTTACCTTCCCAGCCTTCGGTTCAAAGTTTGTCTTCCGGGTGTAACTTCGTAGGATTTTTCCAGCTTTTCCGGAGAATCAAGATATTTCTGCAGATATTGTCCGCAGTTGCTTCCTATCCTGTTTTCCCTTGTCTCTCCTATACTTAGGATAACTTCGTATCCCGCGTCTCTCAGTTTTCTTATGAGGTTGTCGTTTCCGCTGCCGGGCTGCCGCGGGTCGATAAAAGATTCCAGCCTGTTTTGAGCTGCCGCGTACGTTGGATTAAGTGGAGTGATTTTAATAAGAAATTTCTCGGGCGAAAAATATTTTTCCAGAACCCCGGGGTCAATTACCATATTTCTGGCGAGGGCGAAATTCAGTGTCAGCTTTCTGTCTCCCTCTTCGAAGAATCTGTCGCCGTATCCGGCTATCTCGCCGAAGCTCCATTTGGCTGCCGGTATGACCTCGTCTCTCTGCTTTATATCTGTTGTGTGTATGGAAAACTGAAGCTGGTATCTGCCCCCGGAATACAGCCTTTTCTTGATATCCGACAATCTCTGGAAAAAGTCCCCGCTTCCGGCGGGAGCAATCGTAGACAGCGATGGGATAAGCCCCGGAGCGTTATACCTCTCCGGGAGTTCCTCAAGAACGTCAAGGACAGCGTTGTTCAGCGCCGGCTCCCCCATTCTTGAAAACTGTATCTTGAATTTTTCAGCCGGAACATCTCCGCCGGGGTACCGTCTTCTGATCAGAAAATCAATCTGATCTATTATCTGCCCCTTTGTAAGTTTCCCGTTATAACCACCGCCCGCATCACACATTTTGCATCCGACGGGGCAGCCGAACAATGTAGATACTATTATCACCCATTTCTTTTCTCTCGGGATCGGGGGCTGGACGGATTCAACAAACTCGACAACTTTTCCGTTCTCCATCCGAGCAATGTATACTGTAGCGATATCTTCCGTCCCGGTGGATTTTATTACTTCCATGATTTCTTACCTTCAAGGTTTCCGGCTATCTTCATGCCTGTCATTATTCCGTCCCCCGATGCAATGGAGACCTGACGGTAGATAGAGTTCGCGGCATCACCGATAATGTATAAAAGCTTTTTCTCGAGAAGTTCATTCTTCTGCCTGCCGAATATTGAGGAAAGGAAAGCGGTTTCCGGTTCCCTCCCTACGGCAAACAAAAGGAAATCAGAGCTGATTTTACAGCTCCTGCCGGCTTGAATGCAATCCAGCAGAATATCATCCCCCTTACTCCGGATAGTTGAAACCATTATATTGTCGAGATATTTTATTCGGGGATTTCTCTCTGCTCTTTTCTCAAGTAGAGGGAGGCATTTTACCACGCCCGAACGGTTCAGTATGGTAACATCGTTTTTCTCAGACAGGCTGAGCGCGTAGTCAAACGCCGCGTCCCCCGCTCCTGCTATTGCCACCCTGCTCCCCTTTAAATTCCGGAGCGGATATAGTTCACTGAAAACCCTCCCCTCAACTCTTTCCGGAACAGCCACGGGGACCGGTTTCGGTCTTGTCCCAGGCGCCGCCACAACAATATCGCTGAAATATTCAGAATCCCGCGTTTTTATCAGAAACCGGCCTTTTTCCCATACTACCGAATCAGCTTCTTCATTTATGATATTGATCTTATTCTCTCTTAGGTGCCTGCGGAGCAGATCCGTAAGAGTTTCTCCCGATATGCCGTCCGGGTAACCAAGGTAGTTTTCGACAAGATGTGCATTCCTGACTAATCCCCCTGCCCGGTCTCTTTCAAAAATTCTGAAGGGAATTTCATACCTTCTAAGCTGAACCGCGCAGGATATTCCCGCGGGGCCGGCTCCGATTATGGAAACAGGTATGTCATTCATTGAAACCCCCCTGGTCTTTATCGTCTTTGACAAGGCCGGCTAATACCTCTTTGACCAGAACGGGGCAGCCGAATCCGTGAGAGATATTCAGAAGTGCGGCCCTCTGGTGCTCCATCGAGTATGTAGCCGTTCCGTCCGCAAGAAAGAAGATGTCAAAACCTCTGGTGAATGCGGCGCGCGCGGTTGTTTCGCAGCAGAGGTGGGTCATTACTCCTCCAATTACAATCTGTTTTGCACCTTTATCTGTGAAATAGTTTTCCAGATCAGTATTCAGGAAGGCGTCGTATTGCGTCTTTACGAGCCGCTTTGCGCCCTGCAGGCGGAATTCGGGGATAATCCGGCTCATGGGATTATCTTCCGTTATCATATCGTTCCACCAGCGCGCCATCGAGCATGCGTTTTCCTCTGTATTGAGATGCCTTGTCACCACAACGGGAAGGTTGTTTTTCATAAATTCCCGGGCCAGCCTGTTTAATCCAGGGATAATGCTGCCGGCATCGCGGATAAAGGCATGGGAAGCCGGGTCGAGGAAAAATCTCTGCATATCCAGAATGAGGAGAGCTGTCTCTTCCGGTATCAGAGACGGCACTCTTTCGCCCCTTAATATATCAAGCTCCTCCTGTGAGATATAGTCTGTGATTTTGTTTACCCCCGGGCCGTCGGTTATTCATATACTCAATCCTGGCTGAATATACCATACTCTTTTTAACAGGATAAATAAAGCTCTTGTGTGAAAAGATTGAGTCGAGGCGAGGCTGATTGTAGATATCAGAATCGGTAAATATAACTATAAAAAGAACCGCCCACTTATGAAATAAATTTTACTACTTGTCTGGAGCGGGATTAAAATGTTGGTATAGTACGGGCCTGATATGTAAAATGATATTCTGCCGCTGATGTTTTATATCCGTTTGTTATGCGGCGGGCAGTATATAAATGAGCCTGTAAAGTAAAACTGCATGTTATCATTTCTTTGAAACAGAGGAGGTTTTTTATGAAAAAGGCGCTCATACTGACTATGGTGCTTGTTGTGGCAGTTCTTGCTGTCAGCCGCTTGGCTTCGGCAGTTGAAAGAAGGGAAGAGGGGAAACTGGTCATAGAGGGGGTCCCCGAGATACCCCGGGAGATAAAGGACCGGATGGTGCAGTTCAGGAATGTCCGGGGGGCGAGAGCTGTCGGATGGGACGCGGAAGGGGACGGGATCTACATCAGCACCAGGTTCGGAGAAACAAGCCAGATACACTACGTTGCAGAACCGGGAGGAGCCAGAAGGCAGATAACCTTCTTCAGCGAGCCTGTAAGCGGAGCCTCAGTCTGCCCCGATCCGGAAAAGGATCTGCTTCTCTTCTCAAAGGATACCGGCGGGGATGAATTTTATCAGATATTCTATTTCGATGTCGACATCGGAAATTACGAAATGTTAACAGACGGTTCTTCCAGAAACGGAATCTCCTCCTGGTCTAACGGGGGAGACAGGTTTGTCTTCTACACGACGAAACGAAACGGGCGAGACTGGGACCTTCATCTTATGGAGCTCAGCGAAAAGGGCAAGTCCCGCCCCATACTCGAGGAAGGCGGGTTCTGGTTCCCGGGGGAATGGTCGCCTGATGACAAGAGGATTCTGGCGGGCAGATACATTTCGGCGAACGAGTCTTACGGTTACGTTCTGGATGTTGAAACCGGGAAGCTTGCACAGGTAGATCCGGCCGGCGAAAAGGTATCTTACGGAGGAGCCGTCTGGGCGAAAGACGGAAAGGGCGTCTATTACACCTCAGATAGAGACTCGGAGTTTAAGAACCTCCGTTACTGGGATCTGGAGAAAAAGAGGTCGAAGGTTCTTACAGATAATATCAACTGGGATGTAGGAGAGTTGTCGATCTCTCATAACGGCAGGAAGCTTGCCTTCACTGTAAACGAGGACGGAATCGAAGCGCTTTACATAATGGATGTCGAAGAGGAAGAATACGAAAAGGTGCCAGGTATTCCGCCCGGGAGAATAGGGGGGCTGGACTTTCATCCCGAAGACAGCAGCATAGCCCGTACGATCTCAACTTCCAAAACCACGGGAGACGCCTATCTCCTCGACCTGGAAAGTTACGAGCTTACCAGATGGACTTTCAGTGAGATAGGGGGGCTTGACACCGACTCTTTCGCGTCGCCCGAGCTGTTTCATTACGAAACCTTCGATGAAGCAGGCGGCGAGCCGAGGGAGATCCCCGCATTCTGCTATGAGCCGAAGGGGGCCGAAAAGCCCTGCCCCGTTCTTATTTACATCCACGGCGGGCCGGAAGGCCAGTACGTTCCATACTTTTCGTCTCTATGGTCCTATACGGTAAACGAGATGGGTATCGCCATGGTAGCTCCAAATGTCAGAGGGTCCAGCGGTTACGGAAAGACCTACCTCAAGATGGATAACGGCTACAAGAGGGAGGATTCCGTAAAGGATATAGGGGCTCTCATAGAATGGATAAAAGATCAGCCGAGGTTCGATCCTGACAGAATCGCCGTGTACGGAGGTTCGTACGGCGGTTATATGACATACGCCGCCATGACTCATTACAACAGCGAAATAAGGTGCGCCATAGATAATGTGGGGATAAGCAACTTCGTTACATTCCTGGAGAACACGAAGGAGTACCGGCGTGACCTTAGAAGGGTTGAATACGGCGATGAGCGCGATCCGGATATGAGAGAGTTCCTGCTCGAGATATCACCTACTACGAACGCTCACAAGATCACAAAACCGATCTTTATAATTCAGGGTTTGAACGATCCGCGTGTTCCCGCTAGCGAGGCGGAGCAGATGCTCGCCGCCGTAAGGAAGAACGGAGGAGAGGCCTGGTATCTTCTCGCGAAGGATGAAGGGCATGGATTTAAAAAGAAATCAAACAGGGACTATATGGCCTATTCGGTCGTTATGTTTTTAGAGAGATTTCTGCTCGACTGAAGGTTCAAGCTCGAAAAACGGTTTAAATAGTACGGGCCGGACAGATCATCCGGCCCTTTTTTCTGCCGGCGGCATTTTTATAAAGAGAGATAACCTGAAGACTACTTATCGTAGTATTTCAGCGCCTCCGGGAGAAGTTTATTAAGGTCTTCCACTCTCTTCTCGTCGGAAGGGTGTGTGCTTAGAAACTCCGGCGGGGCAGCGCCGCTCTTTTCTGCCGCCATGCGTTTCCAGAATGATACCGCTTCCCGGGGGTTGTAACCCGCCATGGCCATAAATATCAAACCCAGATGATCGGCCTCCGATTCATGCAGGCGGCTGTATGGAAGCATCGCTCCAATCTGTGTGCCGATACCGAAGGCGGTCATAAACAAAGCCTTTGTCTTCTCCGGTTTTTCTTCCAGGGCTTTTGAAAGCGCCATGCCGCCCAATTGCGTCATCATCTGATGGCTCATGCGCTCGCTGCCGTGTTCGGCGACGGCGTGGGCAATTTCATGACCCATAACTACCGCCAGCCCTTCCTCTGTTTCCGTTACAGGCAGGATACCCGAGTAGATTACGACTTTGCCCCCGGGCATACACCACGCGTTGACCTGGCTGTTGTCAACGAGGTTGAATTCCCAGTTGTACCCTGAGAGACGGGAAGAGATCCCTTCCCGGGCAAAGTATCTCTCCACAGCTTCTCTGATTCTCTTCCCAACGTGTTTTACCATCCCGGCGTCGTCTGTTCCTTCGACAACACGGTTGCTCTTGAGAAACTCGTCATATTGGGCAAAACTCATGGCATGGATCTCGGAGTCGGGAATTATGTTGACCTGTTTGCGTCCCGTAAGGGGAACGGTCGCGCAGGAGAAGAGAAAGACCGCGATGAAGATTACAGGCAGTATTTTCATCAGAGAGATCCTGAAACCGGATTTGAAGATCATTTTCATCTTTTACCTCCCATTCCGCTTAATTTATTATCTTTCACATTCTGATCTTAATCATTTTAGTCAACGCCCCGATAAATGTTTTATTGAAGAAAACGATTTTTAAACCGATTAAAATCAAACCGATACCAAATATTATTTTTAGAATATTCTGCGGAAGTTTGCCGGCCAATTTCGCGCCCAGAAAACTCGAAATCAAAAAAGCGGTCATTATAATCAATCCCGCTTTTAGATTAACAAAACCGTTCTTATAATAGGTATAAGCCGCCAGGAGACTTACCGGAGCCGCGACAATCAAGAGGGTGGTTCCCTGGGCTGTTTTTTGCGTGAATTGCATGATGTATAACAGTGAAACAATAATAATGGCGCCGCCGCCAACGCCAATGGTGCCCATCACCAGACCGGCCAGAATTCCGATCAGCAAATAAAGAAAGATTTCCATCAGCGTTCTCCCTGTGATCAATCACTTTTTTGTGCTTCTGAATTCGTCGATTCAAGTGCTATTATAACCGGCCGGGATTTCCCGGTAAAGTTCTTTTCATCCCGAATCGCGCGGCTAAAAAATGACGCGTAAAAAGATTAGAAAAAAGCG
>CAZKNG010000034.1:15248-21357 GCA_964554125.1 uncultured bacterium | reverse complement strand
AATCGTCATAAACGCCGTAAAAGGTGAAATTACTATTGAAAAAGCCCCTCTTGAAAGTATTGATTCACATCTTCTGGCAGAGGAGCTCACCGAGATCTACGCCGACGATGAACTGGATAAAAGGAATATTGCCTGCGTAACTTCAGGAAGAGCCGCCGCGCACGGCAATATGGGGGTACTCAACTTCTCCTTCTGGGACTGGAGAAGATCAGTTGCCAGGCTGAAGCAGGCCGGAAGGGGCGGTATTGGAACCGTATTCCGCGATAAAAGGATAAAAGCCCTGGTTCTGAAGGGAAACCCTGACATTCCCGGCTGGAGTATTCAAAAAAGCAGGGCCGCCGAAGCTGCCGCGTCCAAAAACAGTCCTCCACAGACAGACAGGAGCGAACTTGAGGAAATAGATCGGATAATCAAAGGCTGGGGCTGCCGCGGTGAATACGCGATAGAAATATTACGGGAACTGCAGAACCGCTTCCACTATATCTCCAGAACCGCTATCGACAAACTTTGCGAAATGACGGGAAAACCCAAATCTCATCTTTACCACATAGCCAGCTTCTATAAAGAATTCAGCCTCGAGCCCAAAGGAGAGAAAGTAATCCAGGTATGCATGGGCACGACCTGTCACGTAAAAGGGGCGGAAAGGATACTTGAAAGTTTCGAGTCTCTTCTCGGAATAAAAGCAGGCGGGACGACAGAGGACAAAAAATTCAGCCTCGAGGGAACATCCTGTCTCGGAGCATGCAGTGTGGCGCCTGTAGTAAAAATAAACGGCGAAATGTACGGAAACGTAAAAGCTCAAGATGTAAAAAAACTCATTGAAGAAGCAGATAAAAAAGTGAATGAAAAAAACAAAGGCAATATTGAAGACAAAAACGCTCCTGCAGAGAAAATCTCTCCCTCAGATCTGAAGAAGATCGCGGAAAGGGAAAATAAAGCGGCACGCGGGTATAAATCAATATTCAATGTCTGCGCGTGCTCGGGATGCGTGGCCGCGGGAAGTCTTAAAATAAAAGAGAAACTCGATGAAGTAATCAGGGAAAAGGGGCTGGAAAAGGAATTCGCTGCCGCCCAATGCGGATGTGTGGGGCTTTGCTCAGCCGGCCCGATCGTTATAGTCCAGCCTGAAGGCACATTCTATCAGAATGTTACAGAGAACGATATCGTCGATCTTATAAATAGCACGGCGAAGGGGGGGAAACTCGATCGCCTCATGCGCAAGGAGCCCGCCGGCGGAAAAACAATAGAAAGGATGGAAGATATTCCATTCTTCAAAAACCAACTTTCCGTCGCTTTAAGGAACAAAGGGGTTATAGATCCTGAAAGGATTAACAGCTACATTGCCCGGGGCGGCTATGAAGCCTTCAAAAACGTTCTGGAAAAGAGCACACCGGAGAAAATAATAAAAGAAGTAACTTCATCCGGAATAAGAGGACGCGGAGGCGGCGGATTCCCGACCGGAATCAAATGGGAAACGGCGCGGAAAAAGGCAGATGAACGAAAAGAAGAAATATATATCGTCTGCAACATCTCCGGAGCAGTTATGGAAAAGAGCATCATCGAAACCGACCCTCATACAGTCATCGAAGGCCTTCTTATAGGAGCTTTCGCTCTAGGAGCAAAAGAGGGTTACATATATATCAGGAATGAATATAAACTGGGCAGGGAAAGAGTTGAGAAAGCTATTGCCCAGTGCCGGGAATACGGCCTGCTGGGAAAGGGAATACTTGGCAGTGATTTCGACTTTGACCTTGAAATCCGAACGGCAACGGGAGCATTTATAAGCGGCGAATCCAGCGCCCTTATAACCTCCATATCCGGACGGGCCGGGGAACCTCAACCTAAATATATCCACAATGCTGAACGTGGATTCAGAGGAAAACCCACCGTTCTCAACAACGTTGAAACCTGGGCTAATATTCCGGTTATCATCGATAGGGGATCAAAGTGGTTTTCATCGATCGGTTCAGGCAACGTAAGCGATAATCCCCTCGGCGGCTCCTCGGGTACCAAGATTCTCTCCCTCTCCGGCGACATAAACAATCAGGGTCTGGCGGAGGTTCCCTTCGGAACAACACTCCGCGAGGTCATCGAAGATATCGGAGGCGGAATTCCGGAAGGCCGCAAGCTCAAGGCGGTTCAGATAGGCGGTCCTTCAGGCGGAATCCTGCCGGCCGGCAAACTCGACACAAAGATCGATTTCGATTCTTTAAAGGAAGAACAGACGATTACAGGTTCGGGCGGAATAGTTGTAATGACAGACAGGGCATGTATGGTCGATACCGCCCGATATTTTACTAATTTCCTGATGAATGAATCCTGCGGGAAGTGCACTGCCGGCAGAGAGGGACTTTTCCACCTGAACAGGATACTGACACGAATATGCGGCGGTGAAGGAAAGGCGGGTGATATCGAGAGGCTCCAGGAGCTGGGCCAGACCGTAAAAGAGATCAGTCTCTGCGGGTTCGGCCGAACAGCTCCCAACCCCGTCCTCTCCACAATCAGGTATTTCAGAGAAGAGTACGAGAGGCATATTACTGAAAGCAAATGCCCCGGCGGAGTATGCAAAGCCCTTATTACGTACCGTATAGACGGGGATAAATGCACAGGCTGTACGCTCTGCGCTAAAAACTGCCCCGTAGAGGCAATATCGGGTGAACCAAAGAACCCTCACCTTATAGACACCGGGAAATGTACAAGATGCGGGATCTGCCGCCAGGTCTGCAACTTCGACGCAGTGGAGGTGATATAATGTCAGCTCAGAAGATAAATATAACAGTAAATGGAAAAGAAATTAATGTCGAAAAAGGCACCTTTCTTCTTAAGGTTCTGAAGGAAAACGGTATATCGGTTCCAACGTTATGTAATCACAAGGATCTTACGCCGAGCGGCACATGCAGGCTGTGTGTAGTCGAAATTATATCCGGGGACAAAAGAGGACTTGTCACCTCATGTAACTACCCTGTGCGAAGCACGGTCAAAGTTGAAACCGATTCTGAAATGGTAAAAAAGCACCGCAGGAGACTGGCGGAAATGTACCTTGGACGCTGGCCTAATGTCCCTGCTGTTAAGAAGATAGCAAAGGATTGCGGAGCAACAGATAAGGAAAAATATAAAAGTGAACTGACGGATGAAAACCCTAAGGCATGTATCCTGTGCGGCAGATGCGAGAGAGCGTGCGCTGAATTCATGCAGGAGAATATTCTCGATTTTGCCGGGCGAGGTATAAACAAGTATATGACGATGCCCTTTGAAGAAGTTGACCCTCACTGTATAGGCTGCCGTTCATGCGAATATGTCTGCCCAACCCAGGCTATCAGTATTGAAGAGGATCAGAATCATCCCGCCAAACCTAAGATGATTCGAAATTACGGCATGCGTATCAACGCTGAAATGGCAACACTCGATAAGAATCAGTGCCGCATGAGAGAAGTTGGAACCGCTAACATTGTGGATGTAATGGATGAATACGATCTTCTTCCCGTTCACAATTACAAGTTCGGGTCACATCCCGATACACCAAAGATCGACTCGGCTATGCTAAAGGCCAACTACTTTACGCAGAATTCCCCCGACGGCTGCTGGAAGGGCTGTTCGATGGCTTGCGCTAAAACAATCGATAATTTCGAGATAAAAACAGGTCCCTACAAGGGAGACAGGGTAGTTGTGGACGGACCGGAGTATGAAACAGCCGCGGCGTGCGCTAATATGGGATGTTTCGACGCCGACTTTGCCGCTGAATTCAATTTTTACTGCGATACTTACGGAATTGATACAATTTCAGCCGGCACATGCATGGCCTTTATCATGGAGTGTTTTGAAAACGGTATTATCACAACGAAAGAGACCGGAGGGAAAGAGCTCAAATTCGGCGCCACAGATGAAGTCCTCATGTGCCTGCACGAAATGGCGGAAGGTACGGGGTTCGGTGTTGATTTCGGCAAGGGGATCCGCTGGCTTAAAGAGAAATGGATTAAAGAACTCGGAGCGGACCCTGACTTCCTCAGCGATATAGGTATGGAAACAAAGGGGCTGGAATTCTCCGAATATGTAACCAAGGAATCTCTCGCCCAGCAGGCCGGTTACGCAATGGCGGTAAAAGGCCCCCAGCATGACGAATCCTGGCTTATCTTCATGGATATGGTTAATAACCAGATCCCCTCCTTCGAAGACAAGGCGGAAGCGCTTTATTACTATCCCCTGTGGAGAACATGGTTCGGGCTTCACGGTCTCTGCAAACTTCTCTGGAACGATATAGTTCCCACAAGCACTCAGAACTACCCGCCGCAGGAAGCCGCTAAAATACCTGAACACGTTGAAGACTTCTTTAAATTCTTTGAGGGTATGACCGGAAAACCACTTGACGAAACAGGTATGCTTGAGCAATCCGAGAGAGTTCATATGCTGCAGAGATTGATGTGCAGGATGCTCGGCTACGGCACTAAAAAAGACGATTTTCCTCCGTACCGGGCCGTAGGTCCCGTAACAAAGGAAGAATACGAATCCCGCGCCGAGAGATACGACAAACAGCTGCGGGAAAAATACGATTTCGATCCCGAAGGTAAATCCACAGAGGAAAAGATGAGGGCACTTCGTGAATACAGGGAAGATCAGTACAATCAGGTAATGAAAGCGGCATATAAACGCAAAGGGTGGGATGAAAACGGCGTTCCCACGCTTGAGAGGATGAAGAAACTTGGAATTGATCTTCCGGAACTTGTAAATATTGTTGAAGAAGCAACCTGATCATCATGAAAAAGAAGGATCATCTTTCGATATTCAAACGGAATGTGCCGCATTCAACTGCTATACTGCAGAAATCAACTGTCGGAATAGCAGGCTGCGGCGGACTCGGCTCAAATGCCGCTGTCGCTCTTACAAGAGCCGGAATAGGCGGTCTTATTCTGGCTGATTACGACAGGGTTGAAGAGTCGAACCTGAACCGTCAGCATTACTTTCAGAAAGATATCGGGAAGATCAAGGTAGATGCCCTCGCGGAACATCTGCGGGCCATTAACCCGAATATTATAATAAATCCGGCAGTGATAAAACTCTCGCCCGAAAAGATAGCTGAAGTTTTCAAAGAGGCCGACCTGCTTATAGAGGGGTTTGATAAAGCTGAAAGTAAACGCTGGCTTATTGAATCCTGGTCCTCGGCCTATCCGGACAGAGCGATAATCTGCGGAAGCGGATTAGCCGGAATCGGGCGCACAAACTCTCTGAAGGTGCATTCGTCCGGAAATGTTTATATCTGCGGAGATGAAGAAAGTAATTCATCGATGGGGCTTTGCTCCTCCCGCGTCTCTATTGTAGCGTGTATGCAGGCCAATGTGGCGATTGAACTTCTCAACCGGTCAGGTGAAAAGTAGATGATTATAGTAAATAACAGAGACAAGCTGGAATGGGAAAAGGGGATGACGGTTCAGAACGTACTCGATAAGATGAGATACAATTACTCACTGATAACTGTTACTGTCGATGGAAAACTCATCCCCGCTAACGAGTACGACAGCTATACCCTTGAAGATAACTCTGACGTTAATGTCTTCCATCTCGCTCACGGAGGATAACCCTATTTAAAGCTTCAGGTTAACCCTCTTAAAGGGAGAATATCTTCCGGCGGCAGGCAGATCTATTCCTTTAAAGGTTTGTAGATAAATTCTTTTTCTGAAATAACCGTGCTGTCCTCTGTAGTAACAACTACTTTCCAGCTCCCCTCCCGGCTGCCGGTCATCCTCTTCGAACTCCATGTACGCCACAGCGGCGAACGGACCGGAAGCTTGACTCTGGCTAACTCCCTTCCGTCATAGGACCATATATGATAGACGGATGTAGTATCAACGGCCCCCGCTATCCTGGTAAAACAGTAGAGTTTTTCCGCTGATTCGAAGAACTGGTTTTTAACCCCCACAGGCTCCATCTTTTCAACATTCCTGCAGAAGACCATTTCGTCGACCTTCAGAAGATCTCCGCCCTCGGCGGGCCGTATGAAAAAGGTCAATAAGAAAACCAGAGGAATTGCGATATTAAAACGTTTCACCATACTCTCCTTTACATAAAAATCCTAAAACACACTACGCCGGTTGTGAAGTTCCTGATTTTGATGATT
>CAZKNG010000034.1:0-15148 GCA_964554125.1 uncultured bacterium | reverse complement strand
ATTTACAATTATAATTTTACTTTCATAAGTTTATTTTTCAAAGCCCAGAGACCGATTTTAAACTTTCGCTCAAGAAGGGCCTTTCTGAGTAAACACCCCATCCAGTAGGGGGTTTTGTCATTTCTGCATTTTTCACGGACTCTCGCGCTCTCAGCGGAATTCCAGATCCCTTTGAAACTATCTTCTTTTAGATTCCCCATAATATGATCGTGAATAACTGACGGATAGATATTACCACCCGGATCGAGGTAGAAAAAATCCTCTCCCGGACGGGAGGAAAAAAGCTGCCTTCCTTCAGCAGCCAGAGCATAACTTCCGTAATGAATAAACGCCTTGCCCCATCTTTTGAGATTATAAGAGCTCAGCTCGCCGTTTATTATCGTCTCAAAATCCTCTTTAAGCTGGCCGCTGCTGAAATTACCGGAGTTGTCACTTATTACTGATGATTCATTCCTGCCGAAAAAGAAGTCGCTCTCGTGTGAGACCTGCATAGTAAATTCAACCCCTAATTCCCCGGCAAGCCTGTAAACCTTTATCATATGATCGGGATTATCAGATGTAAGAGTATAGGCAATCCTTATATTGTTTATCCCGTTTCTTTTTATTCCCCTGACCGCTGAAATAACCTTCTCGTACGCTCCCTTTACCCCCCGGATGAAATCCTGCATCTCCCCCACGCCGTCCACTGAGAAGGCGAATCCGATACGGGGAAATATCTCTTTCAGTCTAAGCACTCTCGGTATTATATCTTCCCCCATAAGGCCGTTTGAGGATACTACCATTCTGCTTCGCGGAATATGACTGTGAACCACCCTTACTATCTCTTCAAGGTCCGCTCTGAGAAACGGCTCGCCCCCGGAAATATTCACATCTCTCAAAGTAGTCGGAAGCCTTCTGTAAATATCGGGCGATATGTCATCATGCTCCTTAATCTTCCATATAGAGCACATCCTGCATTTTGCCTGGCATCTGTATGTAACCGCTATTACAGCATCGATCGGATATCTCATAAATAAACCTTAAATTCTTCAAAAGCTCCCGTGTCGATAATTCCCGGCTGCCCTATTCTACTATAATTAATAATCAGAGCAAAATAAATTCCAAAAGGTAAAATTAAACCCGTCCGCAAAACTCTCCGTGCTCTTTCATAATCATCTCAAATGTGTTATAATAGGGCAGTTAATAGTACGGCCATGGTATATCTATTATTAATTATACTTTGTTGATGAATAATTAGAATATGAACAAATCATAAAGGAAAGGTAAAGATGAAACTCAAAACCGCCTCTCTGATCTTACTGCTGATATCTGCTTCCTTGCCGTCCACCCTCTACAGCGGGGAGGTAAGTGTTGTTTATCACTTTGACACACCTTATATAATGAATAACGCTAACGGATTTTCCCGTATTATCTTTCCTAATACCATTCAGGCGGCGAAACCGGGTACCCCGAGCGTTCCATACCGTAAAGCCCAGATACTCCTTCCCGCCGGCCAGAAGGCAATAGATGTCAGGATAGAAAAACGGAACTGGGAAAAAATAGGAAGCCGGTGCAGACTGCATCCAAGACAGCATGTTGTGCCGGGAGACCTCAGGTCAGGCGGCGGAGGCGGATTTATTTATAACAGCTCGTCATATAATATAGACAGGTGGATCTATCCGCCCGTGTCAGACTTCCAAACGCACTATCTCCGCGGACACCCCATAGCTACCGGTTCATTTTGTCCGGTCGGGTTTCACCCTTCAGCTGATGAAGCGGGGTATTTCAAGGAAATAAAAGTTACTATAGTAACATCCTCGGAATATTCATCTTCCGGAATAATGCCGAAATCAGATAAAGAGACTCTTACCAGACTTAAGAAACTCGTTGATAATCCTTCAGGAGCGAATTTACTGGGGCATCCCGCGGCAGAAGGAGACTACCAGTATTTAATAATCACAAGCAATTCGTTCGAAGACGATTTCTCAGAGCTGGCCGATTTTTATAACAGACGCGGATTCCTTACACAGATCATGACAGTTGAAAATATTGAATCGGCATACAGCGGAGAAGACACAGCAGAGAAGATCAGAAATGCCGTAATCAACGAATACAGTCAGCACAGCATCACACACCTTCTTCTTGGAGGAGACGGCGACGGAGAAGCCGGCAATTCCGGGATCGTTCCCTACAGGGGGCTCTATTGCTCTGTTCAATCCAGCTCCCTTTATGAATCAGCCGACATCCCATCTGATATCTACTACGCGGCCCTCGACGGCAGCTGGAACAGTGATTCTGATTCACTGTGGGGAGAACCAGGTGAAGAGGATTTTTATTCTGAGATTGCGGTTGGACGCGCCTGTGTGGGAAACGCGGATGATATAGCGGCATTTATAAATAAAACAACTATGTATCAGGAATCCCCCGTCGTATCTGATCTTAGAACCGCGACCCTTTACGGTGAAGAACTCTATCCCAGCCCTCTTACATACGGCGGAGATGAGATGGATCAGCTTATAGACACATGCGGCGCCTACGGTTTTTCGACAGACGGCATACCTGTCGATTTCAACATTACAAAGTACTACGACAGAGATACCACCCCCTGGGACGAAACGGCGGTATTCAACGCTATCAGCTCGGGAAGCAACTGGATAGCCCACGCGGGCCATACGAATCAGACCTATGCTATGAGAATCACAAATTATGATATCACGACTTCTAATTTTCTAAACGACGGACAGAACGCGAACTTCACCATTATTTACAGTTACGGATGTTACGCGGGCTCTTTCGACTACGACGATTGTATAGGAGAGAATATGGTATCGCATCAGCACTGCGCGGCCGCGTTCCTAGGTAATTCAAGATACGGATGGTTCACGGAGGGTACAACAAACGGTCCCTCTCATCATTTTCAGCGGGAATTCTATGATGCCGTATTTACAGAAGGTATCACAACGCTGGGAGCCGCGAACCAGAGGTCGAAGGATGAGACTGTTCCATTTATTGACCTTCCTGATGAATATGAACCCGGCGCCCACAGATGGTGTTTCTATACTCTTAACCTGATCGGAGACCCCGCTATGGACGGCTGGACAGATACGCCGGAACAGATTTACGCGACACACGCGACCTCTATCGACCGCTCAGACACGTTCTTTACAGTAGGGACAGATGTCGGCGGTTCTACCGGAGCACTCTACTGGAACGGGGTCTGCTACTCAAGGGAAATAGCTGACGGAACGGGAGATATTACCCTGAACCTTTCCTCATCGATACCCGCCGGAGTTGATTCGATCGTTCTGACTGTAACATCGCACAATTACCATACATATAGAGATACGATAATGGTTGAAGATACTACCGGTTCTGACAATCCTTCTTTTCCTTTTACTTTGGCTCAGAACACTCCAAACCCGTTCAATCCGTCCACGACAATTACTTTTTCCATACCTCGCTCGGGGCATGTGGATCTCAGAATATTCGACATTACGGGACGGGAAATAGACTGCCTTATCGATGAGAATCTTGAAGCAAAATCCCATTCTATAGACTGGTGTCCCTCTGATCTGGCAAGCGGTATCTATTTCTACAGATTGAAAACCAGAGACGGAACCAAGAGCCGCAAAGCGATCCTCCTGAGATAAAACCCTCTTGCCTGAAGCTGAAGAAAAGAAACTGTTTTCAGCTTCATTGAAACCTTCAAGGGAGATACAGGAGACTCACGCGGGCAGATGGAAATAACAGATTTATATTGAAGATAAATAAACGGCTGAACTATTTAAATTTATTAAAATGCTTAAACCACGTAAAAACCTTCCCGTCCAAAAAAATGTTCAAGGTTGACAAAAGGTAAAAACTTATGGTACAGTGTACTTTTGTAGAAGGGATTTCAATGAGGCAAAATGGGGGGTGACGAAAAAAGGTCTCAACCCTTTCTACGGGGACTTAATCAACCTAAATTGCAATTATGAGGTTTCTACTCTGAACGGTTTGACTTCGACGCTCTGTCCGGATGAAGGAATCCCAACTCAGAATGGAAGTGGGGGAGCGATTAAGTCAATACATAGATAGTTAGTAATTATTAGTAAAAATTGTTTCTGATTAGATCAAAATCTCATCCAGACAGAGATCAGCTGACAGAGAGGGGAAACTCTCTGGAATAAATTGGGAATTTGAGTTAATCACTTTTATTCAGGAGGGGCAAAGAATGAAGAAATTTTTAATGATTGTAGCGGTTCTTGCACTAGTAACCGGAGCGGCAAGTACTAGTAATGCAACTGTTCGTCCCACTATGTGGATAACGAACTCGGATTTAAACCCGGTCGAGGGTCCTGAAGGACAATATGGAGTAAAATGCCCGGATGGTAAATCCTATACACTCTATCTTTGGGTGCTTCCCGATCCAATAAAAGGGTTCACTGGAGCAGAATTTAACATGATCAGTGGGACCCCGCAGGATAAAATGACCGGCTATACTCTCGGGGAGGGGTTTGATAAGGAGATAGGAAAACCATGGGATACGGGCTGGATAGTATATGGTAAAACTACTCATTACAGCTGGACCTTGCTTTGTACATTTGAGATGACTTCGGTTAGCAATGACCCCCGTAGTATTAAAATCGATACTAGCGATAGCACCGGGGACTTTACCCACGTGACGGAATTTCTTTCTGCTGATGGAAGGTACGGTTTTGACCCAGGCAACATATTTACTGTAAATGGCGAAGGGGTAGTTCCCACAGATGCTTCAAGCTGGGGTGCTATAAAATCGATGTATCACTAAATATAGTGATATGTTCTGATTTAAAAGGGAGCCCGTTTAGCGGCGGGCTCCCTTTTTGCATAGGTTTGGCTAAAAAATAAAGAGAAGCTGCGCCGTGGCTCCATTTTCTGAATGGGTTTGTTTATCCCGCTATCTTGACAATTTTATGAATAAATGGTACAATAGTATTAGATATAAAGAAACTCCTCTCCTCTTTCATATCCCCTGCGCGAACATAAATCATTTCTAAATTCGCCTTATTCAATAACTTAAATAGATAGGAATAACAACAATGCGTCTACCACTGAAACAATCCGTACTTATACTGGCCGTGGCAGTTCTTGCGGCTTCTGTTTCGGGCACAGCTTCAGCCAGTGAATCTTTTAACAACTGGGCTTCTTCGGTGAGCAACAGGCTGGACAGGCAATGGAATAATATAAGTCGGTCCAGCGCTTTAAGCCCCGTCAGCTTCAAGAGGGCTCCCGGAACCTTCAGGAGAAATTCCTCACAGAAAGGTTTCGCGAGGCGTTATCACGGCGGCAGGTCAAACTGGACGTTTGTTAATTCAGGTTTTACGCGGCGGGGAAATACAGGATTTTTAACCTCTACCGCGAAACGCCGCAGAGCCCCAAGCCGCGGCACAGCGAGCTTCGATCACCCGGCGCGGGGCCGCCACGGGAGCAGAAACGGCCGTTTCCATCATAGTACTTCACAAAACTACAGACGGAAACACGTTTCCAGCAGAGGCGGTATCAGCAGGCCTAGATTGACGAATTTTACCAGAAGTGTAAATACAAAGGGATCAAGAACAAGAAGACGATAAGGAACGATTAAGTAAGCTGTTCAGTTGTTTAAGAATGCCGGATGGTCACCAGCCGGCATTCTTTTTTTTTACATATGATCAGTTTCCCGGTCTACAGCCCGGTCAATTCCAACAATCCTCTTGAATCGACTGAATGATGTCTTTGATGTAACAGCAAAACGTTTGATTTCAGTTAAAGGATCTCCTGGATGGTTTCTTCCGCTTTTCAGAGTCAATATGCCCTCAAATCCGGCAGCTTCCGCGAGTGAATCTGAAATAGCCGTTCCGAAACCGTAAGGCCAGGCCAGAAAATTCGTCCTTATTCCGAGTTGAAACTTAAGCGATACCCTCGATCGCCTGAGGTCATTGAATATTTTTTCCTTTCTCATCTTATCCATAGTCTCTCCGGAAACAGTGAAGACGGGATGGGGAATATCCCCTTCCCGCAGCTTGGAGTGCATATCATGCGTATGGGATTCAATATCGATAACTCCAGATTCCTCCATCTCGCGCAGCTCTTCCCACGAAGAGATATTAAGACTGTTCCAACTCTGTCCGACCCTGGAAGTAACGATAAAAAGGGTGCCCTTCATATCGTATTTCTTAAGAAGCGGGTAGGCGTATCTGTAGACGCTTCTGTCGCCGTCGTCAAATGTTATTGCCACGCAGTTTCCCGGCATCTCTTCACGGCCGGTCATAAAAGATTTCAGCTCATCCATTGTAATGGTTCTATAACCGTTTTTATCGAGAAATCTTAATTGCTTTTCAAAATCTTCCGATCTTACCGTCCAGGCATCCTTTACCGTAAGGAGGGGCAGATTCAGAAGAACCGTGCCCAGGGCTCTTCCTCCCTGTTCAAGTCTGTTTCTGTCATTAAAATAATGGTAGGAAAGCACAGGTATTCCGGCTTTAGAACCAGGCGGTCTGTTATAAGGTTCCGGATCTGTGTCATCCGTGCATGAACTCAGAATAGAAGAAGTAATAAGAAACACAATTATTACAATGCTCATTTTTGACTCATAATTTATCATAACTGACCGTCAGAAGATTATTCTTAAAAAGACACGGGTGAGCGTCCTGCTGTATCCCGCTTCACCCGCCACACGCGAATTAGAAGCAAAAAACTCACCGCCTAATTCCAGGCTCTCCCCCGCCCTCCATTCAACGCTTGATCTGAAGGAACCTACAGAAAAGAAATCCTCTCCCTTTTCCTTTTCACGGGATAACCTTCCCTCAACCCTGTAATATACAGATTCAGAAAAATCCCCGCCAATCCCAACCTGAACCCCGACATTATGGTATCCGGCGGGATTGTAATAACCGTTCGCTTTATACTCTTTAAATGAAAAGAATGTGTATCCCGGCTGAACCTCTACTATGAAAGGAGAGGAAATTATCCTCCAATTAAAGGCGGCTTTAACCAGATTCCGCCTGTTTCCGTCAGAATACGACCTGTAATCATAGGCTGTCAGCGCTTTTAAGGATTGTGTTATCTTATAGTCAAGCCCGATGCCGCTGCCGCTGAATATAATCTCTCTCTGTACCGACAGAGGGGTCGCTATAACCGCTCTGCCGGCGGACAGGTCCGCTCTGAATCTATCCGCGGGATTCCACGTCAGCCATCCATCCCATGTCAGGGCTGTAAAATCATCGCTGCCTGCCCTATGAAATACAGGCAGGAGATTCAGATGAACCGCCCAGTTTTCATTGAACCGGCTACTGAGGCGGCCCGCTAAATCGATCCTCGTTACATGCTGCATTCCTTCCTGTCTCATCGAATGCCTCGCAACACCAAGTCCTACCGTCGTCTCACCGTAAATATTATATAGCCCGGCGGCTTCACCCTTGTGTATTTCGAGCCCGTCCGAGTCATAAGAAGTACCGTAATCGAATTTTAAGCGGGGCGCCCTGTCGTGTTCTATAGAACTTAGGATTTCTTTTGCTTCAGAATCGCCTTCGATTCCGGCAAGCAGTTTGCGGGCTCTGCTTCCGAGCCCGAGCCACCTCAGGGCCTGGGCCTTCCCCTTTAAAGCTTCCTCTGAGTCAGGATGTTTTTCGAGAATATCATTATACATAGACCTCGCCCCGCGGTGCTTGCCCTGCCAGTTGAGAACACGTGCCAGACCCAGAGCAGCCTCGAGATTACCGGGATGTTTTTCGATTATCTCTCTGTATAGATCCTCCGCTTGTGCATTTCTGTCGAGCCATGAGACCACTCTCGCTTCCCCGACCCTGGCATCTAAAACACCGGGATATTCACGGGTTATCCTGCGGTACCACTTAAGAGCCTCTGAATTCTTATCCGCCCACGAAAGAGCCCTCGCCAATCCAAGCATCCCTTCGATATCTTCAGGGTGAGTCTCAAGATATCTTTTAAACCATATTATGGCGCTATCCGGTTTATCACTCCAGGTGTACTGAAGACCGATCTCTTTTCCGAGTTCTCCTCTTAGTGATCTATCAAGTCTGCTGGCCTTAAAATACAACCGTATAGCTTCCCCGTGCCTGTCATCGGCTGCTGCTTCCCTTGCCTGCCGAAGAATGTCTTCGCTCTCTTCCTGATCTCCCCGGAGATTAAGCTGCGGAAGAATAATAAGGAGAAAAATCGCAGCTAAAACCGCTCTTATTATCTTAAATCTCTTTGTCAACTCAACTCCTCCGCCAGATGCGTTCTCTCTGAGATTAATATAGAAAACAACATCATCTTACTTACTCCCTTATCGGTTTCCAGCGGGTCATCACACCGCTTTCAGGCTTTTTAAGTAATCCGCGCAGAGAATAAGATGCTGTCACCATCGCCAGAAATATCCAGTAGATTATCGGATAGAACACAGCGACTCCGTAATACCACCCGAGTCCCCTGTCATACTTACGATCGAGGATCACTCCTGTAAGCAACTGCATCATACAGACAGTGGAAATCATCATCCCCCACCAGTTTGGAACTGGAGACGCCCCAACCGGAGGAAATCCCATAGAGTAGGAATAAACCCACAAAACCGTAAGAATAACAAAATCATAGGCCCATACGATTGACATCAGGGATTCCAGCATCACCATCCACAACCTTCTGTTTTTCCAGTCAGCCATTCTTCTTCCGTATCTTCTGAGGACCTGGGACTGACCGAGGGCCCATCTTTTCCTTTGATTCCAGAGACCCTTAAATGACTTCGGCGCTCTCATCCATACGATAGATCTGGCTTCATATCTTACATCGTAATGCTTCAGCTGAAGCTTCCACGTCATATCAATATCCTCTGTTGCCATTTCAGGGCTGTACAATCCAACGTCAAACAGCGCGCTTTTTCTGAAAGCTCCAACAACCCCGGACATCGTCATAATACGCCCCCATATCCTCTGAGCTCGCCGCTGAATGCTGATTATCGAAGAAAACTCTATCGCCTGAAGCTTGCCTGTAAATGACTTTCTGTTTACAACCCTTGGATTCCCCGTAACAGCCGCAACTCTGGGATACTTAAAATGAGGGATCATATACTTGAGTATTTCGGGATCAGGACTTGCGTCGGCGTCTATTATCAACAGGAATTCACCCTTCGTACAGGGAATCGCGTCATTAAGCGCCATTGCTTTACCCTGATTTGTTTTCTTTTTTATCAGGCGAACCCTTCCCTCTCTTACAAACCTCATCACTATGTCAGCTGTACGGTCATTTGAGTCATCGTCGATAACAACTATCTCATAATTCGGGTAATTCAGGTTGCATGTATTCTCGAGGACTTGACCTATATTTCTCTCTTCATTAAATGCCGGTATAACAACAGTTACCATTGGATACTCAGCAAGTTCATAAAACTCCCCCTGGTCTCCCTTTTCATTACGGAAGAAATAAACAAGAGCCGTAAATATCCACATTATGCTTGAAAATATCGGATACCAGGCAAAATAGACAAGAGATGCCATATAAATACCTGAATTTTCAATGATTTCCAATACAGAAATAATATCCATTATTTAAACCTTAAAGATTATTTAATCTCTATCCCTTATCTTCCGGCTGCACCTGAAGGGGCTTGAATAACTTTTTGCCGGCGTCAACGGTAATCTCTATCAAAGGGGATCTCTTCAATAGTTCAACATCCTCTATTTTAACTTCAGCTCCGACCTTATCGAACGCGTAAGGTTCCGGGGAAATGTCGGGAGAGGTTCTCCTTCTGTTCCTTTTAGATATATTTATATTATGCCTGATCCATAGAGATGTAAGGGTTATGATAAGAAATGTAAAAACGGCCATCGAGATAACCGCGATAGGGATACCCCGGCCAATCCCTCTTTTTATTACAACAAACCAGAAATACCCGAATACCGTCCAGCCCGCAATCCCTATAATCAGATGGAGGATGAACCTGAAAAGACCGCTTGTTTCTATACTTTCTTTTACTTCTCTTTTACCCGTTCTCTTTTCTTTATCCATGGCTACACCGCGCACGCCTGTTATTACCTGTAAATCCACACTATTTAAGCTTAAAGCAAGTTTCAAGCCTCAATAAAATATATATACCCGTTCCTTCTTATTAAAAGGGAGAAAATTGCCATAATTGAGCATTTCATAATGCAAAAAAGATTACAAATCAAATATTTGAGGAGAGATAATTATAACTCTATATCCTCTATAATCTCATGCAAAACAAAGATTTACAATACTTATACTCAAATCGGGCATACAATATGGAACATTATTTGCGAAAAAACCGTGGCAGCTAATATCCTTAAATTAATTAACCGTAAATTATACTATTACGGAAGGTTTAAATATGTCCAGTAAAACGAATACTTCAGAGCGCAGCGCGGGTCCTGAATCGGGGAAAGAAAAAATTATTATAACAAACGGTTATTTTTCCGGTCTGGAAATGAAACTGAAAGGCAAGAAGACCCTTATGGGTAAAAGCACCGACTGCGATATCTGCCTTGATCACAATCTTGTCTCTGAAGAACACGCCGTAATATACAAATCAAAATCCGCCTGCTGGGTCGAAGATTTGAACAGTAAAAACGGCACCTTTATAAACGGCAGAGAGATCCACCGGAAAAAACTGAAAAACAAAGATAAAATATCAATAGGGGATTTCTCGCTTGAATTCAAATGCTGAATTACCGCTGAGGCATATCCTTCACTATGGCCTGAGATGGTTTATTTCAATCATAATATTCCATTCAGAAGTGGGTATATAAACCAGGGGCTGCGACTCGGGTAAACCAGAGCAATAATTTTGAAGACAGGTACCTGTGAATTTGTGAATGTTCAGCTCTTCTCCGCTACCATTAAATGCTCCTGAAAACGAATATCCTGGCTGCGGCACATGAGACCGAATTCCGGAATGATCTGCGCTATATCATATATAGTTTTCCGGTTACTCCTCTGGTGCTTGCGGCCTTCGCCCTCAAGAATAGTGTGAAGAATTCCGAAACCCTCTTCGGTAAGGTCAGCGACCAAAAAGATCCCGCCCGGCGTCAATACGCGCGATATCTCGCCGGCTGTTTTCTTGAAATCTTCAAGGTGATGCAAGGTGTTTACCATAACAACAAGATCAAAGCTGTTATCCTCGAAGGCCATCCTGCCCGCGTCCAATAGATGAAACTCTATCAACTCAGCGACAGATTCCGCCATAGCGTAAAGATAGGCCTTCTGTAAATTTTCCTCCGATAGATCAACGGTCTTGACAGGGATCCCCCTCCTGGCAATCTCAACGGCGGTAAACCCCTGTCCCGTTCCAATATCGAGAATGCTTTTTCCCGAAAGATCCACAGAGTCAATAATAAATTTTACAGCTTCCGCCCGGTCGTGGCCTTTTTCTTTGTATATAGCGTTTCTGTCTCTTAACCTGGCGGCAACACCTCCAATCTCTTGAGGTGTAACTTGACGCGGTCTCCATAACATCGCTGACAACACTCACCTTAACAAAATAAATTCTTATACCTTTTCAAGGGCCTGTTCGATATCTGCTATCAGGTCCTCAAGATCCTCGATCCCTACGGATATTCTAACAAGTCCGTCTCCTATACCGGCCTCATTTCTCTCTTCTTCCGACATACAGGCATGTGTCATGGAAGCAGGATGCTGAATAAGAGATTCAACACCTCCAAGGCTTACAGCGAGGGTATGTAAATTTACGGAATTCATCATCGTTTTTCCCGCTTTCAATCCCCCCTTGAGGAAGAAACTGATAAGCGCCCCGGGACCGCTGGTCTGTTTCTTATGTGTTTCATATTGAGGATGTGATTTAAGGCCTGGGTAAACCACCTTTTCAACCTTGGGATGAGATTCAAGATATTCCGCTATCTTCTGAGCATTTTCGCAATGACGTTTAATTCGAACCGACAGCGTTTTTATACCTCTTGCCACAAGAAAGGCGTTGAAAGGATCGATTGTTCCTCCAAATTCCGTAGCCATGGAACGGAAATGGTCATAATCCTCTTCTGTTTTTAAAACGACTATGCCGGCTACAACATCGGCGTGGCCGTTTAGAAATTTTGTCATCGAATGAAGAACCAAATCCGCGCCGAGATCCAGGGGTTTCTGAAGCACCGGGCTCATGAATGTGTTGTCGACACAGAACTTCGCGTTATTATTATGCGCGATATCGGCAATAGCGGCGATATCGGAGACAACTATGGTAGGGTTCGCCGGCGTTTCAACATATATAAGCTTTGTCTCGGGTCTAACTGCGGCCTTTACCGCTTCAATATCGGAAGTATCTACAAAACTGACTTTAACGCCAAAGTTGGGAAACACGGAACTCAGTATTTTGCTCGTTGAACCGTAAACCGCTTCACTGCTGATCACATGGTCTCCGGCACTAAGCAGAGAAGCAAATACAAGATGAACCGCGGCCATACCGGTAGCACAACCAACCGACTTGTATCCGTTTTCAAGTATAGCCACTTCATTTTCAACAGATTCAATCGTTGGATTTCCCACACGGGTATAGATATACCCTTCTTCTTCTCCGCTGAAAAGTCTGGCCCCGTGGTCAGCATCCTTGAACGCGAATGTCGAAGTCTGATATATCGGAGTTACAACACAACCCGTTTCATCGGGTATTAGACTTCCGTGAACACATTTGGTATTCTCTCCTTTTTTTCTTATATCCTTCATTTTGTACCTTTCCCTTCATGAAAAACCAATTCAACAAGTTGTATTGAAACTTACTCCGGTATTATAACCAAAAAGATAACAATATTCCAGTAATCGATCGGTAAATAGAAAACGACTATTCAAAACAGAATTATTTCATTTCCTTTTTTAAGTTTAATCCTTTTCACCGAGCTTCAATATAGGGGCTGAAACAGCTGTAAAAGCTTTCGCCGCCTCAGTATCGGCGTGTGAAGAGACGAAAGGCTTTCCCTCGTCACTGGCGTCAACCACAGACGGATCCATCGGGAGACTTCCGAGAAACGGAATTCCCATATCATCCGCCATTACCTTACCTCCGCCGGTTTTAAATATCTCAGTGCGTTCTCCGCACTTCGGACATACGAACCAGCTCATATTTTCGACAACGCCAAGCACGGGTAAGTCAAGTTTGCGGCAGAAAGTAACGCATTTACGCACATCCGATATCGCCACATTCTGCGGAGTGGTAACTATGACCGTTCCGTCCGCCTTTCCCAGAAGCTGAATAATACTCAAAGGTTCATCTCCAGTTCCCGGCGGAGAATCAACGATAAGATAATCAAGCGCACCCCATCTGACATCGGAAAGAAATTGCTGGATCATTTTATACTTCAACGGACCGCGCCATATTACCGCGTCATCACTCTGGCGAAGGAGAAAAGCTATTGACATAACGCTAAGATTATCATTGATCTTCAGCGGTTCAACAGATTCCTTGTTCCCCTTCAGCTGAGATCCCTCTACACCCAGTAGTGTGGGAACGCTCGGACCGTGAATATCAACATCCAGCAGACCTACCTTCTTACCCGCGGAAGCAAGCGAAACAGCCAGATTGACCGCTACTGTACTCTTGCCTACGCCACCCTTACCCGAAAGAACAACCACCTTGTGTTTGATAGTGCCCATTCTTTCTTTTATCTTTGTTTTTGCTTCTTCCCTGGCATCGTTCATTTTCCCTCCTGTCCGGCTTTAACAACAACGGCGCTCAGCAGAGCCGGTTATAGTTTGTAAGCGTGGTTGATTTCCAAAGCAACTTCTGGACTCTTCTATTCTCCGCGCGCAGATCCCATTGTAACTATAATAGATAACCGAAAGTAAAGTAACCTTTTTCCTTCCGGGGCAATTCGCTACTCATGACACACGGATATACCTTATCCTCGATCTCCTTTAAGAATGATAATCAACAACTCTGAGAAAATCTACCGTCTGTTTCTGCCTCTTCCGGATCTTCCGGGTCTTCCTGTTCCTCGTCCTCCTCCACTTCTCTTCCCGCAGTCTCCCTTTCCTCTTCCAGTACGGGGGCCGTCTCCTTCAGGTCCTGTTCTGTCTCCTCCAGGCATATCTGCCTCCTCTTTATTTATATTTCTGGATATAACCTCACCTGCTGCTGACAAATTGACTTTGAATTGTAATCCCCGAGCTGAGGATAACTACACTATACCTGCTGTCTCTCTACTAATTAAAAGAAAACTGATTTATTATACTACAAACAGATCCCGCATATATAACAGCGGTTAACCTTTCTTGTTTTCTTTCTCCAATTCCTCGATCCGTTTGGTAATATTCTGCAGACTTTCCTTTAAATAGTCCGCCTGTTCGCTGAGGTATTCCATTTCCTGCTCTCTGGTAACTGCGGGTACAGGGGGCGCGGCGTAAGGCGCTACATTGAAACTGTTATTCCATCTGAAGCCGCGGCCGCCATATCCGTAACCTCTGCCAAATCCGCGTCCTCCGCCGCGGCCGAAGCCCCCTCCGCCGCGGAAACCGCCTCCGACCGCGCGATTCATGTATCCAGGCATATTATAACCGGCGCAGTAACCGGCGCCTCTACCTGTCATTGGTCCGTATCCATCAGGTCCTCTTCTGTCTCCTCCTGGCATAACTGCCTCCTTTTCTTTGGGATCCTCTTCAATTCAGATCCCGCCATAAAAATCTGATTATAAACAGTTCCTCTATCCACTCACCCTTAAAATTTATCCGCGGAAAAACACCTCCCTGCTTCTAAATCAATAAAATCGTTCCGTTTGTTTCCATTTTCATCTTTTGCGGCCCTAAATTAAAAAATCGGTTCTATTATTAAATATCATCTCTAATCCCTATTCTTTTTTCCATCTAACCTGTTTCCCCTCTGCCGGTTGCTTCCAACCGCCCATTGCTCTTGAAATCGGTTGTGGTCATAATTTCTTCTGTTTCGAAACCTGCCCTCTTTAGAACTTCTCCTTCCCCTTCTCCTTCTTCTTCCGAAACACCCCGGCATAAGAAAACCGTCGTCACCTATACTGTTCTTTATAAGCGCCTGAATAACCTCTTCCCTGTAACCGCTTATCCATCCGATAATCTCTATGCCGGCTGAAGTTACCAGTCCGGCTGTGAAATTAGATATGGCGCCGCAAACAAGAATATCAACATCAAGTTCCCTTAACCTTTCTATCTTTTTGCATACAAGCCCCTCATCAAATTGCGGTGA
>CAZKNG010000033.1:0-22179 GCA_964554125.1 uncultured bacterium | reverse complement strand
CTGGAAAAGAACCCTATTTTGAACCGGCGGTGAAAAGAGAAAGCACAGACCGTATAAATCACATTTCAGGCCAAGCAGAAAGTTCAGATCTATCCGGAACGTCCGTTAAGTTTATTGAAATATCTTCTGGACTGATATAAGCTGAATTATATAGAATTTTAGTTAGGACTATCATCTTACATTCGCACCTTTTATAAATGCTGTTATATAGAGCAGCAATTTTTATTTTCTGCGGGATTTGCAGTTGGAGGTTTATTATGGATATTCTCAAAAGAGTCGGAGAGGACAATGTGCAATTCGTGGAGCTCGAATTCTCGGATATATTCGGAACTCTCAAATCTCTGGAGATACCTGTCTCGGCAATGGAAGATGCCTTAGACAGGGGGATATGGTTCGACGGCTCATCGATCAGAGGATATGCCAGGATAAAGGAGAGCGATATGTTCCTGAAACCGGATATCGACACCTATTCTCTGCTTCCCGGAGAAAATAATGATATGAAAACGGCCCGTTTCATGTGCGATATATTCAAACCGGACGGAACCGTGTTTACAGGGGACCCGAGAGCGATACTCAAGAAACAGGTCAGGGAAGCCGTGGATATGGGTTACCAGTTCAATGTCGGGCCCGAGGTCGAATTCTTTCTCTTTAAGAAATCACCGGACGGCTCTATCGCCACACCGGATTTCGATACCGGCTCATACTTCGACAGCTCGGAAAAGGACCTGGGAAGCGACATCAGGAAAGAGATTATGAGCACCCTTAAATTCTTCGGCATCGACTCTGAGAGGGCTCACCACGAAGTGGGAGTGGGACAGCACGAAGTTGGATTCAAATACGGAGATGCTCTCTCTACCGCCGACACTGTAGTACTGCTGAAGAAGATAATCAAATCCACCGCTCACAAGTACGGTTTTATAGCTTCCTTCATGCCTAAACCGCGCTACGGCAAGCCGGGAAGCGGGATGCACATACATTCCAGCCTCTTTTCCAACGACGGTTCCCCCCTCTTCTTCGATGAAAACGACAGGAACAACCTCTCCAGACTGGCCAAACAATTCATCGCGGGAATCCTCAAATATATAAAAGAGATCGTCTCGCTCACCAACCCTACTATAAACTCATACAAAAGACTCAACTCCGGTTTTGAGGCGCCTAAATATATCTGCTGGGGAAGCAAGAACAGATCTTCACTTATCAGAATACCTCAATCCTCTCCGGGTAGAAAATCTTCGGTCAGGGCTGAACTGAGATGCCCCGACCCAAGCTCTTCCCCCTACCTTGCTTTCGCCGCGATACTTAAAGCGGGGCTCGAAGGGATCAGAGAGGAACTGGAAATTCCGGAACCGATGCGGGAAAGCGTCTATATGAAATCTGATGAAGAACTCGATGAACTCGACATTGAAATGCTCCCGGGTTCTCTCAGTGAAGCCCTGTCAAACCTCGAGAAGAGCTCTATCATGGAAGACCTTCTCGGCAGGGAATTTCTGATAAAATATGTGGAAGCGAAGAGGCGCGAACTGAATGAGTTTGATATGGCTGTAACGGACTGGGAACGCGCCCGGTACCTGGACAGATGCTGATACCCAGTAAAGAACTAAATGCCGGAATTACTCAACCGGAACGGGGCGGGCGGTCTCTGCTGAATCTTACCTTTATCTTCGTCTGAACCCTGAAAAAGATCAGCAGGATAATCGACAGGACCGAATATGAATTGCTGGTAGCAACTCCGGCCCCTACGATTCCGAATCAGGGAGTTAGCTGAGGTGTGCGCGCTGATCTGGTCTTAGCTCCTGTTCCACTATTGTTTCTTAACCGGGCAGTGTGTCAATTTATCTAAAAGCTGTATTTTACCTTGAAATATCCCATGTCATTATCATTATATTGACCAAATTGGCCCTCCTCTCCAACGAACAGGTTGGCTCCCAGCAGAACCTCGAAACCATCTGCCAGATCGTAGTATATACGGGGACGAATCAGCGCGTCATTATTGTTCAATCCTAAATACGAAAATAATTCCAGCGTCAGTGTTTCACGCATAAAATCGCGCCGGGCGCGTAAGGTCATAGTGTTATTGAATTCATCATCTTCTATCTTCGGATCGTAATCCATAATGGCCTGCTGGATAAACTGGCCGCTCAGATTAATATCCCATAAGGTATAATCGAGCCCCAGAAGATAGTGCGCATAATCCTTCTCTACCGCGGCACCGGCGGCATTGAAGTATTTTCCGGAATACCAGGCGCCCTCGCCGCGAAACACAAAGGGCCCGAGAGTTGAGCTGAAACTGCTTCCGGCAATACTAAGACGGTGATGCCGCGGGGTGACCGTTATCGAATCTATCTCCCCGCTTCCCGGGTCAATCTGTTTTCTGATATGCATCGCGGGATCATCATCCCAGGCATAACCGGCCATAATTTCAAGGTCTATTGCCGAAGTGATAACAGAATATTTGGCGAAAAATTCGCTGTTCTCCAGAGACCCTTTGACCTCCTTCTCTGAATAATCATACCGGGGCGAAACGGGATAATCTATTTGCGGCCGCCATATAGATCCCTCTTCAGGAAATAGCGTGGGTGTAAATACCGGCAGCCAGACAGCCTCCAGATTATGATCACCAAGATAATAATCGAACTTGAAAGCGGTAACGCCCATACGTATTTCCTCGAAATCGGGGAGCAAAAATTCACGCATGTCTTTAGGTGAAACTATATCGGTGATAAATACCCCTTCTGCCTTACCCCAGATGATCTGCTGCCTGCCGACGCGCAAATCAACATTATCAAAATAGATATCCATGTAAACCTCACGTAGATCGATTTCCAGTTCGGAATCAGAATAATGATACAGGTAGGGATTGGCTTTAAACGCTATCCTACTCTTACTATGCACCAGGTCGAGATTCAAAGTGTTCTGAATGATAGAATACTCGTTTTCTTCATCGATCAAGATCCCCGTATAGTTACGAACGTAACCATTCAGAGTGACCCCCCTTGCAAACGCCGTGCTTACACTTCCCGACACTAACAATCCTGTCAGTATTAAAGGCAGCAAAAATGCCGCGCTTCGTTTATTGCCTCTTAAAGAAAAGTTCATCTTACCCCGCGTTTCATCATGCGTTCAGTAAATTTGTTGTCTGAAATACCGATA
This sequence comes from uncultured bacterium, assembly GCA_964554125.1. Taxonomy (GTDB): domain Bacteria; phylum Krumholzibacteriota; class Krumholzibacteriia; order Krumholzibacteriales; family WJIX01; genus JAGHBT01. The sequence continues at coordinate 19,029 of CAZKNG010000033.1, read as the reverse complement.
TCCACTTCTAAATCCTCCAGTAACATATCTGTGGTATGATCCTTTTGAACATTGTGCATCTGACTGTGGGTGATAATCCAGTAATCCTTGATCTTTTTATATTGTTCGACTTTCAGCGTTTTCAGATGCTCCCCGTCTTCATCGTAAAATTCCTTTTTAAGTCCAATCCATTTGTTCTTTATTATCCAGGTTACGGTTCTTGAATAGATATATTCTTCTTCTCTGGGGATGCTTTCCACCACATAACAGTCTTCACCGCCCATCTCTTCTTCCCGCAGCAGTTTGTGCTTATCTTCATAGGGGTGCCTGTCACCCAGGTCATCATAGGTAAAATCCGAGCCCATAAAGTAGTCGCTTTTACTGTCACTGGAAATCCGTTTTACCCGCTTCAGCGCCGGCAGGTAGATCCATTGGTCGTCGTCTCGTCCCTTTTCGTCGTAACTCCAGTTCATGAAGGATGTGTCTCGTACATCCGCCGGAGAGATAAAGAACATGATCTTTTTCTCTTCTTTTCCAAAATCTTTTAAAAACTGTCTGATTTTACGGACCCGTGTATCACCCCGCGAGTTTATAAGCGTCATGGTAAGAAGCCCTTCCTGGTCCTCCCCCACGGGTCGATTGTAAACTTTTTTGATAATTTCGAGCCCGGCCGGGTCATCCAGGCCATAGCTCAAGCCGGGTAAAGCCAGAAGAATTATAAACAGACCGGTAAATACAGCTTTTCTCTTCATCTTTATTCACACCCCTTTACTAATAAAAACAGCAAAATGTTTAACGCGGTTAAAGTAAATCTCTCATGCTTTCTTCTTAAAGTAAACATTGAACAAAACAAGAAGCAGATACATAATCGTCACCGTACCGAGAAAACTTGTGAACATATTCATTGAAACCAGCCCCCCCAACGCCCGGTTGGGCGGAAATACCGAAGCCAGCAGTACCAGGAAACCCGCAATGACCACAATTGCGTTGAAGGCGATTGCCCGCCCGGAATGCTGCATGGTTTTACGGCCTGTAAGTTCTTTGTCCCCCGTCTTGCCTGCATATATCCTATAGCGTTCAATAAAATGCACGGCATAATCGATACCTATTCCGATCGCGATACTCGAGAGCAGGGCTGTAGTGGTACTAAGAGGAATACCGAGTAAGCCCATGACTCCAAAACTGATAACAGCGGTAACCGAAATCGGAACTGCTCCAATAATACCCGCTCTGATATTTCTGAACATCAGCGAGAGCAGGATAATCACAATGATCAGCGAGAGCAGCAGACTTTTGATCTGCCCTTCCAGAATCAGATCGGTAAAAACGAGCCCCTTGTATCCTGAACCGGCATAGTTAACCGTAACCCCAAGTTTTTTCAGCTCCGGAATGTGCTCTTCGATTTCGGCGATGGCGCTGTTTAAGGCAATCGAATTATCGCTTTTCAACTGGAAGGTCAGATTCGCTTTTCTGTAATTGTAATCAACTACCTCCCAGAGGTTTTCAGGATCACCGGACATTTCATAGAGCAGCAGGTACTGTGCTACTAATTCTCTGGATGAGGGGATGATGTTGAATTGGGCGCTGTCGGCATGCATTACTTTATTCATCCGCCTCAGATAATCTGTCAGAGCAAAGGAATTACCTACTACCGGAAGGGACTCAACTACGTCAGCCTGCAGGCTGTCTACAGCTCTGAGGATCTCCGGCCTTTTAAAAGCATCTTTACTCTCAGAATCCAGAATTACGTTAAGGGTTGATGTTCCTCCGAAATTCTCGTTAATAAACGCGTCGGTCATAACGATCTTGCTGTCCGCTTCGAACTTATCCAGAAAACTGGAATTTATCCATACCTTAGTCGTCCCCAGAATAGAGAGGGCGACAATGGCGATTGTGGCAAACAGTGTTGCATATTTATGCTTTACCACCAGCCCCGCGATGGCGTTAAGTAATTTATTTTCATCATCCCTTCCAGTCTCACCCCTGTCCTTCCAGCCCGGCAACCCGAAAATCATCAATCCCGCAGGAATCAATGACAGGGAGAAAACCATAGCCATCATTACGCCGAAGGCTGTAAAGAGCCCGAAGTATTTGATAGGATAAACTTCCGAAGTGAGCAGCGAAATAAAGCCTACCGCGGTTGTTACCGACGTCATCACTACAGGTTTCCACATTTCTTTTATCATATCGCGGGTGGCTGTTTTTCTGTCGGCCCCGGGATTCTCTTTCATAAAAATATGCAGATGGCTGTACAGATGTATGCCGTCTGCCACACCGATGGCGATCAGCATCACCGGAATCATCGTCGAAACCGCGTAGATAGGTACATTCAGCAGAGCCATCAGGCCAAATGCCCATACCACACTGAAGAGCACCACCAGGAGGGTAAAAAGACCTGCTTTAAAACTGCGCTGAACCATAAGTAATACAATTATGATTACGGCAATAACGATCGGAACCATCCGTTTCATATCCCGAGGTCCAAGGTAGGCCATGGTGCCTTCCACAATCGGACGGCCGGCCACGTACAACTTTTCCGGCCCTTCATATCTTTCAGCCAGATCAAGCAGGCGGTGATAGAATTCCTGAGTAAAAAGATCGTCCTTGATTTCGGCGATGATCACCGTAACCGTCTCGTCTGTATTGACCAGGCGGCCGAAAATCATTTCATTGGTACGTACATCCTGCCGCAAATTAGCAAGTTTATCTTCTCTTTCAGGTACTTTTTCAAAGAAAGGTTCCACATCCAGTCCAAGATCGCTTCCGGTAATATTATCTGCCGTGTAAAGTGAGGTTACATCATCCCTATCGATCTCGGCCATCTTCTGCAATTCCCCTGTCAGGTCCTTTATCTTCTGCAGAGTAGCGCTTCGATAAACCCCTTTATCATTTTCGATAGCGATAATAACGCCATCCTGAATGTTGAACCATTCTTCTGCCTGATTACTGTAAACAAAAGCGGGATGTTCCTGGGGCATATAATCATCAAGATCGGTTTCCATGCGGGAGTTCTGTTTCATAACCACAAAGAAGACTGCAGAAAGAAGCAGAATGATTGCCAGTGTGATTTTAGGGGATCTGATAATTTTATAAATTATTTTTAACATCTCTTTTCTACTCTTGTAAAGATTCACTCACTTCCGATTCAAAAATATCATCCTGTTAGAACCTGTCTTACTGTTTCGAATAAACTGTCTCCTTCTTCGATCAAATTAAACTGATATCCTGACAGCCGCCATTTCGTTACGAGCAGCCGCAGGGAACCGGTGATCAGCAGCGACAATTGCGTAGCGGAGATATCCCTTCTGATCTTTCCTCCTTCCTGCCCTCTACGAAGAATATCCCGGACCAATCTCTGGTTTTCCTTCATGATTTCATAAACCCTGTCGGATAAGCGTTTGTCATTCTGAAAAATCTCTTCTGAAAAAATCACTGAGGCTGTAGCCGGATTCTCGGTAAAATTCTTAAAGTGTGATATGAAAAGCGCCCTGAGTTTTCCGACAGGATCGCCTTCATCTGAAGAATCCGTGATATCCGCGGAGAAAATCCGGTTCTCTTTAAAACGCGTCAGGATACCAAGCAGGATATCCATCTTGCTGTCGAAATGGCGGTATATGGCGCCCTCTGCCACACCAATCCTATTGGCCATATTTTTAATTGTTAATTTCTGAATACCTTTTTCCGCTATCAGTTCGATTGCGGCGCCTATGATTTCCATTTGTCTCTCTGTAAAGTGTTCCATATCGATCCTCGTAGTGAGTGAATGTTCACTTACATTATATTAATTGTTTATCCTCCTGTCAAGGCGGATTTCGATCTTTGGGATTTAAAATTTGAAAATGATAATAGTTAATTTACTTTATCTGAGACAGATCGAGCAAAATATAGAGTATAAAAAAGAAGTTTATTGAATTACAAAATCTGAATATTACGGAAATTTTGAAGAGAAAGCGGTTGACAATTAACTTACATTTGGTTATTTTGCCAACTATGCAACAATAAGAAAGAGGTTATAATGGATAAAAAAAGAAAAGCATTTCTCAGCGCTAAAGCTAAAGTCCTGAAAGCCCTGGCTCACCCGACACGGCTCTACATGGTGGAAGAACTTGCGGGCGGCGAAAAGTGCGTGTGTAAGCTCAATGAAAATATCGACGCGGACTTTTCAACGATATCAAAACACCTCTCTGTTTTAAAACAAGCAGGGATCGTAAGGGATGAAAAGCGCGGCAAGATGGTTTTCTACACACTCGAAGTTCCCTGCGTACTTCAATTTATGGGATGTATCGAGGAAACCATAAAATCCAGAGCTGAAGCTCAGATGAATATGCTTAAATAAAGAACTGATAATTTTTCGTTGATTAAAAAGATTTAAGATCATGGGAAATAAGATATGAACTGGAAGAATGAATTGAAGAGGCTGCTTTTAGCAGCCGCCGTCTTTCTCGGATTCTATTATATGCCGGTTGGAGCCGGACGCTTTGACAATGCTATTCTTGAAGCCTTTCACCTGGCAAGGTGGTACGCGAGGGAACATGTACTTCTCTGCCTTATCCCCGCCTTTTTTATCGCCGGAGCAATCGCCGTCTTTATAACAAAACAATCGGTAATGAAATACCTGGGCGCTAAAGCCAACAAGTTTCTGGCCTACGGAGTAGCTTCCGTCTCGGGCACTATACTTGCGGTTTGTTCATGCACCGTACTTCCTCTATTCGCCGGCATATACCGGATGGGAGCCGGACTCGGGCCGGCCACGGCTTTTCTGTATTCAGGCCCCGCCATAAATATACTGGCGATCGTGCTTACAACGAGTGTTCTCGGAATCAAACTGGGAATAGCCAGAGCCGTAGGGGCTATTACCTTCAGTATTGTAATTGGTGTCATCATGCACCTGATATTCAGAGGTGAAGAAGCGAGCAAGGCTGAAGCGCAGGCAGGCATGCAGGATGAAGATACAAGCCGTTCCCTCTGGAAGAACCTCCTCTATTTTGCTTCTCTCGTCGGGATTCTTGTATTCACAAACTGGGGCAAACCGGCCGGAGATACCGGAATCTGGGCGTTTATATACAACTTCAAATGGCCTCTAGCTTCTTTCTTCGCCATCTCGCTCGGCGTCATCCTTACCGTTTGGCTCGGAGTAAAATGGTTTAAAACAGCTCTTACAGCTCTTGCCGTCTTAGTTCTGGCTTTAATCTTTCCGGAGATTCATATTATCCCGTTTGCGGCGGCTGTTATCGGAATCTCAATTATAACAAACACGGGCAACAGTGAAACAAAAGAGTGGTTCTCCTCTTCATGGGGGTTTGCCAAACAGATTCTGCCCCTTCTCATGTTCGGAGTTCTCGTAGCCGGAGCTCTGCTGGGAAGGGTCGGCCATGAAGGTTTGATCCCCTCTCCGTGGGTTGAAGAGGCGCTCGGCGGAAACTCTCTAAGAGCCAACTTCTTCGCCTCATTCGCGGGGGCCTTTATGTACTTCGCGACTCTGACGGAAGTTCCTATCCTGCAGGGCTTGATCGGCAGCGGTATGGGAAAGGGTCCCGCCCTGGCGCTAATGCTCGCCGGGCCGGCTCTAAGTCTCCCGAACATGCTGGTCATACGCAGCGTTATCGGCAGCAGAAAAACTCTTGTGTTTATTTCTCTTGTCATAGTTATGGCCACAGTCAGCGGAATGATATTCGGAACCTTCTTCTAAACCAGATAACAAAGGAGAGATATATATGAAAATACAGATCCTTGGAACCGGATGCTCAAAGTGTGAAGGTCTTGCGGAAGCTGTAAAAACGGCGGGGCTGGAACTCGGCCTCGACTTCGAGCTGGAGAAGATAACAGATATCGAAAAGATCATCTCTTTCGGTGTCATGATGACTCCGGCGCTGGTAGTGGACGGAGATGTAAAACTTACTGGGAAAGTTCCCGCCCCGGAAGAACTCAAAAAGATACTGACGCAGTAAATTTATCGTCAGGCCGGACATAATAAGCTTACACGGCGGAAAGGATAAAACAGATGAAGCTAAAAAGTATAATAACCGTTCTTCTTCTTTTATTTGTAGCTATCAGTATTGTTGTTTTGTTTATAAATGAAAACAGGGCGCCGAAAACTGAAGTGAAAGAGGGGTCAATGAATGACGGTGAAACTCTTCAGGCCGGCAGCCGCGGGGGTTCAAAAGTTATAGTCTACTATTTTCACAACACAAAGCGGTGCAGAACGTGCAGAAGGATCGAGGCCCTCACAAAAAAAGCAGTAGAAACCGGTTTTCCCGAAGATTTAGAAAACGGAAAAGTCGAATTACGGATATTAAATGTTCAAGTCCCCGAAAACGAACATTTTGTCCTCGACTACAACCTTACCACAAACGCGGTCGTCGTTTCACTTCTTGAAAATGGTTCAGAAGTATCCTGGAAAAGGCTCGACAGAGTATGGGAATTAGTAAATAACGAAGAGGCTTTTATAAGATATATACAGGATGGAACATATTCTGTAATGGCGGGAGACAGAACTGATGGTTGAATGGGCCCTCCTGATAGCTTCAGCTTTCTGGCTCGGTGTACTTACATCAATAAGCCCGTGCCCTTTGGCTACCAACATAGCCGCGATCTCTTTTGTCGGCAGGAGAGTTGACAAGCCCGCGAGCGTTCTTTCCGCGGGACTGCTCTATACCGCCGGGCGCTCGCTTACATATATGGCGCTTGGCATCTTATTAGTCTCGAGTATACTTTCAGCTCCCCGGGTGTCTCTTACCCTGCAGAAATATATGAATATGCTGCTCGGACCTCTTTTGATTATCATCGGGATGGTTCTACTCGATCTTATCTCGCTCAATATCCGGGGCCCCGGAATAGGAGAATCGATAAAGAAGAAAGCTGAGTTTCTAGGTATATGGGGAGCGGGATTACTGGGAATTGTTTTTGCTCTTTCATTCTGTCCGACATCAGCCGCTTTATTCTTCGGTTCACTCCTCCCCCTGGCAGTCAAAAATAATTCAAAGATCCTGTTACCCGCGATATACGGGCTCGCGACCGGATTGCCGGTGCTCCTGTTTGCGGTTCTTTTAGCCCTCGGAGCTAACAGGGTGGCCCAGGCTTACAACAAAATCGTATTATTCGAAAAATGGGGAAGAAAGATTACAGGAATACTCTTTATTATAATAGGAATCTACTATTGCCTAACCCATATTTTCCATCTCCAATTTTAAATGCGGTATGCCGCCTGCGGGGATATAGTTTAATCAGGCCGGGCGCGACATTCTAAATAGAATTATTTTCCCCCCTACCTGAGCAGGATCATTTTCCTGGTCAGCGTCAAGCCGCCGGCTCTCAGGCGGCAGAAATAAACTCCGCTCGCCACAGAGACTCCATGTCTGTCAATTCCTCTCCAAGTTAACTCTTTTCGGCCTTCTTCCATATGTTTGTCAACGATAGTTGTTATCAGTTCACCCCTGACATTAAAAACACTCAGATCCACAATCTCGGGGCGTTTCAGGTCGAACCTTATCGTTGTAACAGGATTGAAAGGGTTGGGATAATTCTGGTACAGCTTAGCGTAAGGCGGAAGGCGGTTCTCCTTTGAGTTCGTTCCGGTTACGTCAGTTCCTATTTCATTCAGAAACCAGAGCGCGTTTTGAGAGGTTATATAAGCGTGGTCCTGGTTCTCAGACGGATAGTAGATAGTATCAAAAGGGGTGCGGCTCATTATACCAGGATCTCCCGCTATATCATAAAAGAGGTCCTCGGTTTCTATTTCGAGCGAGCTGATAGTGGGTATAAAAGAATGATTGTCGTAAAGGGCTATAATATCACCGTAAGGCGCCTCGGTAGAATCCATGGCGGCCATCGAGGAACGCCATCCGCCCGGAGCGTTATCGTAAGGTTTAGTGCCCGACACGTTAACCTGCATTGAAGTAGGCAGAAAAAGAAATCTAATATACCCATCGAAGATCATCTGTTCAGTATTATCCGGTACCGCCCAGACATTTCCCCGAATAGTAGTGGCAAGGTCCTCGTACTCGTATTGTATAATCTGATCTCCCGGCGCAAAACCCTGTCCCGCCTGATAACCGCTTCCATTGGCGATCGCTACCTTGCGAAGGTTCTGCGGATATTCCCCGATCGAGGCGAAGTCGCTCAGCAATTCGCCGCGAAGGGAATCTGCCTCCCCCGTTGAACCCGGGGGAACAGTATAGTGATAAACCAGCATCTGCCGGGCAGCCGGACGGTTAAGACTTGACAGCATATCAGCGGCCGCGTCTGAAAGACCCGAGAAAAAGTCTAGCCAGTACTGAATACCGAGCGGGATATTCGCTCCTCTGTTAGGCGCGTCGAATGATATAAAAGTACGGGCGCGGTGCTCCAGTCCGTAAGTTTCCATATACGCCAGAGCGTAACGGGAGCACAGCCCTCCCATACTCGCTCCTGATATTACGAAATCAGCCTCCGGATCTATCATCGCCTGAACCTGCCGGATCAATTCCACGACCACGAAGCTGTTCCTCTGGATGTAGTCTGTCGCGTCGGTAAAGTCCAGCATGACGATATCGTATCCCTCACCGCGAATCGTCTCGAGGAGATTTTCATGATTTAAGTGATTATACAATTCATCCCAGTCCCAGCTGTTGTCCAGATCAAATCCTTCGACTGCTATAACGGGATTGGTCAGCGTGCTCGTGGAATCAGCCAGATAAATATAGGCCCGGCCGCTTCCGTAAACCCCTTCAAACGGAATATCGGCTGTAATAAAAAGTGTGTCGTGGGGGTTCGGCACAGACTGAGCCCCGGCAGTACTGGATAATGCTCCGGCAAGAAAGATAGAAACAACAAGCGGCAGGCACAAGAATCGTTTCATCTCGAATTCCCTATTTAGATTGATGTAAATACCGAGCCAAGAGTATTTTAACACAAATACTACATACAATCAATCATAAATCTTCTATGCCGTGAAAAGGATCAGGAGATAAGCTGATAAGAGATACAACCATACCATCCCATTAATAGTATATCAGATAGATCATAGTTACAGTAACAATGCCGATTATTATATTCATAGGGATCCCCACTCTGAGAAAATCCTTGAATTTGTATCCGCCGGGACCATATACCATTAAGTTTGTCTGATATCCTATCGGAGTGGCGAAGCTGGCGGAGGCGGCAATAGCCACGGTAATGAAGAAAGGGCGAGGATCCAGGGCTGCCTGCTGGGCAATCGCAAGAGAAACAGGGAAAACGAGTGCCGCTGAGGCGTTATTTGTTATGATCTCGGTATAGAGACTTACGATGAAGTAGGTTCCCGCAATAAGGCCAATGGGACCGGCCACTCCAAGCGCTGAGATAAGGTGAACTGCTATATAATCGGCGACACCTGAATTAATCATCGCTTTCGAAATTCCAAATGCCGACGCAATGATAAGAAGCACTTTCCATTCAATGCTGTCGCGAGCATCTTCAGCCGATATGCACCCTGTAAGAATCAGGATCAGAGTGGCCAGGCAAACTGATAACAGAATGGGAAGAAGCCCTGAAGCCATCGTAATAATCATTATTGCCAGGATCGAGATGCTGAGCCAGGAGTAACGCCGGGGTTTTGATGGGGGCGATTCCGCCCGTGAAACCAGATAAAAATCTCTTGAGTGATACCACCTTTCCGCAAAACTGTTCTTTGCCAGAATCAGCAGGGTGTCACCGGTCCTGATTACTATATCACCGACTTTTTTCTGGATTCTTTCCCCGCTGCGATGGATCCCAAGTATAACTGCCTGGTAACGGGATCGGAACTCGCTTTCCCTGACATTTTTTCCTATCAGAGGTGAATTGGAAGAAATTACAGCTTCAAAGGTGCCAAGTTGGTCAGAGTCATAATTCTGCAGGTCGAACTCCGGATCCTGAACCGTTATCAGTCCCGGGGTCCGTTGAAGCTCAATAATTGTAGAAGGCAGGCCGGTAAAGAATAATCGGTCCCCCGGAAGAATTTTTTCTTCAGGCCCCGCCGGTGAAATAATTTTATCGCCTCTTTCAATCTGAAATAAATAAAGGCCCTTAAGATGACGAAGGTTCGCCTCCGATATGGTTTTTCCGATATTCCGGAAATTTTCGTTTACTTTCATCTCCACTACGAACTCTCTTGTATTGCCGCCCAGTTGAATCAGCGGCGGTTTACGGTCCGGGAGGAGGCGGTGGCCTATCAGGACGATGACCATAAGACCGAAAAGGGCAGTTGGGATACCTACCTTTGATATTTCAAAGAATGAAAACCCCTCCAGCCCGTTCTCTATCATCAGGCCGTGAACCACCAGAGTGGTACTGGTTCCGATAAGGGTACAAATACCGCCTAGAATTGAAGCGTAGGAGAGGGGTATCATGAATTTTGAAACAGGGTTTCCGGTTTTACGTGCCCATTGCTTTATCACGGGGATCAGCATGGCCACGACAGGGGTATTGTTAAAAAAAGCGGAGACTGAGGAAACAGGAATCATCATACGGATGAGTTTGGTGGAGATTTTCCCATGCTGTTTCATTATCCTTCCCACGATAATATTCAGCATATCGCTGCGCTGAAGAGCGGATGCCACTATAAAAAGAAAAGCAACAGTCAGCATACCGTGATTGGAAAATCCGGAGAAGGCCTCTGAAACTGTGATAACTCTTCCTGCCGTCAGCATAATCAGGGTTGAGAAAACCGCCAGGTCCGGCTCCAGCAATTCCTTCACCAGAAGAACTGTCATGGCGGCAATCAGGGTGGCTGTATATATGAACTCGAAATCGAACATCTTAATAACTTCATTCAGCTTGAGAGGTCCCGGGCCAGCAGCAGAGCAGCCAGCGCCGCGGGAAAGATCAGATTAAAACCTATAGAAAAATCGATAAAGTACTGTGGCCTGTTTCTGAATATTCTGATTTCATCGATCTTTTTTATCTGATATAAGCCCAGAGCGACGCTGTGGACTGCCAGCGAAAAAACGACAAGATCAGCTATAAGCACTTCGGCCCTGATGCACCAGACAGCCGCAAATGCTCTCAAGACATCGATAATTATGGTTCTGTTCACGGCTCCTCCAAAAAAAGATGCTGAGCATCAACAATTATTAAGGTAATTACTCAGCCTCCAGTTTTCCGGTCAGCCCTTAACCTGATAATTTATCTTATTCCCATTTTGTTCAGTTTATCTATCTGTACAATTTTTCCGTCCTGTATATCTATTTTTACCGAACCATCTCTTATCTCACTAATGGCGGACTATATACCGGACATCATAATATCATTGAAGCCGGAATCTCTCTTTCTGATTCTATTTCCCGAGGAGCTCATACTGATACTTCCTTTTGTTATTCCATCCGCCTATAAGAGATCGGAAATGCTTAACTCTTCGACTTTTTTTGATATATAGTCTCTGATCTCCTGGAATACCCGCATTACTTTTTCTTCCTTTTCAAGCGGGGTGTGTTCGAAGAAATATTTACTTACAGCCACTGTGGGAGCCAGGGCTCCGTCCATGAGCCTGATTATTTCAGCTATACTTATCCGCTCGGCTGGCATCGCCAATTTATACCCTCCCGATGCACCGGTTTTGGCCTTCAGATATCTGGCATGCTTGAGTGGAATGAATATTTGCTCCAGATACTTCTTGGATATACCATATTCATCGGCTACATCCTCCATCTTGATATATCCTCTTTCTTCGTTTCGGGCGATATAAATCAGAGCCAGCAGTGAATATTCGCTTTTAGTGGTCAGTTTCATTTCAAACCTACTTGTTTATATTATCTATAGATATTATAGACAATAGATTCAAATCTGTCAATAATTAATGAGATGAATTTTTGCAGTTTTGCCCGATGCGTTTGTACTCCTGTATTTTCACCTTTAAGGCTTTAATGGATTGACCCTTATGCGAAAGTAATATTATCCCTCAAATCATACCCACCACAAAAGGCGCAACTATCTGAAGGCACCGCCTTTTTCACGTCACATTCTAATCCAGAAATTTTTATCTTCTTTTGCCATACTTGACTTTTTAGGATTCAATATGGTATAATGGGTCTGCATTTTAAGCATAGCGATCTTTTTTTTACAGCAACCTAGTAACGCTTAGTCTTACTTATGTTTACAGTTTTATTTGTGTTTAGCGGCTTTTTTATACCGCGATGATTCAGTTATAAGCGCAATAACTGCTTATGAAACCAGACCCTTGTTAGGGGACAACAGAATAAGGCACCAGGCTCGAAGAGTATTTGTTTTTAAATTGTTAACGCGTTTAGCGGCTTCCTCTTCAATGTATTTTTTTTAAACAAGAAGGTACAAAAGATGAAAAAAGATCTGGGTATATGGCTTGCAGCAATCGTTTTGGTATTTTCTCTTTTACCGGCTCTCCCATGTTTCGCGGGCAATAATGTGTACACGGAAAATTTCAGTACGTCATTATACGAGGACCCAGCCTACACTACGGCTAATTGGGACACAGTTGCCGGAGAACTCAAGTTTTTCACATTTCAGCCCACACTGACCGGATCTTACAACACTTCGGGTATAGCGAGAGATGTAAAGGTTTCGGGCGACTACGCCTTTGTGGCCGATAATGATAATGGGATTCAGGTGTTCGATATTTCAGATACGGCTAATCCCCTGCTTATAGGATCGTACGGCGCGGAGAGCTACACATTGGATGTAGAGGTTTCGGGCGACAACGCGTTTTTGGCGGATTACAGCTCAGGGCTCCAGATACTCGATATTTCAGATCCCACAACCCCCCTCTTTGTTGGAGCTTACAATACTTCGGGCACTTGTCAAAGTGTTTATGTCGAAGGCGACTATGCCTTTATCGCGGATGGAGATCCGGGGCTGATAATAATAGATATTTCAGATCCCTCAAGCCCGGCGCTTCTTGGAACATACAATTCGCCGGGTTACGCGAGGAACTTAACGGTTTCGGGCGACTACGCCTTTATCGCGGACGGTCTTTCAGGGCTTCGGGTTATAGATATTTCAGATCCAGCAAACCCCACATCGCTGGGAAGTTATGACACTGCGGGCGACGCGAGAGAGGTCAGGGTTTCAGGCGACTATGCGCTTGTGGCTGACAACACATCCGGCCTTCAGGTAGTCGATATCTCGGATCCCTCCAGCCCGGCGCTTCTTGGAACATGTGATACTCCGGGCCATGCCTATGGTGTTATTGCCTCGGGCGACTATGCCTTCGTCGCGGATTACAACTACGGGGTTCAGGTTATAGACATTTCAGATCCTTCAAACCCCCAAATTATAGGAAGTTACGATACGCCGGTTAATACCTATGGAGTCACGGTTTCGGGAGAAAACGTCTTTTTAGCCGATGCCGCCGGGGGACTTAAGGTGGTTAAGATAGCACAGCTCGTAAACCCGAAACTTGTCGGCAATTACGACACATCGAGTTACTGCAGGCATGTAACGGTCTCCGGTGATTTCGCGTTCGTGGCGGATTACCGCGGTGGACTGCGGGTGATTGATATTTCAGATTCGGCGAACCCCGCACTCCTGGGAACATACGACACTCCGGGCTATGCTCATGGTGTAGCTGTTTCGGGTGATTATGCCTTTGTGGCGGACGGAGGTTCGGGGCTGCAGATGATCGATATATCAGATCCGGCGAATCCCGTTTTCCTTGAAAATTTCAATACTGCAGGCTACGCCACTGACGTTGCGGTCTCGGGCGATTGCGCTTTTTTAGCGGATGGAGGCATGCTGTACTTAATCGATATTTCAGACCGCTCCAACCTAACGTCGCTTGGAACATACAGCCCGCTGCTGGGCAACGTTCGCGGAGTGGAAGTCTCGGGCAACTGCGCTTTTGTGGCGGATGGTGACTGGGGACTTCTGATGATTGATATAACGGATCCAACGAGCCCAACCAGCATAGGACGTTACTATCAGGCATCAAACAATTTCATGGACGTAACATGCGCGGGCGACTACGCCTTTGCCGCAAATGACACTTCCGGGCTCTATGTGATCGATATCTCGGACCCGCATATTCCCTCGCTTCTCGGAAGCTGCAACACTCCGGGCTCTGCCGTTAGTGTTGAAATTTCTGGTAATTACGCTTTTGTGGCGGATGCAGATTCCGGGCTCCATGTGATAAATATTTCAGACCCAACCAGCCCAACACTAATCGCGACATGCGATACGCCGGACTATGCCTACGGCGTTGCTGTAGCAGGTGACTACGCCTATGTCGCGGATGGCTCGTCCGGGCTTCAGTCTGTTGTAGTTTCTCAGGGGAAGCTGGATCTGGACGGAAATGTCGGCCGGTCGCTCTTTGTTGATGCTTCCGGAGACACTATCTTCCGGACTCGGTTAACGTCTACATATACCGACAGCGTTGATTGGGAAGTAAGTGCCGACGGCGGTACGAACTGGCAGGAAATACTGCCGGACGGGGAATGGAATAAACAGGCTGTTCCGGGAAAAAATCTCTTATGGCGTTCAACTCTTTTATGGGAAGAGCCCGGCGATAATCCTGCCGTCACAGAACTTCAACTCGAATGGCTTGTGGGAGCCGGTGTAATCAGCGAAATTGTTGATGTACCTGATGATCAGGGCGGATGGGTTCAAATGAATATTATCCGGTCGGGCAAAGATTTTCTCGACGAGACGGATTACACTATTTTAGAATACAAGATATGGAGATGGGATGGCGATGTTGATGACGGAGAATGGGTTTGTATGGACAGTGTAACAGCGGCCCAGCAGGATGAATACGTTGTTACCCTGCCTACGGTGAAAGACTCATGCGCGTCGAGTACTAATCACACGACGTTCCTTGTAACGGCTCACACTACAAAACCGACTTTGGTGTTCGCGTGCGAACCGGACAGCGGTTATTCGATCGATAATATAGCTCCCTCAGTCCCGACTAATTTTTCCGTTGTCTATAATACGGGCAGCGGCAACCATCTTTCATGGGACCCGTGTCCCGATGGTGACTTCAAGCAGTTCAATGTCTACAGGTCAAATGATCCCGGGTTTATTCCGTCCCCCTCCGACCTTGTGTGTGCCGAAACAGGAACAAGCTGGTACGACCCCGAGTATGACGGATGGGATGTTTTTTATAAGATAACAGCGCTTGATTCCGCTGATAACGAAAGCGATCCGGTTTCGCCGTCTAATGTGACGGCGACGGAAGATCCTGAAATTCCGAGGAATTACGTGCTTTATCCTAATGTGCCGAATCCGTTTAATCCAATCACATCGATTCGTTACGATGTTCCCGCGGAGGGAGGCATTGTAACATTACGCATATATGATGTATCGGGAAGGCTTATCAGGACGGTTCTTAACGGACCTCAGACTGCGGGTCAGAAAACGGTAACGTGGAATGGAAGGGATAGTAGAGGGCTGAATGTTGCTTCGGGTGTCTATTTCTACAGGCTGACGGCACCGGGGTATAAAAAAACGCTGAGGATGGTGCTGCTCAGGTAGGGCTGGTAAAGCTTGAAAATCAAGGGCCGGGAAATTCTGGAGTTTCCCCATTTTTCTCAGGGGACAAAGAGGATTCACTATTCAGGCTTTCCAAGACCCTTTATTTTTGGCGTGGTATAGAATCCGGCAGCTTGAATATGGAGATCCGCTCTCCTCGTCCAGTCTGTGCCGCTGCTGCTGTCAGCCCACCAGTAAGAAGCTTCGCCCTCCAAGTTGGTATCCATACTCAGCCTCCAGTCGTTATCAATTATTTCAGACGGCCACCATGTACGATCTCCGGTTGAAGCTTTACTGCCGTGCGGGATAACGTTTGAACAGTAATCACTCCCGCCACTTAAACCTTCCAGGTATGCCGTCAACCAGCGAGTATCCAGATCTGATAAATATATCTGTGAGAGCACACGGACCGTTATCCCCGTCAGAGGATCCTCCGCCCCCCCGGGCTGATAACCGGCTCCGCTTCCCCCGCAACCGTATGCCATCATTGTATCGGGTATCAGCTCGAGTGATTCATTGGTAGAGCTGTATGAATACGACCTCGTGCTCAGATAACCGTCACATGGATTATAAGTGTTCCTTATTCTCTGCCCGCCCCCGCTTAAATAGCAGTTACACACAGATGCTGATGCTAAATAACTGTAATCATATTCCATTGTGGTTCTGATCTTAATCTCGAGTATGTAAATAGAGAGAGTGTCATAGTAGTTGGTGCCGTCGTAGTACGCTCTGGCGGGGATGTGATATTCAGTAATATCTGTATCGCTGTTCAGGTTATCCGCCCAGGTACCGGTAAATGACGCCTCGAATTCACCGTCAGCGTCTGTACTTCCGCTCTGATCATGAGTTACATCGTCGGGCCAGTCGATCGCTACAAATATATCCTGCAGGGGAGATCCTCCCTTTTCAAAGTGGGCTGTTGCAGTGAATATTGCCCTGCTCAGGTTGCTTTCAGATATAACACCTGTCTGAACTGTCTGTTTGTCGGAGGTCAGATAGAAATTCACTTCATCCCCACTCCCGCACGCCGCTATCCAGCCTTCTATCTTATCGATCAGCACCGAGTCAGGGTTGGGGGACAGCTCAGCCCAGTAAAGTGCTTCTTCAAGTATAGCTCCTCCTGTTTCATAATTGCCTTCCTGGCACTGCTGACGGCCCGCACCTGCGTATTCATCAACGAGCCCGTTGAATACGGCCTCTATATCGCTTCCTATATCGGACAACCCCAAAGTGTCAGCGTAGTTATAACAATCCAGAATCAATTCAAAAACTTCCGGCACGGGATCCGACTGCCCCTCACTTATTGCTTCATCGGTAAGCTCTCTGAGGACCGAAGAACAGTTATTGAATGCCAGATCTCTCAGAGTGTTCCAACCCATTTCATCGGCGTGTCTGTAATAGCTCATAAGTTTGACCAGAATATCCAGGCCGGGATAATCCTCTCCGTATTCACCCGCTTTTTCGATAAGGTACTGAAGAAAATCTTCTCCGGGGGTGTCACTTCCGTATCCGCTGAAATGAGAGAGTGTGCAGGAGATCGCGGGAGTGCCTTGATCTACGGCTGTGGGGATTATCTCATAATAACCGGAACAGACGCAGAACCCGGCAACAATTGTAGAGTCTGTTACGACGCATGAAAAAGTGTCCGGATATTCGATTGTCAGAACAACAGGCGAGGAAAATTCCAGGCCGTGAGGTTCCGCGATTACCCCGAAATGACAGGATAAAGTGTCCTCGAGTGATTCAGAGCCTGAAGTTGAGAATGAAAGATTATAGACGGGGGTCAATGTAACAGTAGTAACTGAATCAACCGCTCCGGGATCCGCTTCAAGTGTATAAATAACTCCGTCTGAGCTTGTCGCGGAAACAGATCCTCCGGAGACCGGATCCAGATCGCCGCTGCCGGAATATCCTGCCTCTTCATCGTATTCAATTACTAACTCTCCGTATTCCGGAGAGATCCCCCCGTCGGGACCAGTGGTATCTTCGGAACATTCGAATACGGAAAGTATTACAATAACCGAAAGTAGTGCAATAATAACTCGTTTCATAAACATTCTCCTTTATTCAAATCAAGTCATTTAAAATTAATATAACAGGTGAAACAACAGATCTTTCAATATTACGGCCTGTCATCAAGTATCTCTTTAACCTCTATATTATTAGTATAGTTACCCGTCTATTTATATTAAACAGGGTTGTCCCTTTCCAGGATTATAAAATTATTGAATTTTCCTGTCAACGGCGAAAGTATATATGTAATTCCTGCAGGACACTGCAAACCCCCTATCTATATCTGCCGGCATGCTTTCTGATATGAACCAGAAGCTGTGCCAGACCGCTGGAGCGAACCGGGGAAAGATGTTCTGAAAGACCTGTTTTCTCAAGAAAATACAGATCAGCGCCAACTATATCCTCCGGCTTCCTCCTGTTTAGAACCCGCAGCAGGAGCTTAAGTATCCCCCTGGTAATAACCGCGTCACTGTCGGCGTAATAGATTACTTTCCCGCTCTTAAATTCACTCGCAAGCCAGAGCTTCGACTGACATCCGCTGATAAGGTTTCGATCTTTCCTGAATTCTTCAGGCAGGGCCTTCCCCTCCCTCCCCAGTTTTATGAGATACTGATAAAGTCCTGCCCGTCCATCCAGAGCTGAAACCTCTTCTATTATCCTGTCCTGAATTTCATTTATCCCGGTCATTACCTATCCTGTCATCATACTTGAGACATTTTTTATTCCCTTTATCAGTCTTTCCAGATCATCGATGCCGTTATACAACGCTACTGAAGCCCTCACGGTTCCTGTTATACCGAAATGGTTCATCAGCGGCTCCGCGCAGTGGGCGCCCGTTCTTACAGCCACGCCTAGGCCGTCGAGAATCATCCCCGCGTCGTAATGATGAATGCCGGCAAGGTTGAAGGAGATCGATCCGTGCCTTGAAGATCCTTCAGCGTAAATTGTTACCCCTTCAAGGCCTTTCAGCTCATCTTCGAGGTATTTCAGCAGGTTATCCTCATGCGCTTCTATTTCACCCGGACCGATGTTATCTATATACTCTACCGCTTCTGCAAGCCCTATAACCCCCGCTATATTCCCGGTCCCCGCTTCGAACTTCAGGGGTATCTCTTCGTACTCTGTTTTTTCGAAGGAGACCGACTTTATCATCCCCCCTCCGGTTTTAAAGGGGGGAAGTTCTTTCAGATAACTTTCTCTTCCGTAAAGCACACCTGTTCCTGTGGGCCCGTATACCTTATGCCCGGAAAAAACAAGAAAATCACAGCCGATTTCTATCACATTTACAGGGATATGCTGAATGGACTGAGCCGCGTCGATCAGTACCGGAATATCTTTTTCATGAGCCGTTTCTATGATCTTCTCTACCGGGTTGATTACACCCAGTACGTTGGAAACGTGTGTTACGGAAATAAGCTTAGTTTTAGTTGTAATCAGATCATTTAATTTATCTATCCTCAGGTTTCCGTTTTTGTCCAGAGGGATCACCCTGAGAACCGCTTTCTTCCTCCGGCACAGGCGCTGCCAGGGAACGATGTTCGCGTGGTGCTCCATCCCCGTTACTATTATCTCGTCATCTTCCCCGATGAACCTTTCTCCGAA
>CAZKNG010000032.1:9414-22270 GCA_964554125.1 uncultured bacterium | reverse complement strand
GGTCAGCCCGGCGCTGAGATTGTCGGATCATCATGGAATACCAATGAAATTTATGTCTTTGACAGTGAAGGTAATAATCTTTCAGGATGGCCGAAGAGTACTGCTAATTTCTGCTGGGCCAGCTCAGCGGCGGGAGATTTTGACGGTGACGGCGATAAGGAGCTGGCAACACAGGATATAATCGGAAATGTATATGTGTGGCATCATGACGGTTCAGAAATGGCTGACGGCGATGGTGACCCCGGCACTGACGGTGTTTTCCTAGCCGGGGACGGAACTAGTGACGGCTGGCATGTTTCTACACCCTCTTTCGCGGATATCGACGGCGATGGTATTCTGGAGCTTATTGTCGGTGATCACAATGACAGTCTGTACTGTCTGAATTCCGACGGAAGCTCTGTCAGCGGCTGGCCCGTTTTTATCGGTAACGCCGGAGCTGTTATTACTGCCAGCCCGGCGGTAGGTGATATTGATAATGACGGAGAAATGGAAGTTGTTGTCCAGAATGATGTTGGCAGGGTGTTGGGGCTTAATCACGACGGCAGTACTATGAGCGGCTGGCCGAAATGGGTGTCGAGCTCCGGTTATTTTATTGGTTCACCGGCCCTCGGCGATCTGACAGATGACGGAAGTCTTGAAGTTGTTGTTCCCGGTAATGACGGCATGTGTTACATATTCCGCTCAGACGGTTCATCTCTTCCGAATTGGCCCCAGCCATATGATCAGAATGGAGGGACTACCGAATCTTCACCCGTTATCGCGGATCTTAATAACGACAACAGTCTTGATATCGTTCTGGCCTGTGAAGAAGGGCAGTTGAATGTCTGGGATATCAGCGGAAATTCCATGTCGGGATTTCCAATCAGACTCAAAGGCTTTCTAAGGGGCACTCCCTCAATAGCTGATATAGATAATGACGGTGATATCGAACTGGCCGTTTCCTGCTGGGATCAGAATGCCTATGTATGGGATCTTGGTGGAGAGAAATATTATAATTATGATCCCTGGAACGGGTTCCACGGTAATATTCATAATAACGGCTGCTTTGATTATTCAGATATTACCGCCGTAAACGAAATAGCGTTTCATTATAAGCTGGAGAAAAGCGGAGTAAGACTGGACTGGCTTGTTCCATACGGCGCCGGTTCCTTCGACCTTTACAGAAGGACAGATACCAGGGAATATGAATTGGTCCGGGGCGGATTAAGAGCCGATGAGGCTGGAATGATTCAGTATACTGACAGGGCGGCTCAGGAGGGCTTGGTTTACTATTATAAGTTAGAGGGGGAGGATAATGACCTCTTCTTTGAAACAAACGGTGTAAATGTGCCCGTTACAAGAGCGAGACTTTACCAGAATCACCCAAACCCGTTTAATCCCTCAACGAAGATATCATTTACAGTACCCGGCACTTCTGAATCCAGCCGGAACACACTGCTTCTGGTTTACGATGCCAGGGGCGCTCTTGTAAAAACCCTTGTAAATAGACCGGTAAGCGGAGGAAGACATACAGTTGAGTGGCAGGGTGATAATAATAGAGGCGCCGCGGTTTCAAGCGGAGTCTATTTTTCGCGTCTCCGTGTTGGAGGTTTCAAGGATACCAAGAAGATGATACTTCTTCGTTAATCGTTGATTTATCTTTTCCTGATGAACTTCTATATAAGAAGGCATCGGCAGCTCTTGAATTGGCGGAGGTTAATAAAGTTCTTAACCTCCGCCAAACTATTATACCATTGTAATTCCATCCTTTTCTCAACACTGACTGAAAGCCGGAAGAGACCTTGATTATTGAATTACAATATACTGTATGAACTTGAATTATTGACAGAATGGTATATTTTTTAGTATCTTCTTTATTCCCGATGTGTGATTGTATTATTACAACTGGCTTAGTGATTTTACTGAAGGATTTTTATGAATTATCAATTGAGTGAAGAAGAGAAGATGCTGCAGAAAACCGCGGCGGATTTTGCTAATAAGACCCTTGCCGCTGTAGCGGTGGAAAGTAATGAGAATGGCGAATTTCAGGATGATATATATAAAAAGCTCGGGGAACTCGGATTTCTCGGGATGACCGTTCCGGAGAAATACGGCGGCGTCGATTTTGGAAATTTTTCTCTAACTCTTTCTATAGAGCAGATCAGTAGAGTTTGCGCTTCCACAGCCGTTGCCATGTCTGTTCATAATTCGCTGACAAACTGGGTTATTCTTAAATACGGAAGTGATGAAAACCGCGAAAAATATCTGCCCAGACTGGCTTCAGGAGAAATACTCGGAGCTTACGCCCTTACTGAACCAAGTGCGGGGAGTGATATTGGCGCGATTAATACATCCGCGGTTCGCAAAGATGATAATTACATCTTGAACGGTTCAAAATTATTTGTCTCTACCGGCGATAAAGCGGGAGCTATAATTGTATTCGCGAGGACCGACCCCGATGACAGAAACCGAGGTTTGTCAGCATTTATAGTAGAACCCGGTTTTCCCGGGTTTTCAATAGGAAAAGTAGAAAAGAAAATGGGACTGAAGGCGTCTTCGACTGTTGAGCTTGTCTTTGAAGATTGTGTTGTTCCAGCCTCTAATCTTCTTTCTGAAGAAGGCAGAGGTATGGGAATAGCTCTAAGCGCGCTGGACGGAGGCAGGATTGGAATTGCCTCTCAAGCCCTGGGAATAGGTCAGGCTGCTTTTGAGGAAGCAATAAAGTTCGCTGGAGCCAGGAAGCAGTTTGGAAAGAGGATTATTGATTTACAACCTACCAAATGGAAGTTAGCCGAGATTGCGACTAAACTTGAGGCCGCGCGGCTGCTTGTTTATTCTGCCGCGAGAAGACGTGATATGGGGGATACAAGCACTAAACAGATATCGATGGCGAAGCTGTTTGCCACAAGGGCGGCTAATGAAATAGTCTACGATTCACTTCAGATCCACGGTGGAGTAGGATATACTTCCGAGTTTCTGATAGAAAGGCTTTACAGGGACGCGAGAGCGCTGGAAATCTATGAAGGAACCAGCGAGATTCAGAAGCTGGTAATCTCCAGAGAAATATTAAAAGAATACAGTCATCTGCTATCCTAGATAATTTTATGATATGAATCCTGGAAGGAGGAAGAATTGAAAATTATAGTATTATTAAAACGTGTTCCGGACACTGAAGCGAAAATATTGATTAACAGCGAAGGTTCGGGAATTAATAAGGAAGGCGTCAAGTTTATAATCAACACTTATGACGAATATGCTATCGAAGAGGGGCTGCAGCTCAAGGAAAAAACAGGGGGGGAAAGCACTGTAACTGTAGTTTGCATGGGTCCGGAGGAGTCAACAGAAATTATTAGAACAGCCCTTGCAATGGGAGCTGACAGCGCTGTTCATATTTGTGATCCCGCTCTTGAAAAACCGACCCCCGATATGACCGCCTCTGTTTTAGCCGCGGCTATTAAGGAAAACGGGTTTGATATTATTTTCTGCGGTAAACAGGGAATAGACTACGATATGGCACAGACACAGGCCTTTCTGGCTGAAAAGCTCGATATTCCGCAGGTGAATGTAATATCTGAATTTGAAATTTCAGAGGATAATAAGAAGGCTTTTTTGAAGCGAAGCATAGAGGGTGCGGATGAGAAAGTTGAGACCTCTCTTCCGGCGGTTATATCCTGTGCTAAGGGGTTGAATGAACCTCGCTACGCGTCTCTTCCCGGAATTATGAAGGCCAAGAAGAAAGAGATAAGGAAAGTAACACTGGCCGATCTTGACCTGAGCGATATCTCTTTAGAGAATAAGAGTACGATTGTAAAATGGCTTTCACAACCGAAGAGTGGTGAATGCAAGATGATCGAGGGTGAAGAAGCGGCTGAAAAGGCGGCAGAGCTTGCCAGGGTATTACGTGAAGAAGCGAAAGTATTATAAAAATACAGGAAAATAGTATAGAGGAGGATATTTATAATGAATGATGTTCTTATTTTTGGAGAAATAAGGGACGGAAACCTGAAGAAGGTAATCAAAGAACTTATTACCGCCGGAAGGATCGTTACCGAAGGAACCGGGGGGGCTATCGACGCCGTACTGATAGGTAAGGGCGCTTCCGAGCTGTCGAAGAATATATCCGGATTCGGGATAAGAAAAGCTGTATGTGTCGATGACGATCAGGTTGAAAAATACTCCACTGAGGGGTACGCTAAGGTAGTTTCTGACATGATAAATGAGAACGGTTACGGGTATATAATCTCCGCCGCTACAGCTATGGGAAGGGACCTGAGCCCCAGAGTTGCCGCCCGCGTGAATGGTGTAATGTTCAGCGACTGTGTTGATTTGAGATTCGAAGATGGACGCTGCGTTGCTAAAAGGCCCGTTTATTCCGGGAAGCTTTTTGTTGAGATTGCCCCGGTCGGAGAGGTTCCGGTTTTTATAACAATAAGGCCGAACAATCTAACCCCGGCCGAAACTGACGGCGGTGAAACTGAGATAGTGACACGTCCCTCGGGAGTTACTCAAGATATGATAAGGGCTCTGGCGACAGAGATTATCCCGATGGCGGGAGGGAGACCTGACATTACGGAAGCTGAAGTGATTATTTCCGGTGGAAGGGCCATGAAAGAGGAATCGAATTTTGAGATCCTCGGAGAACTCGCGGATCTTCTGGGTGGAGCTGTAGGAGCTTCAAGAGCTGCTGTTGATGCTGGTTACGTTCCCCAACCTCTTCAGGTAGGCCAGACAGGTAAGATTGTAAACCCAAAACTCTATATTGCCTGCGGGATTTCAGGAGCAATTCAGCATCTTGCCGGAATGAGAACGTCAAAAGTAATCGTGGCGATAAACAAGGATCCCAACGCCCCTATATTTGAAAAAGCTCATTATGGAATTGTCGGAGATCTTTTTGAAGTTGTACCTGTGTTGACTCAGGAGATAAAGAAACTCATGTAGATTTTCTACGAAACCTTTTAGAGGAGCATACAGCTTGAAGGATAATATCGGGCGGTAAGGGCTTTTTAAATTATATTATTTGTAGGTGCACAGAGTGTAGATCTGCCGGGTTGTTATTAAAGGAGAAGTTTTATGACCATTGAAGGCATTATTATGCTGGTTACACTATCGGCTGTGCTGATCGCGTTTGGTTTTATTGTTTCTCGACTGATCAGAGCTCTCAGGCTGGGCGGGCCGGAAGACAGATTAGACAATTTCGGGCAACGCGTAAAATCGGTTATTGTTTTTGTCGCGGGTCAGGCCCGCGTTCTTTCCCAGGTAGCCGGTATCGGCCATTTCTTCATATTCTGGGGATTTATTTTTATTACTCTGGGTACCGGAGAACATATCCTGAGTATGATAATCCCCTCTTTCAGTTACGAGGCCCTTTTCGGCTCAGGGGTTGCTGCTGTAATATCCTTCTGTCAGGATATACTGGCGTTGATAGTTCTCGGGGCGATAGTCGTGTCTATTTTCAGACGGTTTGTCCTTAAACCTGTCCGCCTGGAGAGCAGCGATCCGAAAACAGGCAGAGAAGCGGTGTTTATCCTTACCCTGATTTTTATTCTTATAATTCTCATGTACGGACTCAAAGGGGCGGGTATTCTCCAGGGTGAAATAGATGGTTCTTCAGCGCCAATTTCCAATATTGCCGCCAATATCATAGAGAGTAACCGGATAAGAGCAGATATCGCCGAATCAGTGTTCGCGTGGTTTCATCACCTGATCGTTTTCTTCTTCCTGCTCTATATTCCTTTTTCAAAGCATATCCATATTCTTGGAGCTATCCCGAATGTCTTTTTCAGAAATCTCGGGCTACCCGGGACATTAACAAGTATGGATTTCGATGATGAAACAGCTATGAAATTCGGCAACTCCGTTCTGACAGACTTTTCCTGGAAACAGCTTCTTGACCTTTATGCCTGCACCGAATGCGGCAGGTGTCAGGCGGCATGTCCGGCCTATCTTACAGATAAACCCTTAACCCCTTATGGGATGATACACAACCTGAGGGAACATTTTATGGAACAGATGGGCGGTCTTTTATCAGATAACGATAAAGATTCAGAAGAAAAGCAGATTGTTCCCGACAAGGTGTCAAAGGATGAACTCTGGGCTTGCACCACGTGCGGAGCGTGTCTTCAGGAATGTCCTCCTTTTATCGAGCATGTTCAGAAAATAGTAGATATGAGGAGGTACCTGGTTTTAACAGAAGCTGATTTTCCGTCTGAAGCCCAGCCGGTTTTTAGAAATATGGAGGTAAATTACAACCCGTGGTCATTCGGTTACGCTGACAGAGCAAACTGGGCGGCAGACCTTAATGTGCCCCTTGCTTCGGAAAAGAAGAGTTTTGATATATTATTCTGGGTAGGATGCGCCGGTTCGTTCGACGACAGGGGTAAGAAGATAGCGAGATCTGTTGTTCAGCTGCTAGAGAGAGCGGGTGTTGACTACGCTATTTTAGGCACCGAGGAAAAATGCTGCGGAGACTCCGCTAGGAGAATGGGTAACGAGTATCTAGCGCAGATGCTTATTGAATCGAATATAGAGGTTATGAAAAAGTATGAATTCAATAGAATATTGACGATTTGTCCTCATGGGCTTAATTCTTTCAGGGCTGACTACCCTCAGTCGGGATATTCAAAACCTGTCGTCCATCACGCTGAATTTCTTCTCGAGCTTACCCGGGCCGGGAAACTTGAGTTCACGGCCGCTAAAGATATAAAAGGGATTTATCACGATCCGTGTTATCTTGGAAGGTATAATGATATCATATCAGAACCCCGAGAGCTGATCTCAGAAATAGAAGGGGTCGATCTGTCTGAGTTTGACCGGAAAGGGAAACGAAGCTTCTGCTGTGGAGCCGGAGGCGGAAGGATGTGGCTGGAGGAGACGATCGGAGATAAAATAAACGAAACAAGGGTCAAGGAGGCTCTTGAAACGGATATAGATCAGATATATACCGCATGCCCTTTCTGCATGACAATGTTTGAGGACGGATTGAAAGCTCTGGAAAATGAAAAGGTGGAAGTAAAGGATATTTCAGAGTTACTTCTTGAAGCTTCAACTGAAAAACAATAAGTGACATCGCGGTTTGAAAATGTCAGATCACAGACTTCAGAACCGTTTGGAAAGGGAAACGGAAATAAGAGTTATTGAGAAATCATCTTCCTTCCTCGTATGAGTCTCCGGATCGTGTATTATAAAGATATCCGCGCTGATTCCGCTGTATATCGATATACTTCCCATAATAGATAATCTGTTTAAATAGAAATCGGAATAGAGTTCATTTTCCTCTTTGAGATAGTTTCTTCTACCCGGCTCGTAGCTTAACATGCACCAGAAATTATCGATATCCATAATTTCCACTCCCGCGATAATCGAATATTCCTGGTACCTCTCCTCACTGTATTGGTCGCAAAACATTCGCGCGTACCTGGGCTCAATTGAGATTCTGTCTATATCCGTAAAAGGAATAGATACTTTCAGGCCGGCCCTGACAAAATGAGTGTCAAAGTAGATGCTGGAAGGTGAATCATAAATGGATGATTCTCCGTCCAGTTCAATGGAATATTCTTTTTCACTCTCTGCCAGCAGTGTGAATCTGTAAAAAGAATACAGGTTCCATAAAGAGCTTCTTGAACTTCCGCTGTACTTTCTTCTGTTTGCCAGAACAGAGAGGTTGTGCCGGTATTTACCGTCTGGCGAGATAAAGGCGTCAAGTTCAATCATCTGCCTCTTGTAGCTTAAGGCTGTTGTGTCGGGTGCCTCGCGGCTGCCGTATGATGCTGAAACATGAAAGAGGTTGTTAAGAATGGAACCCGCGCTTATTTCAACACCGGTGTCGATGTAGTTATAGTCGTAATCGAATTCAGTGCGGTTTTCATAATCAACGATTTCAAGTCTGCTCCTTGAATAGATCTCAATATTGTCCGAGAATTTACGGCCGATATTAAGCCGGGTATTAAGCTGTTTATAATCATTGCTGAAACTGTAATCGCTGTTTTCTCTGAAATGCTTTATATAGAGATCGGTTTTGAGTTCTGTTTTAATAAAGCTTTCGCGGCCGAACTGGAGGCCAAGATCCATTCTGTTGCCAACGGTTTGATTTCCAATCTTAAGTGAATTCCCCAGCTCAGGTTTCATCTTCGCGTTATCAAAGGCGAATCTGTTAGTTAAACTCGTATAATACTCATTGAGAATCTCGGTAGTATCGTCTTGAAGAATAGTATAATGGTCAATAAAGGAGTCATATCCTGTAACTATGCTGTTGCTGTTTTCTGCACGGAGGAGGGAGGATGGTAAGAGTATGCATATGGATACACAAATAATAATAAATATACACGAAATCATTCCCATGTTCTGTTCATTCTGACTGTATACGGGGATCAATTACACTACTCCAGTAATTCATCAGCTTCATTTAAGAGTTCTATCGCTTCTATTATATCTCCTTTAAGATAGAACTCTTCCGCTGTATTTACAATTGATATGATTTCAAATTTCAGGGCTTGATTCGCGGAGCTTTTTTTTAATGCGGATATTTTTTGTAAAGCAGTAAGATGCATTTCAAGAAATATGCTTTCCAACTCCCCCTCTACCTCAAGATTCCGGGTTTCAGCAGAAAGAGTATCTGCTTCAGTCTTTTTATCTATATTCGGGGCGCAGCCGTATAATATCACAAAGAGACAGACCGCGGCGCAAAGCTTTATATAGAACATATTTCAGTTATACGGTCGAAGAGGTTATTGGCTATTCCTGCTTCAGCAGAAGCTGATTTAAGCTGGCTGTTCTTGAAGTGCTGGTGTGCTTTATTCAAGTGTTTGACTGCTCTTTCGTATAGGGCTCTGCCTTCTTCCTTCCGGCAGTTTCTAATTACAATTTCAGTTTCCTTTTTCTTCGAGTCAACTATTTCAAGTCTTGCCTGGATTCTGCCCGGTGTAATCTCCGGCCCGGCGGATTCTGATCCTTTCCTTAGAATTGACCGTGCCCGGTTGATAAAACGCGTGGCCTGATCTGTGTTTCCGTTTCTGATATTCTGTTCTGCCGCCTTAAGCATTTTTTCAGCCTGTTTGAGGATCCCCCTGTCCGGTGAACCCTGTGACCTTTCAAACGCCTCCTTTGTCCTTTCGTGGAATTGCCAGGTCTGCTTCAGCATTTCCCGGACCCTGTCCTCTCCGCCGGAGGAGTTGAGGTTGTTAATAAGGTTCCTTATCATTTTTTCACTTTTTACGAGAGTCATCCTGCAGGCATTATACCTGCCCTCTCTGAATAAGGATTTCGCCTTTTCAAGTTCTTTCTCCGCCATTGAAATGCGGTACCTGTTCTTCTCTTCTTTGCTTTCCTCGATACGGTCTCTGGCGCGAGAGGTTAATCTTTTCATCAGGGCCAGTCTTCGCTCGCACATTTTACGGGTATTTTTTATTTTTCTGAATCTGTTTTCAGCCTGGCTGGTCAGTTTCTGCGCGTTCAGCGCTAATTTGAGGGCAAGTTGACTGCGCATTTGAGTCATGTTGGTACGCGATTTCTCAAGCATGGCCTCCGCGTCATGAATAAACTTACGGGTTCTCATATCATCGTAATCGTTATTAATCAGTCTTTCTCTGAGACCGGATAATTTCTCCCTTGTTCCCTCGAAGATCCTTCTGTGTTTTTCTAATATCCTGGTTTCAGTTTTTGCAGAAGCAATAGCCCGTTTTGCCTCTTCTCTTGCTTCCATTGTCAGTTTATAAGAAAGAGCGTTCTTTCTGGCGTTGGTAAAATTACCGGCTTCGCTGCGGGCTTTGTTCTGAAGAGTTGAAGCCTTCTGTAGCCTCAGGCGCGCTTTCTGGCTACGGCTGTTCTGAACGATTTCCTTTGCCTGCTGAATAATCTCCTCAGTCATTCTAAGAGCACTCTCAATGTTTTCTCTGCCTATATTCTGAGCTCCCGCCGGTTCAGACAGAATGAGCGCGGATAGAGATATCAGGATTAGAAAGATTATTTTTTTGGATTTTATCATTTTGACACTCTCCTTTCAGTCCTTAAAGCGGGGCAAATGCTGTGCCACGGGATATATTGTCTATAACTCTTTGTAATACAACGTATTACTATGTGTACCTGAAAATAACCTTACCTTTATTGCACCCTGAGGTACACTCTTGATGTCCCCCGTGGTGCACTGACCTGGATATCAGGTGTGTTTCCGTAGTTACTTTAATTTGAACCGGTCCGTTCCTGGAAAATTCATTATCATCATTTAATAGGGCTAAAAGATCATCTCTTTCAACCGTCATGCTGAAAGGCCCCGGAGAACTCACCGCCCGATATTGTATTTATCAAGCCTTCCATACAGGGTTCTTCTGGTTATGCCAAGTATCTCAGCTGCCCTGCTCTTATTGCCGCCTGTTTTTTTAAGGGCTTCCCCGATAAGGATCTTTTCGATCTCAGGTAGGCTTTTATCGTCCAGAAGAGAATTCAGCGAACCTTCAGGGGATTCAGCCTGCCCGTCACCTAAGAGTTTGAAATGATCCGGCGAAATCTTCTCGGGCCCTGCAAGAATTACTGCTCTTTCAAGGGCATTCCTTAATTCTCTCACATTTCCGGGCCAGGAGTAACTCAAAAGGATTTCTTCAATCTCAGAAGATATTCCATCTGCCGGTCTTCCGAGTTTCTGCAGTAAACTGACAGCGATCGGAATTATATCAGATTTCCTTTCCCTGAGCGGGGGTATTATTATTGGAAAGACATTTAATCTGAACAGCAGGTCTTTTCTGAATAATTCCTTCTCGCTTAACCTTTCCAGGTTTTTGTTTGTTGCCGCTATAAGCCGGACATTGACTTTTACAATCTTCGAGCTGCCCAGGGGAAGAAATTCGCCGTTTTCAATAACCCTCAGCAGTTTGGCCTGTATAGAGAGGGGCATATCGCCTATTTCATCGAGAAAGAGTGTTCCTCCGTCAGCCAGGCGGAATAACCCCGGTTTTTTTGTGGCAGCGCCCGTGAACGCTCCCCTCTCGTGACCAAAAAGCTCGGATTCCAGGAGTGTTTCAGGTATCGCCGCGCAGTTTATAACGATGAAAGATCTTTCAGCCCGTCCGCTTTTGGAATGAATTAATTCAGCCGCCAGTTCCTTGCCCGTACCGCTTTCGCCCTGGATAAGAACAGGTGTTTCTGTTACAGCGACCTTTTCTATCTGATTTTTTACGCTGGTTATCTCTCTTGAGGAACCTACAATCTTTCGGTCGGCTTCCTTCAGGGCGTTCTTTTCCTTAAGAATTGTGTTTTCAGCCATGAGGATCTGTCTTTCCTGAATCCTTTTAATCAGCAGCAGGACCTCTTCCATATGGAACGGTTTTATGAGATATTCATAAGCCCCCTCGCTCATAGCTTTTACGGCAGTGTCAGCGCTCGCGTATGCCGTCATGATTATAAAATCGATCTGCGGAAATTTCTGCTTTACAACGCGTAGAAGTTCGAGCCCGCTCATTCCCTCAAGCTTAAGATCGCAAAGAACGATGTCGGGAGGTGATTTACTTATTATTACAAGGGCTTCTTCAGCACTCGCACTTGTTTGAACATCATGGCCTTCCCTTGATATTTTGTCGGAAAGAATTTTGACTATTTTTTTCTCATCGTCGATAATAAGCACTCTACTCATTTATTTCTCCTGACTCCTCTCTGCTCCCGGGAAGATCACCTGAATTGTAGTTCCCTTCCCCGCATTACTTCGGGCAGTTATTTCTCCGTTATGAGCTTCGATAATCTCTTTAGCAATTGACAACCCCAGCCCGCTCCCATCCGTTTTGGTTGTATAGAACGGTTCGAAGATTTTAGAAACCGTTTCTTCGGGTATGCCGCCGCCGTTATCTTTGAATTCAATTATGTAGTTACCCTCCGTATTATTAAATATAATTTCAACTTTTCCATTACCGGAAGTTGCCTGCAGGGCGTTTATAAGTATGTTGAGAAAGGATTGCATAAGCTCTTTCTCTTCGCCGTCAAATGGAGCCGATTCCGTTGAAAAGTCTGTAAGTATAGAAGTATTGCGCCCCTTTTTTACAAGGTTCAGACTTCTGTTTAGAATATTTATGAGGTCAACCGGCTTCCTTCCGCTCTTTTTATCCTTTGAAAACATCAGGTATTCGGTAAGAGTTTTGTTAAGTCTGTCAACCTCTTCTATAATAAATTCGTCTATTTCTCCGGATTCGGCGGGATACCTTTCCCTTAACTTTTCGGCGCTGCTTCTTATAATAAAGAGCGGGTTTCTGATTTCGTGAGCAATCCCCGCGGTCATTCTGCCGACAGTGGCAAGAGTTTCGGAACGCATCAGGGATTCACGGGCCTTAATAAGCGCGCCGGTGGCTTTGAGAACAAAAATTATAAATAGAATGATACCGATGATTGATATAGCGGTTATGATTGAAAGAACCGATCTCATTTCCTTAAGGCTTTTCAAGAACTCCGCGCTGGCTTCCACGGCTACTACAAGTTCAGATGTTTTTCCCGGGCTGGCTATGGGGGCGTATCCCGCTTTCATGTAATTTCCTTCAGGAGAGTTGTAGAGATTTGTAGAGGACGCGCTGCCTTCCAGAGCTTTTACTATAGCTTTATAATCCATGTTCCACATTGGATACTGTTCTCCCGGGAGAAAAAGATATGAATTCAGGGAAAAAAGCACCACTCCGTCTTCTCTCATGACGAGGATATTGGATATTGAATACGCCGACTGAATAGTCCTCAATCTGGAAGTGACCCTTTCAGGAATTGTTATAAAAAAGGGGTCGGAATCGGATTGGAAGAATTCGGCCTGGAGGTTGGAAGAAACGAGAGAGGCTACCGATTTGAGACGAATTCCGAATTCATTATCGAGGTGTTCTTTTGTTTTTGTGTAATAATACCAGGTAGTGGATAATAGAAT
>CAZKNG010000032.1:0-9314 GCA_964554125.1 uncultured bacterium | reverse complement strand
TTTTGAACTTATCTTTGGCTCTGGCGTGGAAGCCGTCTTTGAAAAGGGCTGTTCCCCAGTAGAAATAGAGCCCGCCCGAATCCGGGAATTCCCTGATACCCCGGCGGATGACCGAGTAGGCGCGGTCTGTTTTCCCTCTTTTGATAAGCAGCCGGCATAGAGTATTATAGGCCTTCTTTCTCTCGTTTGTTCCGCGCGGATCATTTTTTGAGAGTCCATCCTCGAAATATTCAATAGCTGAAGAGTAATTGCCGAGTTTCTGGTGAACTGCCGCGAGGCATAAATTGGCTTGAGAACTGTTTCGGGTTCGAAGAGCCTTTCTGTAATGTTCAAGAGCTTTCGCGTACCTCTTTCTGCTGTAATATATATATCCTGAATAAATATGCGCTGAATAATTTCCCTTGTCTTTTCTCAGTGTTTTTTGAAACGCCTTCTGTGCTTCTGAATATCTGCCCCGCCCGTAATATAATTTTCCAAGAAGAAGATCCGCCTCTTTCATTCCGGTTGCTTTAAGCAGATATTTTTCAGCCTCCGCTTTATATCCGAGCCTTAAGTCCGCCCGCCCGATCATCAGATAGTGTCGTCTGTCGGCGGCCCCTTTCTTCTCGAGGTCACGCATACGGGATCGAAGCTGTGACCAGTCTTCTCTGTATCTTAGTTTTTTGCTTGTTTCATAAGCAGCGTCCGGGTCGTAAGGGTTCAGCTTGTATACTCTTTCCCAGAGCGTGAATGATTCATCCTCTTTACCGAGATTAGAATAGATTTTCGCCAGCAATTTCAGCGCTTTTATATTTTCAGGGTGAGAATCTGTAAGTTCTTCGAGCATCGAGGCAGCTTTCTTCAAGTTGCCTTCTGCGGCGGTTTGATTCGCGTCGACTATGACTATTTCCGGAGGGCGTCTCTGTGGTGTCTTGCCTGTATCTGCGGGTTTTTCCGCTGCTGGATGCCGGCCCGGGGGGCCTGCGCATCCGGCAAAAATGGCAACCGTTATAATCATAATAACCAGATTTGTGTTAATACGAAACCATTGAAAATGCGGCATAATCTGTTTCCTTTCCGTTTTTTATCCCTTCTCTCAAAAATAAATGTGGTTAATGGTTCCCGCGCAAGCTTTAATTATCCAGAGAGAAAGGTTTGATTTAAAGAATTCGATGAGATTTTGTGTTCCCCTTACCGGAAAACTCTGGTATAATATGATGGTATCAGGGGGTAATAGCTTCCTTTCCTGTAAGATGAAAGGTTTGAGGATTAACCTGGGAAGTTATAAATTTCAAGTGATCTTTCAGGAGGGCAAACTGAAAGAGGCGGATATGAATGTTTCTGTTCTTATAGATAGACAGTGAGGTTCGAATATGCAGGTTATGATGCCGAAGAAAGAAAGAGTTGTTTTATTATCCCTTTTTTTACTTCTTTTTTTCCTTCTGGTTTCATGTTCAAAGAAGGATGACGACAAGAGGGTTGATTTGAAGGGAAAAACCGATCTTACAGTTCTATTTACAAGTGATCTGCATGGAAAGATAAGATCATGCGGATGTGCTGTAATAGACATGGGCGGTCTCGGGCGTATGGCTACTTATGTTGAGAGGACCAGGAGAGAAACAGATAATCTTATTTTCTTAAGCTGCGGAGATGATTTCAGTCTTGATTTGTCATTTTCTATGGATAAAGCGGATTTATTAATGGAGTGTTATGAACTGATGGGACTCGATCTTTTTACTACCGGAGAGATAGATTATATCTTCGGTCTGGATTATTTAATTGATACCCGCGATCTATACTCCTTTGATTTTGCGGTTTCCAATCTTGTTTATTCTGAGACCGGCGAGAGGATCTTCAGCCCCGCTTATTTTATCAAGGAGTTTGATACCGGGCTAAGGGTGGGGATAACCGGCGTTCTGGATGATTCTGTGCGCTTCCCTGATTATATAGATCGTTCCCGGTTCAGGCTTGAACCTGCCGTGGATACTCTAAAGACTGTGGCTGAAAGGATGAAAGAGGAGGCGGATTTACTTATAGTGCTCTGTCATATGGAGTTGGCCCAGGCCAGGAAGGTTCTCAGCGAAGTACCTATGTTTGACATTGCCGTTATCGGGCACGGGAGCCAGAGGATCGATAAGATCGAAAGAGTAGGTGAAACGTTAATATTCGGGGTGGGGGGTAAGGGTAAATATATGGGGAAACTGAATCTTGAAATATCCAGAAAGGGAGAGATCGAATACTCATCCGTAAAACTGGTTCCTATGGAAAAAAGTATACCGATTCATAATGGTGTCAAAAGGGTGTTCCGCAGTCACGGTATCGCGCTGACAGATAAGGAAGACAGCAAGAGAAGTCAGTGATAACCCGGGAAGGATAAGGAAAATAATCCGGTAAGTTGTTTTAGATCCATCCGCAGCTCTGTCACTTTAACTTTGCTGTTGACATTGTAATAAAAGCATATTAATTTCCATTTGAGAAAAGCCGTTAGTGTATGGTATAAAATTATAATTAGATATAGAAACGGGTTGTTCGATTTTTACAAAGGAGAGGTCGATGTCTAAGTTTTTTTCCTTTTCCATGATTATTGTTTTAACTGTCAGTATTTTTGCCGGTTGTGGAGGAGAACTTGAGGAAACCTATACTCAGGTGAGTTTGAGGGAAGCGAATTTCGCTAAAATCAAGAGTCCGGGGTATAAGTTCAGTTTTGATACGCCCCTTTTCATAGCGTCCAAGGATGACGCGGCTCTCGTGCGTGAAGGGAATCTGCTTGAATTTTTTATTGGCGATCAAATCGGCAGTGAAATAGAAGGTTTAGAGGGAAAGAAGTACACCGTCGGTGTTACCAAGAGATTTAATCCCGTAGTTCATTATAAAGTGGATTTCATTGTCGTCGGACAGGACACTTCGTTTGTTGGCGCCCCGGAGGGCAACCCTCTTCCTAATATAGTCAAGGGTTTCGATGATTCCCCTTATGAAGAGAAAACGCTCGACGGTTTAACCTACAGTACCCGTACAACAAAGGAAATAGTAGACACAAAATTCAAGGTAGACAAAGCCCCTGTAACTTATGAAGAAGTCAGCTATGACGGTGAACCTGAGATGGCTTTCCTGCTGAATCTGAAGAATGTAAGTTTTATTGTTGATTCACCGAATGAGGATACGGTCTTTATTCTCAGGGCTCTGATGAATGAAAATCATTATTTTAAAGGTGGAGTCAGTTTCGGCAGCAGGCCGACAGCCGCGACCCGAAATTACAGAAGAATCAATCATATTGGAGGCAAAGTTACCGTTGAGTATATAGAATACGCCGGTAAGTTCATATCCACCATCTAGTAAGACAGGATTGATTTTGCATTTTTGTTCTTTATCAAGTGCGGTTTCTTATAACCGCACTTTTTATATATATGCTCGTTTGGGTCCGGCGGATTGTGCCGGCGCAAAAAAGTTTGATATTACTTGACTGTCAGCTTTTTCTTTGAGTAGTTTAGTGTATGGGGTTACCCCGGGTTTTTAAGTGGAGGAAGAATGGGCCAGATATTAAATGTCGGCGATGATGTAGAAAAAATAATGGCTGTCTCTAAGAAAGTTGTCAGAACCTTTTCCGGAGGTGAGTTTTTTCTCTTTCAGTTCACTGATAAAGATGGAGTGCTGAAGGGAGTTATGTGGGATCCTCCAAGTGGAAGTGACAATATCAGGGCCGGTGATGTTGTGCGGGTCAGCGGAACGATACAGGATTACAAGGGTAGTATCCAGATCAAGGTTTATGATATCGAGAAACTCGAGAGCGCCCAGTACGACCCGGCTATGTTCCTGCCCTCTTCATCGAAACCGGTTGATGAAATCTACTCGGAAATACAGCGGATTATTTCTGCTATCGATAATAAATATTTAAAGCTCCTCCTTGAGAAGATTTTTGACAATGAGAGTTTCAGGGAAAGGCTTATAAGCGCGCCCGCGGCTAAAGGGTGGCATCATGCTTATATCGGAGGGCTGGTTGAGCACATATACGATATGTTACAGATAGCCGTTAAGGCAGCCGGCATATATCCGCAGATTGATGAAGATCTGCTGATTTCCGGGGTGATTCTTCATGATCTCGGAAAACTGCAGGAACTCAAAGTTACAAACCATATTGAATATTCGGACAGGGGCAGGCTTCTTGGTCATATAACACTCGGGGTTGAATTTCTGAATGAATATATACGGGGTATAGAGGGTTTTCCCGATGACCTTGAAATGAAAATCAAGCATATGATACTCAGTCATCATGGAAAATTGGAACATGGTTCACCCGTCAGACCGATGATGGTCGAAGCATTGCTGTTGAGCTATATTGATAATATGGATGCGCAGGTGCGGGGAACCCTTAATATCTTTGAAGATCATAATAAAGAGGACGGTAATTGGACTGAGTATGTAAGACTGCTGGACAGGTTTTTTTATTACGACAATGAAGAAACAGATTGATATCTAGATAACTGGAGAAGTGATGCTGAGTTTTCCCACGTGGGTAGAGATTGATCTTGACGCGTTCAAATGGAACCTTGACAGAATCCGTGACATTCTTTCCGACAGGGTAAATATTTTGCTGGTCGTCAAGGCTGACGCTTACGGCCACGGAGCTGTCCGGATTTCGAAGTTTGCCTCCGGGTGTGGAGTAAATATGCTTGGAGTAGCTACTATCGATGAGGGTGTGCAGCTTCGTAAAGCTGGAATTAAACTGCCGATTCTGATTCTAAGTCCTATTCTCAAAGATCAGATTGGAAGATTGATTGAATATGATCTTTCCGCTTCAGTGTCAACTTACGAATTTGCAAGAGCCGCCTCCGGAATGGCAATCAGTAAGGGCAAAAAGTGCACTGTTCATATTGAAGTTGATACCGGTATGGGAAGAGCGGGGTTGCCTGTGGCAAAAACATCTGACTTTGCGCTGAAGATAAGTCAACTTGAAGGTCTTGTACTGGAAGGGTTATTTACCCATTTCCCGGCAGCCGACAGTGATGTCGAGTATACCTCCGATCAGATAAATTTATTTTCTGAAATCGTGGACTATTTAAAAAGTAAAGAGGTTACGTTTAAATATATTCACAGCGCGAACAGCGCGGCTATAATTAATTTCCCCGAGTCTCATTTCAATATGGTAAGGCCGGGCCTTCTGGCTTACGGACATACACCCTCGGTTGATTTAAGGGACAAAATAGATATCCGCCCCGTAATGAATTTCAAGACTAAGCTTCTGCTCGCCAGAGAGGTTCTCTCAGGGGAGAGTATAAGCTATGGAAGAACTTATATAACTGAAAAACCCACTATTATAGGAACCATTGCGGCGGGTTACGGTCACGGCATGAGTCACAGACTTTCAAATAAAGGGGAAGTTCTTTTCCGGGGAAGAAGGGTTCCGATCGTAGGAAGAGTCACGATGGATATGACTATGGTTGATCTATACGGATTTGAAGATCCGCGGGTTGGCGAGGAGGTCGTAATTTTTGGCAGGCAGGGAAATGAAGAAATTACCGTTGATGAAACGGCCCAGTGGGACGGCACTTTAAACTACGAAGTGTTGTGCAGAATCAACAAAAGGGTAGTCAGGGTCTATATTAAAAGTGGTAAAATCGACACATTGAAGACTCTTCAGGGGCTTCATGAGAATATATGATTGTTTACAGGCTAAATTGAAAAGGGAATAATATGAAAAATATCGAATTGCACAGATTTATAGATCACACACTGCTGAAACCGGAGGCGAAGGAGAATGATATTATAAGATTGTGTGATGAAGCAAAGAAATATGATTTCTGGTCTGTCTGTGTGAATACACATTACGTTCCTCTGGTTAAATCACAAGTTAAAGGGACCGGTATTAAGGTTTGCTCTGTTTCGGGGTTTCCCCTGGGCGCGGTTAATTCTCTTGTTAAGGCTTTTGAAGCGGAAAGGGCTGTCTCTGACGGAGCGGATGAAATAGATATGGTTTTGAATATCGGCGCTCTTAAATCCGGACGGGAAAAATACGCGCGTGATGATATTAAAAAAGTAGTTAAAGCCTGCGCCGGTGAAGCTATTGTTAAGGTAATAATAGAAGCGGCGCTTCTCTCTGAGGAGGAAAAACGCGAGGCCTGCCTGATTGCGGTAGACGGGGGAGCTTCTTTTGTAAAAACCTCGACCGGGTTTGGCCCGCCCGGAGCGAATGTTCATGACGTTGAAATAATGCGTGAAACTGTTGGAGACAACTTCGGCGTCAAGGCTTCCGCTGGAATCAGAACGGCAAAGAAAGCTTTGGAACTTATAGAAGCAGGGGCTGATAGAATAGGCGCTAGCGCCGGTGTAAAGATTATAGAGGAATTTAGAACAGGAGATTTTTAGAATCACACGCGCGTTTGCAGGGGGACGCCTTTTCTTTCCGCTCTCCGGGCGGATCTGATTCCATAAAGATTATTGAAAATCGGATTTGACAGGTATCAATCTTCCTGAAGAGCCTTATCCATCTCAGGGAATTCTTTGTCACTGTTTAAATCGTATTTACTGATGCTGTGAAGATCACACTTTCGCTCCGGTTCAGTCCCTTTCAGAAATATTTCACGCCGCACATTTTTACAATAGGGAGTTGCCAGCAGACCCGTATCTTCACATATTATTGTTTCAGCAATCCCGGGCGGCCTCTTGAATTCGGGCCCTCTGTTAAGCGGATACGCGGCTTTCATTATATCAACCCATATAGGGAGGGCTACTCTTGCTCCTGTTCTTCTCCTTCCCATGAACTTCTTTTTATCGAATCCTGTCCAGACTCCCACGACAATCTCGGGAGTATATCCCAGAAACCACCCGTTTCCGCAATCGTCGGTAGTGCCGGTTTTACCCGCGCAGGGGATGCTGAGTCCCCATCTCCTGACATTTTTGCCAGTCCCTTCATCTATCACCGACTTAAGCATATCTGTAGCGAGATAGGCGATTTCAGGAGAAAGGACTTCTCTCCGGCTCGGGTAATTTTCTTCGAGCACATTGCCGTTTCTATCTTCTATTTTAAGAATAGCCATAGGTTCTGAATGAATTCCTTCAGCGGCAAGAACCCCGTAGGCGGTTGTCAGTTCCAGGAGTGAGACATCCTCTGTCCCAAGTGCCAGTGAATAGTATGGATGAATAGGACTGTTTATTCCCATACTCTTCGCGGTATTTACTACCGACGGCGGGCCAATTTCTTTCAGGAGTTTTATGGTTGGAACATTTATAGAATGGTCAAGGGCGTACCGGAGTGATACGGAGCCGTGGAATTTCTCCGAGAAATTTCTGGGTTTCCAGACTTCGCCGTTGGGCATTTCAATTACAAGGGGAGAATCGAGAAGCATGTCGGAAGGTCTGTAACCGTTCTTGAGCGCCGTAATATAGGTGAATATTTTAAAAGCTGATCCCGGTTGTTTTTTTGCCTGAGTAACTCTGTTCCACTTACTTTCCTGAAAGTTTCTTCCGCCGACCATAACAAGGATATGTCCGTTATTAGGATTCATAGCAAGCGCGGCTGATTGAATATAAGCAGGTTCGATTTTCGAACCTGCGGCCAGAGAATCCAGATATATCTCGCGTGTAAGCTCATAACCAGCTTCCTCCTCCATATCCCTCAGGAAGGATTCAAGGCTGTCTTCTGCAGCTCTCTGGAGCTTTGTATTGAGTGTGGTATAAACCGTAAAACCTTCACGGTAGACTGCCCGGTCTCCATATTTTGTAGAAAGTTTTGATTTTATATACCTTGTAAAATAGGAGGCAAGTTCAGAATCAGATTTCTTTTTTCTGTCTATATCGAGGGGAAGGGTTTTCAGTGAATCGAGTTGTCCTCTGGTAATTATTTCATTACCCGCCATCAGATTCAGAACGGTATTTCTTCTCCTCACGGCTCTGTCCGGGTGCCTGAAAGGATTATATCCGGCCGGATTCTTCTGAAGGCCCGCCAGGAGGGCGATCTGGTTGAGGTTGAGCTCATTTAGTGGTTTACCGAAAAACTCCCTGGAAGCGGATTCCACGCCGTAACTCCCGCCACCGAAATAGATCTGGTTTAAGTACATCTGAAGAATTTCATCTTTGGTGTATGTTCGTTCAATCCTGAGAGCAAGCAGTATTTCTTTGATTTTTCTGGGAAATGTGCGCTCTTTCGTTAGAAATAAATCCCTGGCGAGCTGCTGCGTGATTGTGCTGGCGCCTTCGCTTAAGCTTCTGCTTTTTATATCTTCCCAGGCCGCGGACATAATACGAATAAAGTCGATTCCGAAGTGATTGTAGAATCTGCGGTCTTCAACGGCTATGAATGTCTTTTTGACATTTTCCGGTATTTCTTCTATTGAAGTAAGTATTCTGTCCTGTGTATAAAACTCCTTGAGAACTGTGGAATCAGCGGCGAGAATTCTTGTTTTAAGGGCCGGCTCGATCATTTCAAGGCGTGCCATAGAAGGCAGATCTCTCGAGAACCATTTCAGACCGGCCGCGGAAAACCCTATAACGGCTATGATGCCTATTATAATCACCTTGAATATTATGTGCCGGAAACTACTCTTGTTATTTTTTCCCACAGCAAAACCATCCTCGTTATAATATTTTCAGAATATCTCATACCCTAAAGTATAGGGTAATAGTAATATCTTTTCACTATAAATGAAACATAACAATTTTTTGAATTTTAAATCTAATCCGTAAAACCTAAAAAAAAAGAAGATTATTACTTAAATCATTTGACATAGATGTGATTATGAATTATATAGTCTCGAGTGCGAGATCAGTTTTTGTAATCTGCCTCAAGAAGTTGTGTAGAATATATTTATTTGAGGTTGACAAAAGCTGATTTCTTCAATATATTGTGTTTTGGAACAAGATTTTCCATAAATATGGAATAAGCTCTTTGATAAAGGAATAGCGTGCAATAAACGACCCAAATGTGGGCTCTAAGATCCATTTGGATTGAAGAGTGAGTCAATGATAACAAGAACATCGCTTTGCGGTGTTCTTTAGATTTTTTTACAACGGAGAGTTCGATCCTGGCTCAGAATGAACGCTGGCGGCGTGGATTAGGCATGCAAGTCGAACGAGAAAGCGGTTTTTAATCGTGAGTAAAGTGGCGAACGGGTGAGTAACGCGTGGGGAACCTGCCCTTTGAGCGTGGAATAACATTTCTAACGAGATGCTAATACCACATAATATTACAGGACGCATGTTCTGTAATCAAAGATAGCCTCTATTTATAAGCTATCACTCAAGGATGGTCCCGCGTCCCATTAGCTAGTTGGTAGGGTAACGGCCTACCAAGGCGACGATGGGTAGCCGGCCTGAGAGGGTGTCCGGCCACACTGGGACTGAGA
>CAZKNG010000031.1:21431-23380 GCA_964554125.1 uncultured bacterium | reverse complement strand
AATTAGAATATCTACCTGTGATATCAGCGCTCCTTATCTGAAAAAAGTGTTGTTATAGAATACTGTATTGGTATATTTAAAGAAACAAATTCACAGAGTTTAACTAATTTTTTTCTTTAAATATGCCTGGAGAGTCGAAATGATTATAGGTGTACCAAAGGAGATTAAAGAAGATGAATACCGCGTAGCTCTTATCCCTGTCGGCGCGGAAACCCTTGTAAAAAACGGTCATAAAGTTCTTGTGCAGAAGGGGGCGGGAAAAGGGAGCGGCTTTGAAGACGGGGAATACCGCCAAGCCGGCGCGAAGATAGTAGGCAAAGCTGATGATATCTTCCGCCGCAGCGACATGATCATAAAGGTAAAGGAACCTCAGCCGGTTGAGATCAAAAAATGCCGTAAAGACCAGATTATATTTACCTACTTCCATTTCGCCGCCAGCCGCTCACTTACCGAAGGTATGGCACGCAGCGGAGCAACATGTATAGCGTACGAGACTATGGCGGATGAAGACGGCTCACTGCCTCTTTTGATACCTATGAGCGAAGTTGCGGGAAGGATGGCCGTGCAGGAAGGGGCGAAATATCTCGAACGTCCCATGGAGGGAACCGGTCTTCTTCTCGGCGGAGTGCCGGGGGTTGAGCCCGCCAAGGTCGCCATACTCGGCGGAGGTATAGTCGGGACAAACGCCGCGAAAATGGCAGCAGGGCTGGGAGCGAAAGTGACAATCCTCGATATCGATCTCGAGAGATTGCGCTATCTGAGCGACGTCCTGCCGGCCAATGTAACCCCGCTGATGTCCAATCCTGAAAATATCCGCAAATCGGTAGCCGAATCGAGCCTTGTAATAGGAGCTGTTCTCATTAGAGGGGCAAAAGCCCCGCGTCTGGTTACAAAGA
Organism: uncultured bacterium; assembly: GCA_964554125.1. GTDB lineage: Bacteria > Krumholzibacteriota > Krumholzibacteriia > Krumholzibacteriales > WJIX01 > JAGHBT01. The sequence goes on along the minus strand of CAZKNG010000031.1, from coordinate 22,484 downwards.
AAATGCTCAAGTCTATGAAACCGGGATCGGTCATTGTGGATGTTGCCGTTGATCAGGGCGGCTGCATAGAAACGATCAAGCCCACAACACACACCAGGCCAACTTATATAATTAACGGCGTAGTCCACTACGGCGTTGCCAATATGCCGGGCGCTGTCGCGAGAACTTCCACATACGCGCTTACGAACGCCACTCTTCCTTTCGCCGTGAAGATCGCCAACGACGGCTTCGAAAAGGCCGCAAAGAAAAGCGGAATTATCTGGACGGGTGTAAATATACTGAACGGTAAAATTACTGATAAAGCGGTAGCTAAAGCCTTCAGGAAGAAATACATACCGCTTGAAGAACTTCTGTAGCGCACATTCAGCCGTTACAAAATAGAAGAATAATTAAAGGTCTTCCGTTTAATTCGGAAGACCTTTAATTTATATTCACACTATAAGCCAGGAAACAGGAAACTAGTCCTCTTTCGGATAACCTTCACCGTGAAGGTGCTCTTCGATCTCTTTCAGTGTGTCCGGGTCATCTATAGTTGAAGGAACCTTGAAATCCTTCCCGTCCGCTATCTTGCGGATCGTCCCCCTCAATATCTTTCCGGATCTCGTTTTCGGCAGTCTTTCTACTACTATCGCCTTTTTGAAGCTGGCAACCGCTCCTATCTCACTCCGGACCATTCCTATAAGTTCACTCTCAATCTCATCTTTGTCCCTGTCCACCCCGTCCTTGAGTACGACAAATCCAACGGGCAGCTGCCCCTTGAAAGAATCAGCGACCCCCAGAACGGCACATTCAGCTATATCGGGATGAGTGGCTATAACCTCTTCCATTCCTCCGGTTGAAAGCCTGTGGCCGGCGACATTTATGACATCGTCGACCCTGCCCATGATATAAACATATCCGTCTTCGTCTATAAATCCGCCGTCACCGGTAAAGTAGTATCCTTCAAACATATCAGTATAAGACTCCTTGAATTTCTCGTCGTTACGCCAGACTGTAGTTAATGTCCCGGGCGGTAGAGGAAGTTTGACAACCACTATCCCCTCTTCTCCGGCC
>CAZKNG010000031.1:0-21421 GCA_964554125.1 uncultured bacterium | reverse complement strand
TGCACGAAACAGGGAAAAGTGTAGTCGAAGGATACGGACCTGGTGGTGCAAAATATGCATGGAAAACCACTGTCTCTGTAAATAATGAAACTGCAACTGTTAGCATTAGCTCTAGTAAAATGGATTTCCCAGCTTCTGTCCCTGATTATCAACTATATCAATCTGATATCCGGGCACGGGCTTGGTAGCGGAACCCGCTTTTACCTCAAACTGTTCTATGCCCATGCAGTTAGCAACCATCGCCCATCCCGTCTCTGTCTGCCACCAGTGATCTATCACCGGAACTTTCAGCAAATCCCCCGCCCAGTCATAGGTGTCCGGATCGAGCCTCTCTCCGGCCAGGAACAAATATTTAAATCCTGACAGGTCATAGTCTTTGAGCAGTTTCCCCTCGGGATCCTCCTTCTTGATTGCCCTGAAAGCGGTCGGGGCGGTAAAAAGCGCCTTGACGCCATGCTCCGATATCACGCGCCAGAAAGCACCCGCGTCGGGTGTTCTTACAGGCTTGCCCTCGTAGAGGATCGTAGTACATCCGTGAAGGAGAGGGCCGTAAACAATATACGAATGGCCGACCACCCAACCCACGTCAGACGCGGCCCAGTAAACATCTCCCGGGTCGATCCCGTATACGTTCTTCATACTCCACTTCAGGGCCACGGCGTGTCCTCCGTTGTCGCGTACAACACCTTTCGGCATACCCGTAGTTCCGGAGGTATAAAGAATATAAAGGGGATCTGTTGAGTTTACGGACACACAGCCGGCCGGTTCACTGTCGGCTGTTATCTCTTCCCAGTCTATATCCCTTCCCTCTATCATTTCCGCTTCAGCCTCTTTCCGCTGAAAAACAATGCTCTTTTCGGGCTTGTTCTTCGAAAGCTCAATTGCTTTATCAAGAAGCGGTTTGTATTCTATCACCTTTTTTACTTCTATTCCGCATGAAGCGGAGACGACTACCTTGGGGTTGGCGTCGTCGATCCTTATAGCAAGCTCATGAGCCGCGAAACCTCCGAAGACAACGGAATGAATAGCACCTATTCTGGCGCACGCTAACATAGCGACAGCGGCCTGAGGAATCATCGGCATATATATAACAACCCTGTCTCCCCTGCCGACGCCGAGTGAGGAAAGAGCGCCCGCGAATCTGCTGACTCTGCTTAAGAGGTCGCTGTAAGTGTACTTTTCCTTATTCCCTGTTACCGGGCTGTCGTAGATAAGCGCCGTTTGATCAGCCCTTCCGTTTTCCACGTGTCTGTCAAGCGCGTTATAACAGGTGTTCATTTCGCCGTCGGCAAACCACCTGTAGAAGGGTTTATTTGAATCATCGAGTATCTCGGTTGGAGGTTTGTACCAATCAATATCCTCCGCTGCTTTTTTCCAGAAAGCTTCAGGATTCTTTATAGACTCGTTATATATCTTTTCGTAATCGCCTCTCATACGTCCTCCTTATAATCATCCGGCTTATTAAAAAGACGGTGCTCTTAAATCAGCACCATATTTGTTTTTCGATCATCTGTAATTTTACAGTGTGTATAATAATTATTTATCACACCCGCAACAACCATTTCTTCGAATAAACCTGTAATCGCAGGCTTTTACTTCCCCCCGAGGTTAAAAGTAGTTGTCACCGCTTTATAATTTCTGCCATCTCCCTTACGGCTCTCTCAATTCCCACAAATACGGCTCTCGCGATGATACTGTGCCCGATATTAAGCTCTTCTATTTCGGGGATCAGCACTACCGGTCTTACATTATGGTATGTAAGCCCGTGCCCGGCGTGAACGTGAAGCCCGTATTTGGATGCTGTTTTAGCCGCGTCTTCTAGTCTTCCGAGCGCGGCATCCCTGTCCCCTCGGCTGATATTCGCGTACTCCCCCGTATGGATTTCTATAGCGTCAAACCCCATCTTCGCCGCCGCTTTTATCTGAGAAATTTCAGGGTCTATAAAAGCTGTCGTCTTTATCCCGCTCTCTTTCAGAGCCGTCACGATATCTCCGTATTTACTGGTGTCTGCGAGAAGGTTCAATCCGCCCTCAGTTGTCAGCTCCTCTCTCTTCTCGGGAACCAGCGTTACAGAATCTGGGTGCATTGCCATCGCTATTTCCTGCATTTCGGCAGTCGCAGCCATCTCCTGGTTGACCATAGTCTGAGCCATCTCACTGATAAGCCTGACGTCCCTGTTCTGTATATGCCTTCTGTCTTCTCTCAAATGAAAGGTTATCTGATCGGCACCCCCCTGTTCAGCCATCATCGCGGCGGTTACGGGATCCGGTTCGATAGTCTTTCTTGCTTCTCTCAAAGTGGCAACATGGTCTATATTTACTCCCAGTCTCATGCGTTTCAAATCCGCCTCCTTATCCTTGACTGTTTTTTGATATCCGCGGTATCTCCCTTAAATTTACAAAAGTTATCCCTCTTTTTCCAGCCTCACCTTCCATCCACAGCAAATCTTTGAAACTTTCCCGCCTTACATGCAGAATCCCGAGCGCCCATCCTCTTCTCGCCGCGATATCCATTATTTTCACCATATTCCTCCTGGCATCCTCTCCCCTGTTATCGAGGAAAATATCGTTCCTGAGTGAGGGCATACCCATTAAAGGGGCGATTTTGGCCGCGACAGATTCCGAAGAGGTAAGGCTGTCGAAAAAGAAGAGGTCGTGCTTTCGGCATACCGAAAGGACCGCTTTCATCACCCTTGAATCCGCGGTAGCTTTTGACCCCTGATGATTGTTCATTCCCACAACTCCCGGGGTATTAGCGATCGCGTCTTCAACAATTCCTTTAATCCTATCATCACTCATAGAGACCCGCACAACAGGTATGCTGCCGCAGTCATCTGCTCCCCCCTCAGGTTCCATTGGCAGGTGACACAGAGCATCTTTCTGGGCTTTGCCTGCAAGCCGGCAGATATCCTTTGAATATTTAAGCCCCGGTATGACAGATACGGTAATCTTTATATCAAGCCCGAGAAAATCCCTCACCAGCCTGTTGTTGAAAAAACCGAAATCATCCACCACTAATGCCACAACCGGTCCCTTTTCAGGGGCAAGAACAGCCCCCGCGCTTTTTGCTATAACACACCTGTGAGTAACGCGGGTTCTTGTTCCTATCTCCATCTCTATTCTGTTTCCGGAGTCTCTTTCATAACAGCTTCTGACCCGCCCCCCTATCTCTTCGACCTTCATATCTATTATATTATTTATCTTTATCAGGGAACGGCCGGCCGGAACTTCGGTTTTCACAAGATATATATACCCGGATTCAACTTTCTCTTCCGGCATAATCTCGATCGTATCCTTCCTGATTCCGTATTGTTTAAGAGCTTCCAGAAGACCGGTCCCGATATCTCTCCGCACATTCTCGTACTTGCCGTCGAAACCGATATCAAGCAGGAATATTCTTCCGCGGGTGGTGTTGAAATATCTTGCCGTTCCAAAGGCAATTATGACAAGAAGAGCGAGAAGCCCCGCGAATATCTTGAGCCTTCCGGCTATCTGCTTCTTTGTCTTCCGCTTCTTAGCGGCCAATTGGAAGTCTCCCTTCAAAATAGAATAATATCTGCCGTTCTGGAAGATAATCGAATGACAGCCCGCGCGGCATCGCAGGCCGGAGACCTTTTCCGACCGGTAAATACACGGCGTCCGCACCACGCGCGGCGCCTGGATTATAAATATTCCCCGGGTGCAATGTCAAGAGAGGTAAAATATTTCCGCGGTTTTAAGGAGTGCCGCGAAAAAGCCCCCGGCCTGCGGGGGCTTGAATATGAGAATTATAATTCTCTACATAATTAGTTACTAAGTACTAGTTGGGCAAATCATGCGCCCTGTATATAAGATACTTTTCCGTGTCGTCGGGGTCGGGACCGATAAAGAATTCAACATAGGCATCTCCCCGGAAGTTCTTAAATCCGCCCTCATTAGAATCAGGGTCGGGGAGGTTAAAGTCAAAAGTGTATCTTACTTTTTTACTAAAGATATTCTCTCCCAGATCAGTTTCTTCGGTCCAGCTATCTTGAGAATTATCAGAATACAGATCAATGTTTAATTTTCCTCCGGCATTATCGAAAATCCATTGTGTTCCACTCCAATCTTCGACGTAGGAGAGTGAAACTCCATATTGCTCCTGATCTGTTGGCTGATTGAACCAGATATAACCTGCAGAAAATTCCGGGTCCTGGCTCTGATCCTCCTCAAGCAGCAGTTCCTTGTACCTTTCTATATCCTTCTCCTGATAGGCCCTTACGATAATATCAATACAATCGCCTTTCTCCGTCCTATCGGGCCACGGTTCCTCATTTACCTGCTCATCTGTCGTCTCCTTCGGGTCAAGTATACATCCTGATATTATAATGACCGAGAAAATCAAGGATAAGCCAAGTGCCGCCTGCAGTATTCTTCTGATCTTCATTGTCTCTACACCTCCTGGGCACATAGATTCCGCAGTTAAATAATACCATATATATAAATAATATACAAGCTGAAAATAATATTGCGGTATATCTTAAAAAACTCTATTCTCTCTTTCTTCATCACTCTGCTCCGCTGAGCCTTCCGCGCAAAAGTCCTGACGTACCATAGCCTTCTTCCAGAATATCCTTGTCTTCCCATTCCACGAGCTTCCATCCTCCCTGGCCTACAGCTTCGAGTGTAAATTTCGCCACACCCCCGTAAATTACCTCTTCAGAACCTGAGTTCAGCGTGATACGGTATTTCCCTTCGAACGAGGGCCGATCCCCCTCCGGGTTCTCCACTTCAAAGGAACCGCCGTTTTCAGAGCCGGAACCGAAAAATATCTCCCTGCTGACGGCATAATCCGATTTCAGCCGGTCGAGCATATTCATCTCCCGCTCTTTGTCCCAACCGGTAAGAACCGGGTATTCTCCTTCATCCTTTGGCATGGGCACAAATATAAAACCGTCTGAAATCGTTCTTTCGTAATTAGAGTTTCCGGGTTCCGAAAGGCCTGAGGACAGGTTCTTGAATATATCCCTTGGAACTTCGGGCTCCACCCATGTATCCTCACCCCCGCTTCCCGGGTCCTGCGCCTCCCTGGGTTCGAAGAGACATCCTCCCTGCGGCAGCGCGAGCGCGAAAATCATCAAGCTCAAGATTATTATCCTTCTGAATTTCCGCATACTTATCTTCTCCTAGAAATCAAATGTCAGTTTCATATTAATGTCCCAGTATTTTCTCATAGCCTCTGAAATTCTATTTCCGTAATTCCTTACATAAGCCACGTCAAGTTTTATGTTTCCGTTACCTGTAATATCTTTCTCTCCCTTAAAACCAACTCTCAATGTTCCGGAATCGTAGAAATTTGAGCTGGTAACGACCTTCTCTCCGTTCTCTACGCCGAGGCTGTTCCTCTTTCTGGTGCGGAAAAGCGCGCTTGAAAAGAGGTCGAGGAAATCGGCCGCTTCGTAATCGACATTCATCTTTACCCGGTGTTTGAAGTTTTCCCTCGTCCTGTTGTAATTTTCTTCGCCTTCAACGGTCAGGTAGCTTCCGGTATCCCTCATGTCATACCTGTGGTTAAACCCGAAGTTCAAACCCTTCTGAAAGCTCATTTTCGCTTTCGTGTCAAGTATTGTCGTCCTGTCTAGGTAGTTCTGGTTTCTGTCGAATGTAAACTCGGTATATTCCATTTTTACCTCATAACTCTGCGAAATGGATATCCAGCCGGCCGGTTTTATGCTGAACTCGGGGATAAGCCTGTAAACATATTCAACATTGTTATCACTGGACAGCGAGGCATCGATATTCCTGGTTTCATACCTGCTGGCTTTAACTTCGACCTTAGCGTCAACCTTTTCGAAAGGTTTTGCCGACATTTGCGCGCCGCCCCCGTAATAGTAATAATCCGCGTCCCGCGGGTTTTCCTCGTAATTCTTATAGAATTTCTGGCTTAACGACATCCGCCCGTTTGCCGAAATACTAAGGTCCTCGCCGATCCTCTGAGAAGCCCTGAACCCAAGCTTATTGTCATCCTCGGTGTAACTCGAAACAGAATTAAAACCGTAATCCATATCTGTTCTGGTCTTCTCAAATGTAAATGTAGCGGCACCTCTCTCACTGAACTCATAAACGGTATTTGCTGTCAGGTTGTCCTTTGAATAGCTTTTTGACAATCTCTTGTCCACATCGTATTTCTTGTCGTCGAGGGAATGTTTGAATTGTATTTCCACCGTGACAAAACTAAAGGGTTTGAAGCCCGAATTGACAGTTAAAATTTCCCCCTTCTCGTCTATCTTCTCCCTCTTCGCCAGCTCGGGGTTATCAAGAATTTCAAGGGAATTTCCCCGCGGTGGCTCCACCCTTTTTATATCACCGCTTTTCCTTTCATATTCTACCCTTAAAAATTGTCCCTCACCCATTTCATAACCGGCATTGACCTTGAATGTGTCGCTCCTGCTCGGTATGTCATTAAACTCGATCGATCCGATCTGGCTGCTCTCCCGGGACATAAAAGCTCCGTACCCGCCGCTTAAAGTCAAGCCGTCCCCGATCCTGTAGCCAAGATGTCCATGGGCCGACCCCGATATTTTCCTGTCATATTTAAAATCCTGTTGGCCCTGGACGTAATCACCCTCAAGAGAAATAAGTGATTTTGTGTTTTTGAGAATTGGCTTACTATAATCGAATTTTACCCCCACCCTCTCATTCTCGAAGATAATATCCTTGCCGAATCTGGACAGCGAAACGGTCTTACTCTTTCTGTAATCCTCTCCGGCGCTAAGAGAAATCATATAATGGTCCGGCTTGATCTTTACCGCCGAGTTCTTGAAGTTCTCTGACAGGTCTACCATATTTCTCGTTCTGTCCTTTTCTTTCTCGACACTAATACTGCTGTTTATAATCCATCCGCCTCCCGGCCTGATAGTCGCCTTCATGCCGCTTCCCAGGCTTATTTTCGACATCCCGGCCCTCGATGTGATGTTCCATTCCGGAGTAAACAGCCGGGGTTTTTTCTCATCAACCGGTTTTTCGGTTTTCACCGTGTCTATCTCCGAAAAGCCAAGCGCGGTCTTTGTCGAATCGCTTTCGGCGGCGTGACTCCCCGCACTTCCGGCAAGTAATACCAGAACCATAACCCCCAGTATCTCTTTAACCGATTTCATCCTATCTCCAAATATGAAGAAAACAAACAGAACCATTCGTCCAGGCTTAATTCTTCAGCCCTTTTGCCGAGATCGATTCCCGAAAGGTCTTCCAGCCTTTCAGCCCTTTCCCTTCTATCTGAGTCTTTTTTCCTGAAAAGAACATTTCTCAGTTTCTTCCTCCGCTTCGAGAAGGCCTTCTTCAAAAACGCGAAATAGAGTTCTCTGTTCTCCGGGGCCCTCTCCTTGCGGTCCCTGGTAAACCTCAGCACCGCGCTGTCTACACCCGGCCGCGGGTAGAAGGAACCGGCGGCAACCTTCAGCACCTTCTCGACATTCAGATAACTCTGCAGGAAAACGGCCAGCAGGCCGCAGTTGCTGTCACCCGCGGGAGCCGCGACACGCTCGGCGACCTCCTTCTGAACCATAATAACCGCGAGGGTGCAGCCCTTCCAGGCGGGAATCCTGATGAGGATACTGCTGGTAAGCATATATGGAATATTTCCTATTACTTTGTACTTCCCCTTTTTTCTTCTCAACGCTTCCGCTTCAAAATCCACTTTCAGCACGTCCTCGTTAACTACTTCAACCTTATCATCCCTGAAAACACCCTTCAGATCATCGGCGAGGGCCCTGTCAATCTCAAAAGCCACAAGGTCAGCTCCGCTTTCTGAAAGGCGCGAAGTAAGAGCTCCTTTGCCCGGGCCTATCTCGAACACCAATTCCTCAGGGCCGGGATCAATTGCCTCAACTATTTTGCCCGCTACAGAAGCTGTAACAAGATAATTCTGCCCGAGGCTCTTCTTCGGTTTTCCGTGCATATTGTCTGCCAAGGACCACCCCCATCTTCCTTTAAGATCAACGGGCGCCGGATCACCGGCCTGTCTTTGAAGACGGGCCGGGATAATCAAGTCATGCCGTTACCTTTAACATTTTAACATACTACCATAATCAAATGACGGCGTACTATAAATACTGTCTTTTCTCTTTTCTAAAAAGATTATCACACTCGAGGATTATTAGGGGGATCCAGCTGCCAGTTTCTTACTTTAAATTCCACATCCGGAATGTTTTCAGCCGCACTCCTGCATTTCTCAATATCAACTCCCGGGAAATCCACCGCTGTAACAATACAATTCATCTCTGAGGCGGCCGCTCTGGTAATAAATTCCATTACGGCATCATAGGCCTTCCCGCCCGCGTCGGGCCTGCAAAGACGCAGATAGCTGTCTCTGCCTGAGGCATTCATGCTTACCGAAACAAGATCAAAATACTCCTCGAGACGGGGCACAATATCAGACCTGTTTATCATGTTCCCCTGTCCGTTCGTGTCCAGCCTTACAGGTATACCGTACTTTTTCAGGGCTCCGGCAACTTTGGTTATTACGTCAAGCCTCGCGGTCGGTTCTCCGTATCCGCAGAATACGATTTCCTTAAAGGTCCGCCTGCCGAGCTCTTCCGCGGCACTTTCTATTATATCGTCTATTTCCGGCTCGGTGAGCAAATTCAGGTTATACCCGTAAAGCTCATTGTTCTTTTTTCTCGCGGGACAGAACCGGCAATCATTTGTACAAAAATTAGTTACGTTAAGATAAAGATTATTCTTTATCGAGTAACTAATACTCTCCGCCGGAGGTTTTTCATTCTTAAGAACCCTTCTATAATTTGATTCTGTAGCTCTTTCGATATCTTCCGTGGAAACACCTTTTATATCGGCAACTTTCTCGGCAACAAGCCTGACATAGGCCGGCTCGTTCCTCTTCCCCCTGTAAGGGACCGGGGGCAGATAGGGACAATCTGTTTCGAGCACAAAACTGCTGGAAGGAAGTCGTTTGACAGTTTCCGGAAGACGGGAGTTTTTATAGGTGACGGGGCCTCCTATTCCAACAAGAAAACCAGCCCCGAGAATCTCTTCCGCCTCTTCGATTCCACCCTGAAACGCGTGAAATATCCCTCCTACCTCCCCTGCACCTTCCCGCTTTATTATCTCAATAACATCATCGAAGGCTTCCCTGCAATGCACTACTATAGGTTTCCCGAAATAGATCGCAATAGCGATCTGCTTTTTGAATATATCCCGCTGAAGATCGCGCGGGGAAAGGTCCCGGTAGTAATCCAGCCCTATTTCCCCGACAGCTAACACCTTCTTCCTGAAAAGGACCTTCTTTATCTTATCCTCAATACCCATATCCCACTTTTCCGCTTCATGAGGATGTATCCCCACAGCCGCGAACAGGGATCTGTGCTTTTCACTCAGAGCTAAAGTCTCGTCAATCGATTCCGGGTCAAAACTGATGCCGACCATTTCTCCCACACCGGTTGAAAGGGCGCGCTCTATGACACTCTCGCGATCTTTGGCGAATTGCTTCATATTCAGGTGTACATGTGAGTCAATAAGCATATCTCTTCAGTCCCGACTCCGTGCTTCAGTCGTTCTTATCAATCCTGGGAAAAAGCGGATCCGGTTTACTCAGTCCTTTTATTCCGGATTCACCGAGCGGCAGGGAATCCAGCGTGAGATCTTCCGCGCCCAAACCCTTTAGCATATCCGACATCTTATCCGGCATGAACGGAGAAAGAACCACCCCCGCGGTTTTAAGAACCGCGAGCAGCTGGCGGAATACTTCCGACAACTTTTCCTCCGCGCCGCCGTCTCCGCTCAACTTCCAGGGTTTTTCCTCCTCGATAAACCGGTTCGCTCTCTGGATGACCCTCCAGAATGCGTCAAGCGCCCTTGAAAACTGCATTTCGTCCATAAAACGTATATATTCCGAAAGCGCCTCTGAAAGAGGTTTATAAAGAGCCGATTCCGGACCGAAGGGTCCCGTCTTGACATTTCCTCCCAGATATTTCACGATCATCGAGGAAGTTCTGCTGAAAAGATTACCCAGCTCATTGGCGAGCTCAGCGTTATAGCGGTTAACCAGCAGATCGATCGAAATATCTCCGTCCCTGTCAAAAGGTACCTCTCTCAACAGCAGATACCGTAACCCGTCTGCTCCGAATTTTCCCTCTATAATCTCGGGGTCCAGCACGTTGCCTCTCGTCTTGCTCATTTTTTCACCGGAAAGAGAGAGGAATCCGTGAGCAAAAACGCTTTCAGGAAGCGGCTCTCCGGCGGCCATTAACATAGCGGGCCAGATTATACAATGAAATCTGGTTATATCTTTTCCGATTACATGAATGTCGGCGGGCCAGTATTTACCGTACATCTTCCCGTCTCTTCCGTAACCAAGAGCCGATATATAACTTGTCAGAGCGTCGAACCACACGTAAATCACATGCCTGCTGTCAGCGGGAAGGGGAATACCCCAGTCTTTTCCTATTCTCGAAACGGAGATATCTTCCAGCCCGCCTTTTATCACATTTACTATTTCATTACGCCTTTTCTCGGGCCGGATAAACCGGGGGTTCTTCTCGATATATTTGAGGAGTGGTTCTTCGAATTTTTTGAGAGCAAAAAAGTAGTTCTCCTCGTCGATTTCTTTGGGTTCCTGCTTATGTTTGGGGCAAAGACCGTCAACCAGGTCTTTTTCACTAATGAATTCTTCGCAGGATTCACAGTAGAATCCTTTATATCTGCCCTTATAAATATATCCACCCTCTTCTATTCTGGAAAAAATTCTTTTTACACTTTCAACGTGCCTCTCTTCAGTCGTATGTATAAAATCATCAAAGGATATATTCAGCCGCTCCCATACCCCCCTGAATTCCCCCGACATTTCGCGGCAATACTCCAGTACGTCAACACCCCTTTTCTTCGCTTCATTTGCAACATTGGCGCTGTGTTCATCATTTCCCATAAGGAAAAATGTGTCATACCCCTGCTTTCGTTTATAGCGGGCCATTACATCGGCTCCGATTTTCTCGTATGCAGTTCCCAGGTGAGGTCTCTGGTTTACATAATCAATCGCCGTTGTTATGTAGAATTTTTTTCTTCCCATCTTCTATAAACAGCTCCCTTCACTTATTCTGCTTTTTTATTGGCGGGGCTTTTGGGCTTTTTCTCCCCGCCTGAATCTTCTTCAACAGACTCATCCAGAAAAGATCTCGCCGGAATTTCCACTGTTTCTCCATCCATGTCAGTCATAACAACGCTTCTTTTGAAGAAATTTGTCTTCTCCACTCTGTACTGTTTGCCCTTGTACCTGACATTACTGCCGCTTTTTGGTATGCCCTTCATAAAGTCCTTGTACTCATCCAGTTCAAAAGCGAGACAGCACATCAACCTTCCGCAAACTCCTGAAATCTTTGCCGGCGTCAGAGGAAGATTCTGTTCCTTTGCCATCTTAAGTGTGATCGGATTAAAATTCTTTATAAAAAGGGAACAGCAGAGTCTTCTCCCGCACATCCCGACTCCGTCAAACCTTCTGGCCTCATCCCTTACTCCAATCTGGCGGAGGTCTATCCGTGTTTTGAAAACCGCTGCCAGATCCCTTACCAGTTCCCTGAAATCTATCCTTTTATCTGAAGTAAAATAAAATGTTATCTTGTTCCCGTCGAACTGCCACTCCACATCAACAAGTTTCATGGGGAGATTATGTTCATCCACTTTCTGCTGGCAAATCTCGAGAGCCTCATCTTCTTTTCTGTGGGCTTCTTCTATCTCCTTCATATCGGAGTCTGTGGCATGCCTTAAGATATGCTTCTCAATATCCTTGAGCTCCTCACCGCTCCCGGTGTAAATATCCATGATTATACCAATATCTTCGCCCCTGTCAGCTTCCACTATACAGTAGTTCCCCTCTTTCAGATACAGCTGCTTGGCGTTAAGAAACAGTTCTTTTCTTAAAGATTTGAATTTGACTTCGACTATTTCCATAACCTTCTCCGGGGGCTGAATATTCAGATCGGTATTCTGCGGTTTCAGCCTGCAGAACCAAAACCTGCCTTTATGGATATGGCTTCAATTTAATACCACTCACCCGCCAAATCAAGCATGAGTTGCAGGAGAGTCAGTTCGACATCGGCGTTTCTGGAAAGATTATCAGACGCTTTAAGTATCTTTTCTAAATCGGACGGTATATTCCTCTTCTCCGCCCCGGCTATTCTTTCTCTCCCCAATTCACCTATGACCGCCTCTTGCAGCTTCCCCCTCTTCTGATCCTTTCTCATTAAAATCTCAAAGACCCTGGCGATCTCCTCAAGGAGTGCCGCGAGCTCTTCGCGGTCGTACTCTCCGGCCAGCGCTTCTGCTTCAAGGGTAATTTTTCTTCCTTCTCCGTCGAGGATTAATCCGACGATCCGTTCGGCTTTCTTTACCAGCCCTCTGAACCTCTTGTCGCTGTATCTTACAGCCCTTCTGATATTCCCCTCTGACAGGGCCGCCCTCCTCAGCGCTTCTTCCTTTTTCAACCCGCGGTTTTCGATCAGAAAAGATTCCACGTCGGCGTCCGACAAGTAATCAAATCTGACCTCGTAGCATCTCGAGGTTATTGTCGGAAGCAGTTTATCGGGAAATTCTGTCACAAGAATTATCACAACTGATCCGGGCGGCTCTTCAAGAAGCTTCAAAAAAGCGTTCTGCGCTTCTATTGTGGCCAGATGAGCTTCATATATGATCACTAATGTTTTTTTTCCTTCGAACGGGTGTTTTGACGTCTTTTCGATCACCCTTCTAATAAGGTCTATCCCTATGCTTCTGGCCTTGCGGCCGAATTCCCCGCTATTAAAGAAATCCTCTCTTCTGCTTTCAATAACCGCCGAATATGATTTTTCTATAGTCCCGTACGGAAGGGGGTATATCAAATGAATATCAGGATGTTCGAGCCGTGATATCTTAGAGCATACCGGACAGGAGTGTTCCCCTTTGAGGCAATCTCCCTCACAGTTTAATCCGGCGGCTATATATAAAGCCATGAGCTCCTTGCCCGATCCTTCCGGCCCGGTAAAAAGCATTGAGGAAGGATGTTTCCCCCCTTCAAGCATGCGAGCAAAAAGATCCGAAACTCTCTTTTGTGATTTTGCTATAGTCCTTGCAGTTTTAAGTATATCGATGATCAGATCCTTATTTTATCCATCCCCGCGGATTAAGGGCTCTTTTGGATTTTCTGATTTCAAAATGAAACACTCTCTCACTGGAAACAGTAGAACTTGATGCCTCCGCTATGATATCCCCTTTTTCAACCTGATCTCCCTGTTTTACAAATATCCGGCCTGTTCTCGCGTACAACGTATAGTAGCTGTTACCGTGATTTATAATAATACATTTACCGTATCCGGATAGTTCTCCGGCGTATTCAACCCTTCCCCGTGCCACTCCGCTGACAGGAGACCCTTCTCTGGCATCTATATCCAGACCGGAGTTGAAAGTAACCGTGCCGAATTCGGGGTTTCTTGATCTTCCGTATTCCCGAACAGTCCTTCCCTTTACCGGCATCGGCATCTTCCCCTTAAGCCCCTCGAAATCCGGCTCTCCGAATTCTCCCCGCATATCTATGGTCTTTTTCCTCTTCTCCAGCCTGTTTATAATATTTAAAAGATTCTCTTCGGCAGCAGCAAGTTCGTCTATTCTCCTCTCGTGTTTTCTTTCTTTTTCCTTCAGCTGATTCAGCGCCCTCTTTCTTTCCTCTTCATTTGCCCGTAACTTAGCCAGTTCTTTCTTTTTTTCTTCGCTTGAGAGATACAGCTGATGAATCATCTTTACGAGTTGCGCCTTCTTTTTCGATATCTCTTCCTTCTTTGTTTTAATGTCATCTATCAAGGCTGCGTCTCTCGCGGCTACCATCAAAAAGAACTTATACCTCTGGATGAGGTCCGGGAAATCGTCAGCGTTCAGAATCTGCTGCCAGAAATCTCTGTTCCTCTCTTTGTAGATCTCCCTGAGTCTTCCCGAAAAGAGCTTCAGCCTCTGATTATAAACCTTCTCATTGCTTTCCAGCGATATTTTCAATAAAGACGCCTGTTTTTCCATCATATCTGCTTTTTCTTCTATTCCTTCAAGGAGTGACTTTGTCAAATTTCTCTCCTCTTTCAACCTTTCGAGGTAGTCTCCAACATTCTTCTCTTCGCGTTTCAGCCGCTCTATATTCTTCCGATGTTCTTTGATCTCCTCTCTCAATTTTGCCAGCTCATTTTCCTTGTCGGCGATTCTTTCCCCGAGCCTGCTTTCCTGCGCGCGCGGCGCGTCCGTTACCGTGATAAGAACAAGGAGAAAAAAGAGATATGCGGCTCTGTTCTTCAAGCTTCCCTTCCTTAGAAAAAAATTTATCTTTTAAGAAATTTCCTGACGGCAATAAAGCTTCCCGCTGCACCCAGCAAAGCGCACAAAACAATAAATCCCACAACCCCTTCAATCTGGAAAAAGGCTATCCCCGGCAAATATCTCTGCGCGAATGAAAAAACTATCCACAGGAGCAGCATGGCTAATCCTGAGGATATAATCCCCTGAACCCCCCCTTCAATGATGAAGGGGACCTGTATGTAAGAGTTGGTCGCGCCCACAAGTTTCATTATTTCAACAGATTTTTGTCTGGATAAGATCGATAACCTGACCGTATTAGATATCACGAAAATTACTGAAAGAAAAACTATCAGCCCCAGGGCGAGCCCCGTCATATAAAAACCCTTAATGAGTTTTTCCCCTCTTTCAACCCACTTTTTGCCGTATCTCGCGTCTTCTACCCCCTTCCACTCCATGGCAGTTTGAGCTATTTTTTTCATAAAAGAGCTCTTTGTCAGTTCAGGTTTCATCTGTACTCTAAGCGCGTCCGGGAGAGGATTAGAGCTGAGTTCATCTAAAATCTCTGCGCTTTCTCCCAGCTGGTCGCGGAATTTCTTCAGCGCTTCTTCTTTTGAAACAAAAACAACCCCTTTTACGCCTTCTATATCAAGAAGCCTGTTTCTAATAATCTCTACTGGTTCCTTATCCAGCCCGTCTTGAAGATAAACATAGACGTATATCTCTTCCATTCCCCTGTCTATAACCATCGAAACATTCAAAGTGATAAGAAGAAAAATCAGGAGTACCAGCAGTGAAAAACCCATAATAATGATAGATATAAGGCCGGAGAGCTTTCCGCGTTTCAGCATTCTCGTTGATTCGCCAATGATATATTTTACCTCATTTATGCCCGCCATTTTCCGAAACCTTCCGAGTTAATAAAACGGCCCTTCATCTCTATTCATTTTTGCCGTTATCCTCACCTATAGCGTTGTCAGTAAATTTTCTGGCGCGGTAGTCAACGTGGGAATCAGAAAGAGTGTCTCTTAGATTTCCCCTGAAGAGCATTTCCCTGTCCTTAACAATCCTGCCGTCCCGTAAATAGATTATTCTCTGACCGAAGCTCTTAACAAGATCCACGTCGTGAGTAGCCATCAATACCGCTGTCCCTGAAGAATTTATCCTGAATAACAACTCCAGTATTTCTCTTGTTACTTCCGGATCGAGGTTGCCCGTCGGCTCATCAGCGAGGAGGATAACCGGCTTGTTCGCCAGCGCCCGGGCTATTGCCACTCTCTGCTGTTCTCCCCCCGAAAGTGACCCGGGGAATTGGTATCTTTTATGGTATAACCCCACTCTGGTTAGAATGTCGGTCATTTCCCTTTTTATTTCCGCCATCCCGGTTCCGGCAACTTTCATCGCAAGGGCAACATTTTCAAAAACTGTCCTTCCTTCCAGCAGACGGAAATCCTGAAATATGATCCCTGTTTTCCTCCTCAGCTCAGGTATAGTGCTCCTCTTCATTCTTGTCGAAACATATGAACCCATTATTACCTGCCCTGAATCGGGAAGATCATCCATATACATCATCTTCAGCAGCGTACTTTTTCCCGCCCCGCTGGGACCAACCAGAAAAACAAACTCTCCGTTTGCAAGCTGTATATTTATATCCCCCAGCGCGAAATCCTTGCCCAGTTTTTTCGACAGGTGATAAACACCTGCTATTATCCTGTTCTGTTTCGGCATAATTTCAGCCACCGGCCTTCTCTCGTTTTGTTAAACAGCACCGAACAGCTAGAGAAACCGCCTCGCAGAGGCTTCCGGATTCAGCATCTCCCCTTCCGGCAATTCCATATGCCGTGCCGTGACATACGGATGTCCTGACCACCGGCAACCCTATAGTCATATTCACACCCTCGTCAAATCCCGCTGTTTTAAATGGAATCATCCCCTGATCATGATATAAAGCGACATAGGCGTCATAATCCTTGTTTTTTCTGTTATAAAAGAGTGTGTCCGAGGGAACGGGGCCCTCCACAGTCAATCCGTCTGAGAGCAGCATTTCAATCGCCGGAATGATAATCTCCCTTTCCTCGGAACCGGTAACCCCCCCGTCTCCGGCATGAGGATTCAAAGCCGCCACCGCTATCTTCGGTTTTTTTATTCCCCAGAATTCTTTCAGAGCGCCGTCTGTCACCTTCACGCATTTTTTTATCCTGTCTGTTGATATCGCGCCCGGCACATCTTTCAATGCAATATCTCTTGTCATAATAACAATTCTAAGTGGACCGTTGACCATCATCATCTGACAGTCAGGTGAACTGAATTTATCCGCAAGCATATCGGTGTGCCCTATATACGAATACCCCGCGAGGGCAAGAGCTTCTTTGGATATAGGCCCCGTAACTATCGCTTCAACATCTCCTGAGAGAGCCATGGAAACCGCTGTTTCAACCGCTTTGCCAGAAATTCTTCCGCCTTGTTCGCTCGCCCTTCCGGCCGGAAGATTTGCGTTTGGTAAAGATGTGTCTATCAAAATGGGGTTTTCCGTTTTTATTTCAGGCGCGGATTTCCAATCGGCAATCGTTCTTATTCTGTCGGCCGTCTTCTGTGACAGATATTTTGACAGCTCTCCGGCTGAACCTATAATATACAGATTATGATTGTCAAATCTTCCCTTTTCAATCAAATCGGCGGTAATCTCCGGACCTATTCCGGCTGGATCACCTATCGTAAGAGCAATGTTTATCCTCTCATCATTCATCCCTTCCTCCATCTCTTCTATAAATTTCTTTCCCTGATAATTCTGTAGAACTGTTCTCTCTTTTTCCTGGGAACCTGTTTTCGCGGCAATTCAACTATCTCAATTACTATTTCCCTTTCAGGATATCTTATGTGCAAAATATCACCGGTCTTTATTTCTTTTGAGGACTTTACTGCTTTCCCTTCAACCCTGACTCCGCCGCTTCTGACACCCTTCGCTGCTTCGCTTCTCGTCTTTGCCAGACACAGGTATTTTAGTAAGAGATCTATCCTCACTGCTGAACATCTTCCTTGATATCAACGTAATATTTGCTCTTAAGGGTATCAACATAATCTATATAATTCTTCTGCATCTTCTCCTGTCTTAGCAGATTTCTCAAATCATCCTCAGCTTCCTTGAAACTGTAAGGTCTTTCTTTTTCCCGCCCGAGAACTTTTATGATTCTAAAACCTTTGCTGTCTTTCACAACGGGAGCTAATTCTCCAGGCTTGACATTTTTTATTGCTTCTTTGAAAAAGTCAGGAAGTTTTGCTAGAGGTATTTCCCCGATGACTCCGCCTTTTTCGGCTGTTTTTTTATCATCTGAAAATTGCGATGCCAGTTTGCCAAAATCCTTACCATCGAGGATCCTCTTCCTGATCTCTTTCGCTTTTTTCAGAGCCTCTTCTTTCTCACCTGTGCTTTCTTTGAGTTTGACGAGTATATGTCTAATCTTTTTTTCTTCTCCGTCTATTTCATCGAGTTTAATAAGATGATATCCGAAATCTGTTAGAACAGGGGGGCTGACCTCTCCAACTTCCAGCTTCCTCACGGCTTCTACAAAATCGGGGTTGTTAAGCTCATCCAGTTTCAGGAATCCGAGATTACCTCCATATTTAGCACTTGGACCCTCTGAATATTTCTCGGCAAGGCCGGAGAATGCTTCTCCGTTCTTTAGTCTTTTCTCTATCTCTCTTATCTTTTCCAGCGCGATCTCTTTGCTTTTCCCCGAGGGCTCCGGCAGAATAAGAATCTGTGCCAGTTTAACTGTGGCCGGCCGCATAGACGTTCCTTGAATATTTTCTCTGTAATATTCTCTTAATTCCTCTTCTTTAATATTTATCTGGCCCATAACTTCCCTGTACATGAGTTTCTGAATCAATTGTCTTGATTTTATTTTCTCACGCCATTGCATTCTGAGCTGCTGGACCGTTATCCCGTTCTTCTTTAATTCCCTTTTAAAGGCTTCTTCACCGCCGATCTCTCTTTTGTTTCTCTCAATCGCTTCCTGTACCTGGGCATCTATGCTTTCCTGTTCAACCTCTATTCCGATTCTCTCAGCATGAACAGCCATGAGCAAATCCGCCACAAGACCTTCAAGTACTTCCTTTCGGATTTCCCGCTTTCTTTCGGCTGTAATATTTTCCGTATCCCCTATTTGAAGAAGCAGTCGCTTATACTCAATCTCAAATTCGCTCTGCAGTACAGCCTTATCCTCGACAATGGCAATCACTCTGTCTATTACCTTCTTCTCTCCGGTTTCCTCTGTACCGCGGGCGTTTCCGCATAGAAAACCGGCGATCATAAGCAGCAGCACGGCAGCGGCAGACCCTTTTGATCCTATTGTTAAACTCAACCTGTCACCCCTCTACTCTAAATCAATTAACTCCATAGTCACCGCTGAGAAGACGCCTTTGAATAGGTTTCAGCAGAATCACTATTCTGCCTGTATCTCTCATCGTAGAACTCAACGCCTATTTTCCCGCGAAGGGACTCCATGAATTCCCGGTACGCCTTTTTACGCTTTTCCACCATCAGGATATTCATTATCTGTTCCCGGACATCGCTCAGATGAACTGTGCCGAGCGTTTTGCGGCTTCCAACTAATTTGATTATATGATAACCGAAATCAGATTTAACTATATCGCTTACTTCCCCCGGCTGCATTTCAAATACCACAGATTCGAATTCCGGGATCATGTTTTCCTTGGTAAGATAACCAAGGTCTCCTCCTCTTCCCGCCACAGGATCGACAGAATATTTGTTCGCGATATAAGGAAAGCTGTTTCTTTTCAGAAGATTTTTTACTTTTTCAGCCTCTTCTCTGCTGTTTAAAAGTATATGTCGTACTCTATATTCCCTTTCATATTCTCTTCTGTGTTCCTCAAAATAATCTTTAATCTCCTTCTCTTCAATTTGTATTCTTTCCCTCATTTCTAGGAAGAGAAGATGATCGGCAAGGTATTCCTTCTCGAGGTTTTTTATCCGCGCTTTCACGCGGGGGTCATCTTTCAGCCCCCGTCTTAAAGCTTCCTGATAACACAGTTCGACGTCAATCCATCTATTAATATATGATCTTCTATCCTCTGCCGTGTAAAGTCCGTCCTGGTCACGCGGTAAAAGATTTTCAAACCCTTCTTTTGTAAAAACCTTCTCTCCGACTCTTACAATATCGCCCGGAGACGGCTGTGTGTCACCGGGATCTTTTTTCTCTTGGCAGGCGGAAGACAGCAAGATAAGAACCAGAAGTACAGCCATCATTCTGAAAATTGATCTCTTGCCGCCTTCCACAGCCCAACCTCTATTTTGTTCTTGTAAGCTTGGCTTTAGCAAGGTTTTCTTCATACACTTCTATAGAATAGTTCTTACGCCATTCTGCTACTTTCTTGTCAAACAATTCATTTATTTTCTCTTGCTTCAGAGTGCTTCTGATTGACTTTACGGCTTGTTCCTTAGACACCTTCATGGCTTCAACAATTTTCTCAACTTTCAACAGCATCCAGCCCCTGCCGGTTTTAAAGGGCTTTGATATCGCTCCCTCCGGCAGACTGAAACCAATTTCGTCAATTTTCGAATCTTTATTTTCAGCGTGCATCTTCACTTTTCCGTTCTTCTCCTTCATCGCTTCATCTTCAGAGAAGTTTTCGACAAGAAACTCAAAATCTTTCCCTTCCCCGGCAAGCTTTCTGGCTTTTTCGATGATCTTCCTGTCGGAGTTTAATATTACTGTAAATTCTCTCTTTTCTTTCGTTACAAGCTGCGCCTCATTCTCTTTATAGTAATCATCGATCTCCTGCTGGGTCACCTGAACTTTCCCTTTTATAGTTTCGTTATAAAGAGACGATAACATAACCTGCTCGACCCGTCTGTCGTAGATCCCTTTTATTTCAGGGTCTTCCATTAGTTTAAGTCTCTTCTCCGCGTACTCGGGAAGGACATCGTTAAAGAACTTTTTGTTCATCGTGTTTACTATACCCGCTCTTCCCTGTGTACGGCGCGGTCTTGCCGGGAGATCCAGGTTTTCATAAAGATATTTGAAATCGGCAAGCGTGTATGTATTCCCCTCATATTCACACATAATCATCCCCTGATAATCATTGCTCAAATTAAATTTCGGGGCGTTTTTTCTGGTAACTTTTCTGTCCATAACATCTTTCATGGAAATATCTTCCGGAAGACTGTTATAAGCGATTTCTAGCGCGTCGGGATAAATTTTATACCCCATTTCGTCCATTATACCCTGCTTGACTTTCTGCATTCTTTTGTTTTCCTTTATCGCCCTGGCTCTTTTCCGCGCGTACTCCTTGTCCCTCTCGGGAGTGACAGTCCTTCTATCATGTACTTTAAGTATTCTGAATTCATTTTCCGTTCTCAAGGGAAGTGTTATGTCGCCTTCTTCTGTATCAAGTAAAGCTTCCTCCACCCACCAGTACATCTCACCAATTGAAACCGCCCCGAGCTTTCCGCCATCCTTTGCAGTTCTGGTGATAGAGTATTTCCTCGCCGCTTCGGCAAAATCTGTTCCTTCTTCTAATACTTCATCTCTTATTTTCAAAGCTTTCATGCTGTCAAGGACTGTTATTTCGCTCAGAACAAATTCGTTTTTCATCTTTTCATAATATTCATCGACCTCTTTTTCATTAACCTTGACCTTATCCCGTATGTAATATTTTGTTATCGCGCCAACCAGAAACGGCCCTTTGAACATATTTTCAAAGGCCCTGACCTTTTCGTTCTTTCGGTATCCCATATCATTTGCCCTAAGGATCATAACCTCTTTGGCAATCATGTAATCTAAGATTTTCTTTTTTCCTTCAAGGTTCTTTGTGTCCGGCAAATAACTCTCATCTATAACTTTCTGGACCTTCTCAAACTGTCCCACAGTGAGATCTTTTCCTTCAACCCTCGCGATCACGAGATCCTCTCTGTCTGTAGTAGAACAACCCAAACACCCTGTTATAAGGGTGATTATCAATACAAATGCCGCCCTTTTCATTTTTGCTCCTTTCTTTCTTTTAAATGCTTCTTCTGCTCTTTGATTCGTGCTAAATCCAACCCTTGCTGTTTAATCAGTTAAGCTATTCCTTTTAACATACGACTCCATAATAGTCAATAAGTTTTCAAAGTCTTCCTCTTTTGTGCC
>CAZKNG010000030.1:0-24857 GCA_964554125.1 uncultured bacterium | reverse complement strand
GAAAGACGCGACTCTGACATTTTCTTTCTAAATCGTTAGTGAGTGACGCTTGGGCCGCGGATTGAATCCCGCGGGCTAGGGCCGTCTTAGTTAAAAAAGTATTATTAACAACAAGGAGGATAGAATGGCTGTAAAGAAACTCGATGCTCTCGGAATGAAATGTCCCCAACCGATTTTGAAGGTTGCCACAATGCTCCCCCAGCTTTCAGAGGGAGATACACTGGAAGTTGTCGCGGATTGTTCATCTTTTCCCGATGACATAAAGGCCTGGTGTGAAAAGACGGGAAAAACACTGCTTATGTGCACAACCGACGCGGAGGGTAAACATTCAGCGCAGATACAGATATAGCTGACAATCTGCCTGAAAAAATTTTATTAAGCAGTTTCAATACGTAATTAAATGAGTTGCAAATGGATTGCCATTAGAATGGAAGATTGAATGAAATCCGATGTAAAAGAAGAGTTTACACCGAAGATAGTTGGATACCTCTGTAACTGGTGCACATACGCCGCGGCGGACATGGCGGGTTCTTCGAAACTCGAGATATCCCCTGATTTTACTGTTATCAGAGTGATGTGTTCGAGCAGAATCGATTCTAATATGATTCTGACGGCATTCTTCAACGGGGCCGACGGAATATTAATCGGAGGATGCCATCCCGGGGACTGTCACTACGACAAAGGGAATTACTATACCAGGAGAAGGTATGCCCTGCTGAAAGATATAATGAAAAACCTCAAGCTCGACCCGGAAAGGGTTCAGTTATCCTGGATATCGGCATCTGAAGGGAACAGGTATGCCGAAGTTGTCAATGATTTTACTGAGAAGATCAGAAAAATCGGCCCTAATCCCTTAAGCGGTAATCCGTATATTTAGAGCGTGTTATCCGAGAAGGAAAGACGGACTGAAAAGCGAGAGTTAATAAAATGAGCGATAAAGATAAAATTCTTGTCATAGGAGCTGGAATAGCCGGTATGGAGGCGAGCCTGCTCCTCGCGAACGCCGGCAAAAGTGTAGTGCTTGTCGAGAGGTCTCCCATTACGGGGGGGAATACAATCAAGAATGAAGACAGTTTTCCTAATCTTGAGTGTTCAACATGTATGATTGCTCCTATTCAGCAGGATATTCTTCAGAATCCGGATATAGAGGTAATGACCTTAAGTGAGGTTAAAGATGTTGAGGGTGAAGTGGGGGATTTTAATGTTACGATTCATAAAAAGGCAAGATACGTAAGCCTTACAGACTGTATAGGCTGCGGAATGTGCTATGAGCCCTGCCCCGTTACGCTTAAGAATGAATGGGAGGAAAACCTCACTGAGAAGAAAGCAATCTATGTGCCTTGCGATGGGTCGCTTCCTAATGTTCCCGCTATAGATCCGGAGCATTGCCTGAATATCAGCGGTAAAAAGGAATGTAATGCATGCGCGGAGGCCTGCGTCTTTGGAGCTATAGATTTCTCTGAAAAGGACAGCGAAGTTCAAGTCAATGTGAAGACTATTATTGTGGCTACCGGATTCGACCTGTTCGATGCCGGTAAACTTTCAAATCTGGGCTACGGAAAGTTTCCGGGCGTTTACACATCGATGGAGTTTGAAAGACTATTTGCATCGAACGGTCCCACTTCCGGCGAGTTGCTGCTTCGTGACGGAGAGAAATCACCCGAATCGGTAGCGATTATAAACTGTGTGGGCAGAGAAGAACTCGGTTATTGCTCTGGAATATGCTGTATGGATTCGTTTAAGTATACTCATTTTATAAAGAGCAAGCTGCCGGAGGCGAAGGTATATAATATACATTCCGATATGTGTTTGCCGAACAAGACATATCAGAACTTCTATAAAAGGATAAAGGATGAGGGTGGAAACTTTATTTTTCAATCTTCACCTGAACAGGTAAATATCGAGGAGAGTGACGGTAAAATTAAGGTGAATCTGGCCGAAGGAAACGGAGCGCCGGAATCACTGAGCGTGGATATGGTTATTTTAGAAAACGCGGTTACCCCCCCTGAAGGGGCGGAAGAGCTAGGCGGGATTCTTGGTATAGAACTCGACAGCAAAGGGTTTTTCCATACGGGAAATGGGAATACAGGCACTGTGGAGACATCAAGGCCCGGCATTTTTGCCGTTGGCTGCGCGGAAGGACCTAAGGATATGCAGAATTCTGTTATACAGGCGGAAGCCGCCGTCGGAAGGGCGCTTTCGCTCGGTGGAATAAAAGGGAAAGTGAAAGAATGAGCGCGAAGATAGGTGTTTATATCTGCGAGTGCGGTCCCAATATTGCTGATAATATTGAGATCGATACAATAATAGATACTCTGCCCTCTCTGGAGGAGTTTCAGAATGAGGAGCTTGTGGTAAAGCGTTTCAAACTTCTGTGCTCCAATGAAGGCAAGGAATATCTCGAGCGGGAGATAAGGGAGAATGAGTACTCCCATCTGGTTGTCGCCGCCTGCTCACCGAGAGATCACGACTCCACATTCATCAATATATGCAAAAAGGCAAATTTTAATCCCTATCTGTATAAGATGGTAAATATAAGGGAGCAGTGCGCGTGGATGATTCCCGATAAGCAGAAAGCCACGAGGAAGGCGATTCAGTATATACGGGGAGCTATCGGCAGAGTGCTGAGGCAGTCAGAACTTTTTGAGAAAGAACTCGACAGTAACCCCGATGTGCTGGTGATAGGCGGAGGGATTTCGGGGATTGAAACCGCCCTTTCCTTAGCCGGAGAAGAAAGAAAGGTATATCTGGTGGAGAAGAGCGCCGAATTGGGCGGGGAAGCATCTAAATTCAAAAAGCTTCTCCCCCGTCAGGGCGGAAGTTCGGATATTATTGGAAAGAAGATAGAAGAAGTCAAAGAAGATGAAAATATTGATATTTTCACAGAGACCGAGCTTGAAAGTGCCGTGGGATTTTTCGGTAATTTTGAGATCAGTTTAAAAGGCTCAAGAGATGACAGGGCAGAAACTGAATTTACGGTCGGAGCCATAGTTGCAGCCACGGGGTTTGAGCTTATAGATCCTTCTGAATTATCTCAATATAAATACAAGAAAGATAGTGAAGTATACACCTCGCTCGAGATCGAGGATATGATCAAAAGGGAAGGGAAGGTCACCTTAAGATCCGGAGAGGAGCCGGGATCTGTGGGGCTGATCCACTGCGTGGGCAGAGAGGAAAAAGGTTACTGCTCTCAGATCTGCTGTAATTACATGCTGAAACTAGCCTCTTTCCTGCGTGAGCAGTCCGATTCAATCGAAATCAAGGATTTTTACAGAGATCTGTGTCTTCCTCATCAGCAGGATCAGGACTTTTTCGAAGAGGTCAGGAGAGGTGGAACGGAGTTTATAAGGACTACTGATCTAAAGATAAAAGGTACACACATAGAGTACGCGGAAATTGATAAGAAAAGGAATGAAGCTGATGTTGATATGGTAATTCTGGCTCCCGCCATGGAAGCCGCAAAGGGAACTGAAAATTTGGCAGAGCTTTTAAATATCCCTCTCAGCGAAACAGGTTTTTTCAAAGAGGAACATCAGCAGCTCAATCCTGTGGAGACCTCTATAGAGGGGATATTCATATCGGGTGCCTGCCGGGGGGCTGCCGGGATATCAGAATCGATGCTCCAGGCTCAGGCGGTAAGCGGCAAGATTGCCGCGCGTCTGATACCGGGGAAAAAGATAGTTCCCGAGGTTAAAGTTTCTGAAATTCTTGAGGATTTCTGCGTGGGATGTCAGACATGTATGGAAGTATGTCCCTACGGATCAATCATATTCGACGGCGAGAGGGGGGTATGTGTTGTAAATGAAGCTGTCTGCAGGGGATGCGGTAATTGCGCGGGCAGTTGTCCTTCAGGAGCGATCAGGGCAAAGCACTTTACCAGCCCCCAGATATACCGGGAAATCATAGAGGCAATCAGATAGAAGGAGATATGGGTGACAAAGACCAGTATTAAAGGCGCGGATATATCGAATAAAAAGGGGATAACTGAGGCTATTCTTGCTTTCCTCGAGGAATTGCTCTCGCTGGAAGATTTTGACGCGGTTCTGATCCCTATGAGGGTTCCATCTGAAGATTCATACGCCTGGGTTTTAGTAAATGATGAAAATTTGCTGAGAGAGGCAGATCCAGTCGCTCCGGTTATGCCGGTTCAGGGCGCGAATGCCCTCAGCAGCTGCAGCAGAAAGGGAGAGGGGAATATCAGAATAGCAGCCCTTATGAGACCCTGTGAGGTCCGGGCCGCGATAGAGCTATCCAAGCTGAATCAGGTAAAGCTGGACACTGTAACCCTTATAACTTATGACTGTCCTGGTGCTCTGCCCCTCTCCGACTACATAAAAGATCCCGTAAATGGAGAGAAAACATTTGATTCCGTGCTGGCCGGTCCCGGACGTGATGTAGAATCGGTAAAACAGGTATGCCGGATTTGTGATGATTTTTCCATGCTGCCCGCCTCCGACCTGCATTTTGCCTTTTATTCAGAAAGCAGCGGGAATATTCTTCTGATCCCCGGCAGTAAAAAGGGTTCAGCTCTTTTAAAGAAAATGGATATAGAACCTTCAGTGGATATTTCAAGCTGGAAGGAAAATATCGAGGAGCTTAAGAAAGAACAGATAAAAAGGAGAAAAGAAAGATTTAAGAAGGTAAAAGGGATGGTTGAGGGATTTGAAAGTCTCTCAGAGACATTCGCTGATTGCATAGGGTGTCATAACTGCCAGAGCGTTTGCCCCGTCTGTTACTGCAGGCAGTGCTATTTTGATTCTGAAACCTCCAGGCTCGACGCCGAATCTGTTTTACTTAGAACGGAGAGCCGCGGAGCTGTTTCCCTGCCGGCTGACAGGGTCATGTTTCATGTCGGAAGAATGTCGCATATGAGTCTCTCCTGTGTTTCCTGCGGACTGTGTACCGATGCCTGTCCGGTATCGATTCCCGTAGCTGACCTTTTCAGTTATGTGGCGGATCGAACGCAGGACACTTTCAACTACAGGAGCGGAAAAGATAAGGAAGAACCAGTCCCATTGAAAACTTACAGGGAAGAGGAAGAAAAAGGAATAAATGAGCTGGTTAAGGGAGCGGAAGGTTAGGAGATATAGGAATGGATCAGATTTTAAGTATAGATAAGGGCGCGGAAGAGGGAGTGGTCCGGCTGCTGAAATTCCTGCTTGAAAACGACAAGGTGAGCGGGGTTTTTACATTAAGGAGAACAACGGGTAAAGGTTTTTTTGATTACGCGCTCATTACAGATCCCGGTCTGCTCGAGGACGCGATTCCGTTGCATCCCTTCATGAATGTAAATGGAGGGAAGATTATTTCCTCTTTGCCGCCTATGAAAAAACCTGTTGCGGCTGTTATAAGACCCTGTGAATTAAGGTCTTTTATCGAGCTTGTCAAGCGTTCACAGGGATCGATTGATGACTTTCTGCTAATCTCCTACACTTGCGGAGGTTCTTTCCCTTTTGATAAAACCTTAAAGGATAATGGCCGGAAGCTGCTTCCAGGTTACTGGAAAGCTGTTGAAAAGGGGGTTGATCCCGATAATATAAGGCAATCATGCGCATCGTGTGAGCATTTTGTGCCGCAGAATGCTGATATTACAGTTTCTTTATTAGGAGAAAAAGACCTGAGTAGTAAATGTTTAATCTATCTTCATTCTGAAAGATCGACCGCTATGACCGAAGAGTTCGACGCTGAAATATCAGATGGGCAACTGGATATGAAGAGATTCGAGGCGCTTCTTGAAAAGAGAAGTGAACAGAAGGAAAAAGATTTCAAGGAGATAAAGATAGAAGATTCAGGGCTCGACGGGATGATAGATCTTTTCGGCAGATGCATCGGTTGCCACGGATGTATGAGGGTATGTCCGATCTGCCAATGCGTGCTTTGTGATTTTGAATCATGCGCCTATGATCCGGATACCTCGGTCATAGCGAATGAGCTGCCCGTAAGGGGTGGTGTGAGGGTCCCCACCGATACAGTGCTCTTTCACATTGGAAGATTAAGCCACATGAGTTTTTCATGTGTCGGCTGCGGTCAGTGCACGGAGGTATGTCCGGCTGATATTCCGGTTTCCACTTTGTTCAGAAAAACAGGTGAGCAGGTTGCCGGGATCTTTGATTATATACCGGGAAGAGATGTTGATGAAGAGATACCTGTAACAATATTCAAAGAGGATGAACTGTCTGAACTGGGAAACGATTGATACGTTTTTGATTTATCTATTTTCAGGAGAGGTTATTTGAATATGCCGAAAGAGTTTAAACCTAAAATAATCAGTTTTCTGTGCAAATGGTGTACATATTCGGGGGCTGATCTGGCGGGGACGAACCGAATGAAGTATCCCGCCTCAATACTACCTGTAAGAGTTATGTGCTCGAGCCGCGTTAATCCTGTATTTATGGTCAAATCGTTTCTTCACGGCGCTGACGGTGTTCTTGTCGGGGGTTGTCATCCCGGAGATTGTCATTATCAATCGGGGAATTATTTCACCAGGAGAAGGTTCGCTATTTTAAAGAGGATATTCGACACACTCGGAATGGAATCTAAGAGGCTGAAGCTTTCCTGGATCTCCGCGGCGGAGGGTGCGAAGTTCGTGCGCGTTACCACTGAATTTACCGAAGAGATTAAGAGTTTGGGGGAAAACCCCGCCAAGAAAAAAGTTTTTCTTTAGTCCGGGCAGATATTAAGAAAGAGTTTTATGAAGATACATGAATATCAGGCGAAAGAGTTATTCGCAAAGTTCGGTATATCCGTACCTCAGGGCGAAGTTGCCGAAACACCCGAAGAGGCTTTCAGCGCCGCGGGCAGGATCGGGAAAAAGGTTGTCGTAAAAGCCCAGGTTCACGCGGGAGGACGCGGTAAGGGGGGAGGAGTCAAGATGGCTTCAGCCTCCGGAGAGGCAAAGACGGAAGCTGAGAAGATAATCGGAATGAACCTGGTTACGCATCAGACGGGTCCCGAGGGGAAACTTGTCCGTAAAGTGCTGGTAGAGGAAGCAATTGAAATAGAGAATGAACTCTATCTCGGAATGGTTATAGACAGAGAGACCTCGTGCGTTGTTGTGATAGCTTCTGAAGAGGGAGGGATGGAAATAGAGGTTGTAGCTTCAGAATCTCCCGAAAAAATAGTAAAGGAATTTATAGACCCCGCTGTGGGCTTAAGGCCCTTTCAGGCGAGAAAGATCGCGTTTGGTCTTAATATGCCGAAGGAACTCTTGAGGGGGACAGTAAAAATCCTGCTTAACCTCTATCGTCTTTTCACTGAAACTGACACGTCTCTTGTAGAGATAAATCCACTCGCTATAACTAAAGACGGACGGATTCTGGCCGCTGACGCCAAAATTAACTTTGATAACAGTGCTTTAGTAAAACATCCTGATATTGCGAAGCTAAGAGATCTTAATGAAGAAGAGCCCACAGAAATTGAAGCTGCCGAACATAATCTCAGCTATGTAAAATTATCCGGGAAAGTAGGGTGCATGGTCAATGGAGCGGGGCTTGCAATGGCTACAATGGATATTATTCAACACTACGGGGCAATGCCGGCTAACTTTCTTGATGTGGGTGGAGCGGCATCCGCCGAACGAGTCGAGAAAGCTTTCAATATCCTCCTCTCAGACACTAACGTAAAGGCCGTACTCATAAATATATTCGGCGGAATAGTACGGTGTGACCGTGTGGCTAACGGAGTTATCGAAGCCGCTAAACGACAGGGCGTCAGCGTTCCCGTAATAGTCAGGCTCGCGGGGACAAATTCTGATATTGCGGCGGAAATTCTTCAGTCTTCAGATCTTAAGTTTACTGTAGCTGAAAACCTTGCCGATGCCGCGCGGAAAGCGGTTGAAGCTACGGAGAATTAACCGGCAGGATAGAAAAAGGATATAATGAGCATTCTAGTTAGTGATAAGACAAGACTTCTAGTTCAGGGCCTTACCGGTAAAGAAGGGTCATTTCATTCACAGCAGATGGTAGAATACGGCACCAATGTCGTCGCGGGTGTCACGCCCGGGAAAGGCGGCCGGGTTCATCAAGGTATCCCCGTATTTGATACCGTCTTCGAAGCTGTAAAAGAGACCGGAGCGGATAGTTCCATAATATTCGTACCTCCGATATTTGCCGCTGACGCAATTATGGAAGCCGCGGACGGAGGTGTGAAACTGGTAGTGTGTATAAGCGAGGGGATACCTACTCTCGACATGATAAATGTCACCGAATATCTTAAGGGGAAAGATACCCGTCTGGTAGGTCCCAACTGTCCGGGAGTTATATCACCGGGACAATGTAAGGTAGGGATCATGCCCGGTTTTATTCACCGCTCCGGAAGTATAGGTGTTATATCACGAAGCGGCACCCTTACCTATGAAGCTGTAGATCAGCTTACAAAAGAAGGGCTCGGGCAGACTACATGCATCGGGCTTGGAGGAGATCCCGTAGTGGGAACACGATTTATAGACGCCCTGAAGCTTTTCAGAGATGATCCTGAAACTGAGGGTGTTGTAATGATAGGTGAAATAGGTGGAAGCGATGAAGAGATTGCCGCGCGGTATATAAGAGAATCCTTTGATAAGCCTGTTGTAGGATTTATAGCCGGGCGCACAGCCCCGCCGGGAAAGCGGATGGGACACGCCGGTGCTATTGTAGCCGGCGGTAAAGGTACGGCTAAAGAGAAGATGGAAGCTCTGAGCTCTTGTGGTGTGGAAGTTGTAGAATCCCCGGCGGATATCGGGATAACGATGAAAAGGATCCTTGGTAAATAGAGAATCAGCGAAAGACACTCTGCAGGGAATTCGCCGGTTTATTATGGGTTTTAGAATAAATACCGACGGAGGACAAGCAGGGTGTTCTGGTAGAAAGGCAAAGGATTGAGAGTACAATGTCTCTATTGAAGCAAAATATTCGAAGGAAACAGGGTTTGAAAGGGGTTCTTGTCCTGGGATTGGGAAACCCCATGCTCAGTGACGACAGTGTGGGATTATATATAATAGATCTTCTCAGTAAAAAATATTCAGGGAGAAGCCCGCTTGTTACCTTTTCTAAAAACTATTCCGGCGGTGTGGATCTGATATATGAACTTGAGGGATACGAAAAGGCTATTATTGTGGACAGCATATTTACCGGGAGCTCGGAACCGGGATTTTGCCACCGGTTCAGAGTGGATGACCTGAGTATTAATTCGAAACAGGGGCTTATTAATTCTCATGGATTGAATCTCCCTACAGTGATCAAATTCGGTGAAAAGTGCGGATATTATATGCCGGAAATAGTCATTTACGGCATAGAGGGAAGGGAATTTACAGAGTTTTCAGAAAATCCCACAGAGTATGTTATAAATGGATTGGAACCCTCTATAGCGGAGATTGAAAGAAGACTCGATGAAATGCTGGCTGAAGTAGCTTCAGAGGAAGAATAATTGATTTTGGAGCTGAATCCGCTCCGTGTAATAATGATAAACAGGAGGTATATTGTATGAATGAGGCCGACTCCGGAACGGGACTCTTTCTCTGCAGGTGCGGCGCTAACATTGCCGATTTTGTAGACCTTGAGAGTGTGGCTTCCCGGATGCGGGACCGTGACGATGTAGCATTCGTTGAAACTCACGATTTTCTCTGTTCTGTGGCAGGTAAGGAATTTATTCTCGAAACTCTTAAAGGTAAAGATGTTGATAACGTCATACTTGCCGCCTGCACCCCGAAGATGCATCTGAAAGGTTTTCAGAAAACCCTTGGCGACGCGGGCGTAAATATAGCCAAAGTCCACATGGCAAATATCCGGGAACAATGCGCGTGGATAACAAAAGACAGAGATAAAGCAACTAAAAAGGCGCGGCTGCTTATAAACGCGGCGATAAAACGCTCGGCCTATCACGAAAATCTCCAGCAGAAAACAATGGAATGTCTTACTGACGTTATTGTTATCGGGGGAGGTATCGCCGGTATAGAAGCGGCGCTTGTTGCCGCGAACGCGGGAAGAAAGGTGACAATAATTGAAAAGGATATTTCACTTGGGGGAAGTATCATAAAAATTGAAGAGATAGCGCCGAACATGGAATGCGCGCCCTGTCTGCTTGCTCCCAGGCTTACAGCCGTTAGAGAGAATGAGAATATAGAAGTTGTCGCGAACTCGGAAGTGACCGATGTAACGGGTTTCTTCGGCAACTTTACGGTGAAAGTAAGAAAGAAGGCTCGATACGTGGACGATTCCTGCATAGGTTGTGAAGCATGCTTTGAGGCTTGTCCCGTTTCATGCCCCAGCGATTTTCATCTCGGTCTCGGAGAACGAAAGGCAATATATACAGCTTTTGCGGGTTCGGTGCCGGCGTCGGCTGTTATTGACAGGGAAAGATGTCTTCACTTTACCGATGACTCCTGTTCCGCCTGCGCCGAGGCATGCCCCTTCCAGTCAATAGATTTCAGTGAGAGTGACGAGGAGCTTGAATTTTCAGGGGGAGCTGTCATCCTCGCTACCGGATATGATAACCCTGATAGTTCGCTGGTAAGGAATCTTGGCTACGGTGATATTGATAATGTCTATACCACGCCTGAATTCGAAAGAATCGCAAGCTCGAACGGACCGACGGGGGGGAATATTCAGGACAGAAGAGGAAACCAACCCGAATCTGTGGCGGTTATCCATTGCGCGGGTTCATTGTCCAGCGGGGGGCTTGATTACTGCTCGGGGATTTGCTGCATGAACGCTCTGAAGGTCGGAGAATTGATTAGAAAACAGAACCCTGACGCGGTTGTCTATAATATTCATGACCGCCTGGTCTTCAGAGGCCCCGGGGAACAATCCTTTTATCAGAAGCAGATCGATGACGGGACAAGAATGCTGAAGACAGATTCACACCTGTCAGTCAGTATAAAGGAAAAAAAGGGAAAGATTGAAATATCGGCAGACGGAATAGATCCGGTTCAAGTTGATATGGCGGTTCTCTCAACGGGGATTGTTCCATCTTCGGGAATGGAGAAACTGGCGGAGATACTTCATATAGATACTTCCGGCGGAGGTTTTTTTAAAAAAGACCACACGATACTGCATGAGACCGGAACTACAATAGACGGTATAAACTCGGCTGGATGCTGCGTTAGTCCATGCAGCAGCTCGACGGCAATCACTCGGGCTTACGCGGCAGCCGGCGATTCAGTATCCAGGCTGATACCCGGCAGGAAACTAGAACTGGAAATAATGACCGCGGTTATAGATGAAGATCTATGCGCGGGCTGTAAGCTCTGTATATCGGTATGTCCATATAAGGCAATCACATTTGATCCGGAGAAGAAGATTAGCGAGGTTAATGAAGCTATCTGCAGAGGGTGTGGCACCTGCGCCGCGTCATGTCCCAGCGGCGCGGCTTCGGCAAAACATTTCACAAACAGGCAGATATACGCTGAGATTGAAGGAGTTCTCAATGAGTAATTTCGAACCGAATATAATTGCTTTTGTGTGTAACTGGTGTTCCTACGCGGGAGCTGATCAAGCAGGAGAACAGAAACTGGATTATCCTGCCAACGTGAAATTGATTCGCGTAATGTGCACAGGCCGTGTCGATCCGCAATTTGTTATGAACGCGTTCCGCGGCGGCGCGGACGGTGTTATGGTACTTGGGTGTCATCCGGGGGATTGTCACTACAGGAACGGAAATATCAAAGCCCTCCGGCGTTTCGAGATATTTAAGAATATGCTCGAGCAGTTCGGAATCAACAGGGAGCGTTTCCTTCTCGATTGGGTAGCCGCGGGAGAGGGGCAGAAGTTTCAGAAAGTGACAACCGAAATGACTGAAAAAATAAGAGGCCTCGGCCCACTTGTTATAAAAGGTTATGTTGAAAGTGAGGTTGTATAATGTCCGATAAGCCTAAAGTAGCGTTTTACTGGTGCGCGTCGTGCGGAGGATGCGAAGAGACAGTTGTTGACCTCGAAGAGAAGATACTTGATGTAGTAAAAGCGATCGATATTGTTTTCTGGCCATGCGCGATGGATCCCAAATATTCCGATCTTGAAGCTATCGATGACGGCGGGATTGCCATATCGTTTATAAATGGAGCCATACGGACTTCTGAACAGGAAAATATCGCAAAACTGCTCAGGCGGAAATCAAATGTTGTGATTGCGTTCGGAAGTTGTGCTGTGATGGGTGGTATCCCGGCGCTCGCAAATCTGAAGAACAAAAAGGATATTTTCAACAGGGCGTATAAAGATTCTCCGACTAACGTCAATCCTGACGGGGTTCTCCCTCAGTCTGAAACTTATCTTGACGGACGGAAACTTTCAATTCCCGAATTTTATGAAACTGTTCATACCCTTGATGATGTAATAGATGTGGATTATTATATGCCGGGATGTCCTCCCACACCCGCGAATTTAGAATCCGCCGTCCAGGCCGCACTGAAAGGGGAACTGCCGGAGAAAGGTGCCGTGCTGCTGCCCGACAAATCACTATGCGTTTCGTGCGACCGGAATGAGACTAAACCGGATGATATCACTATTTCGCGGTTGCGCAGATTGACCGAGGTTCAGGCAGATCCGGATGAGTGTTTTCTGGCTCAGGGTATAATCTGCATGGGGCCCGCGACACGCGACGGTTGTGAATATCCCTGCGTTAAAGGCAATATGCCGTGTACCGGTTGTTTCGGCCCCGTAAGTGATGCTGACCAGGGAGCAAGAATGATCGCCTCTATCGGCGGAATCATCGACGCCGATGATGAAGGTGAAATAAGAGAAGCTCTGAGTGCTTTGCCTGATCCGGCGGGAACATTCTATCGTTACAGTTTGTCATCTTCACTGCTTGGGAAAAAACGCGAGGAGAGATAATAATGGGAAAGGTAATTTCAATTGATCCTATTACGAGGCTCGAGGGTCACGGTAAGATTGATATATTCTTAAATGATGACGGCAATGTTGACAGAGCCTTCCTGCAGATTCCCGAACTAAGAGGGTTCGAGAAGTTTGTTGAGGGCCGGCGCACAGAGGAAATGCCCCAGATTACATCCAGAATATGCGGAGTCTGTCCAACCGCTCATCATATGGCGGCCACAAAAGCTTTAGATTCTTTATATAAGGTTGCACCAACACCTGCGGCGCGAACCATACGTGAACTTTTCTATAACCTTTTCATGTTCGAAGATCACCTCCTTCATTTCTATTTTCTTGGCGGCCCCGACTTTATCGTAGGTCCTGACGCCCCTAAGAAAAAGCGTAATATCCTTGGAGTTATTGATGAAGTCGGTGTCGAAATGGGTAAGAAGGTTATTGAAATACGTAAGCGCTGCCGGGCTCTGATGGCTGAACTGGGCGGGAAACCGGTTCATCCCGTGCTTGGCCTTCCCGGTGGAGTGGCAAAACAGGTTACCGAAGAGACCAGGAAGGAACTGGAAGATTTCGCGGCTGACGCTGTGGAGTTTGCCGGGATAACACTTAAGGCCTTTAATGATATTGTGCTGGAAAACAAATCCTATCTGGATCTTATTTTCTCCGAGAGCTATTATCTTGAAACCAGTTATATGGGCATGGTTGATGACAATCTGAAGATAAATTTCTATGACGGAGATATTCGCGTAGTCGACCAGAAAGGCGGGGAAATCGAAAGATTCAAACACGATGATTACGCTGATATAATAGCTGAACACGTAGAGCCCTGGACCTATATCAAATTTCCCTATCTCAGGAAGATTGGCTGGAAGGGGATTGTAGATGGAACTGGCAGCGGTATATACCGCGTCGCGCCTCTGGCGCGCCTTAACGCCTCCGAGGGGATGGCAACACCAACCGCCCAGGAGGAGTACGAACGTCTGTTTGATACTATCGGTTCTAGACCGGTCCATAATACTCTCGCGAACCACTGGGCACGTCTGGTTGAAACCCTATACGCCGCCGAGCATCTTGTCGAGTTATCAGCGAGGGAGGAATTGACCTCTCCGGATATAAGGAATATGGATTTGAGTACGCCGGATGAGGGTGTAGGTATCGTAGAAGCTCCCAGGGGAACCCTTATTCATCATTATGAAGCTGATGAAAGAGGTATTATCACAGCCGCGAATCTGATAGTTGCCACTGTCGCAAACTCTGCCGCTATGAACATAGGAATAGAGCGGGCCGCAAAGAAATTTATCAGAAACGGCGAGGTCAATGACGGATTATTAAATATGGTGGAGATGGCGTTTAGAGCTTACGATCCATGTCTTTCATGCGCGACGCACAGTCTGCCGGGGAAAATGCCTCTGCAGATAAGACTTATGAAAGATACAGACACCGTCATTAAGAAAATCATTCGCGATTGATTGCTGAATCTGAACTGTCCCCGGTTTTGCTGAGCATTATCGGAGAAATCCTTTCGGCGCATAAGCTAGGGGCGGCCTGCGAGTTTGCTGTGTTTTACCACGCCAATTAAGAGTTACAGCCTCCTGGATTCCTTTTGCGGGGTAAGCCGGACGAGGGGGGCAGGAATAACAGGGAAGTACCTTTTTAGAGTTACGCAAATAACTGTTGCCCGCACATCTTTTTTTGGTTTAATCTGTAAAAGATATTCCAGGTAAATGAAAAGGAGCCTGTATGCGGAAATTTTTCAACAATAAATCCAGAGCGCTCGAGTCTGATATAGATGGTTATCTGGACCGTGTTACGACAGCCGGATTGATATTTAATGAAGGGGTAAAGGCGTATGTGACCGGTAAAAGAGATAAGTTTGAGAATAAATATAAAGATATAACCGCCCTCGAGAGTGAAACGGATAATGTAAGACGGGAGATCAAACACGACCTTTACAGTTATATGCTTATTCCGGAATCCCGCGGAGATGTATTGGGAATCTTAGAGACCCTGGATGATATAGTTGATGTCTGTGAGAAGGTTCTCGAAAAGTTTTCAATAGAGACCCCGAGGATACATGAATTTATGCAAGATGATTTCTTAGAGCTTGCCGATCTTTCCTGTAAGGCTGTAGAGGAAGTTGTAAATGGCGCCAGAGCTTTCTTTCGTGAGATCGCTATGGTCAGCAATTACGTAAACAAGGTGCAGTTTTTTGAACATGAAGCAGACAATATCGAAGAACAGCTGAAGAGAAAGATATTCAGCAGCAGCGAGATAAAAGATTTCAGCCATAAAATTCAATTGGGATATTGTGCCGAGAAAATAGCTGATGTTTCCGATGTGTCCGAGAGGGTTTGCGAAAGACTCTCTGTTTACGCTATTAAGAGAAGAATATAGACTGAGTTTCGGGGTATATTTCTATGATAATAATTATATTTTTCCTCTCCAGCGGGGTTTTTCTGGGCTGGTCGCTGGGAGCAAATGACGCGGCAAATATATTCGGCACCGCAGTCGCGACTAAAATGATCAGATTTAGAACAGCTGCGATACTATCCGGCGTGTTTGTTATTATCGGAGCGGTCATAAGCGGAGCTGGAGCTTCCAGCACTCTCGGGGAGTTGGGAGCTGTAAATAAACTCGCCGGGGCCTTTATCGTGGCGCTTTCAGCCGCAGTTACGGTGCTGTGGATGACCAAGGCGGGATTGCCCGTCAGCACCTCTCAGGCGATTGTCGGGGCGATTATCGGCTGGAACTTCTTTTCCCACACCCCCACCGATTTAACATTGCTTTCTAAAATAACCGGAAGCTGGGTTTTCTCGCCTATACTGTCAGCGATTATAGCTTTTATACTCTTCCATTTTGTTAAAAGGGTCATTGAGAACTCCAGGATACATCTTATGCGCCTTGACGCTTATACAAGAATAGGACTTATAGTTGTCGGGATATTCGGAGCTTACAGTTTAGGAGCTAATAATATCGGCAATGTAATGGGTGTATTTATCAATTCATCTCCTTTTAAAGATATAACCGTTTCGGGATTATTTCGCTTCTCATCAATACAGCAGCTATTCCTGGTCGGCGGAATAGCTGTTGCTTTTGGTGTTTTTACATACTCTAAAAGGGTTATGATGACCGTCGGATCGGGCATTTTCAAACTCTCGCCTGTAACGGCGTTTGTTGTCGTTCTGGCCAGCTCTGTTACTCTCTTTGTTTTTGCCTCACAGGGACTCCGGAATATCCTTACTTCTCTTAACCTGCCGGCATTTCCTCTGGTTCCAATTTCTTCCTCGCAGGCTGTCGTAGGCGCCGTTATGGGGATAAGTCTGGCAAAAGGCTTGAAAGGTATGAATTTCAGAAAACTCGGGCATATAGCAATCGGGTGGATAGCGACACCTGTCGCGTCCGCGGTATTATCCTATATCGCGCTATTTTTCATGCAGAATGTATTCATGCAGGATGTTTTCAGTTAGCGGGGGAGTGTATTTACAATCTATTCAGGACAATAAGCTGAGTGCGGATCATTCCTGAAAGAGCGGGCCCGAGACGGGAGATAAAGATTCTCCTGGCCGCCCGGAGAATCGACGGCGTTTCTGATACACCCGGGCAACTGGACAATACAGGCCCAATAAAAATTGGGAAAACCCCATTTAACATTGACAGTAATAAAAGAATCACCTACCATATTCTATTATGCATAAAATAAAATCGATAGTTACGGCTCTGGTGCTGATAATATTATCAGGAGACCTGTCTGCCCAGGAGATAACCCGCCCTCAACTGCACAGGGAAATGGCAAGGGCGAAGGCTGAGCGGTTTTCAGGTATTAAGAGAGCCGTCTATGGACAGACGCAGAATCAATCGGACTACGACGTAGTTTATTATGATATTGACATAGAAATAGATCCGGCGGCCCAAACGGTATCAGGGACTGTTACTTTGACAGCGAAAGTTCTTTCAGTGTCACTATATAAGGTAGAGATTGATCTTCTGGA
Organism: uncultured bacterium; assembly: GCA_964554125.1. GTDB lineage: Bacteria > Krumholzibacteriota > Krumholzibacteriia > Krumholzibacteriales > WJIX01 > JAGHBT01. Next base: position 8,071 of record CAZKNG010000030.1, on the reverse strand, counting down.
TAATATGAACGTAACGAGGGTCAGAAAAGCTCTCGGAGATCTGGATTACACCCATTCAAATGATTTGATAACAGTAACCCTGGACAGGTCTTATCACTCTGGAGAATATTTTACAGTGGAAATCGAATATTCCGGCACACCGAGCGAAGCTACTGGAGCTTTCAACTTCGATAAACGGGGCGGGGAAGATATGATCTGGAGTCTCAGTGAACCGTTCGGTGCCAGAAGCTGGTGGCCCTGCAAGGACGTACCAAACGATAAAGCGGACTCGGTGGATATCAGGGTAACGGTTCCATCAAATCTGATAGTTGCTTCGAATGGAACATTAGAAGGTATTACAGATGAAGGTTCCACCGACACTTACTCGTGGCACGAGAAATACCCCATCGCAACCTATCTTGTATCCGTGGCGATACATCCCTACACTACATTCTCTCACTGGTATCATCACTCTCCGGGAGACTCTATGGAGGTGCAGTACTACGTCTTCCCCGATCACTACAGTTATATTCAGGATTCCTACTCACAGACCGTTCCGGCTATTGAACTTTTTTCAGAACTCTTCGGCGAATATCCTTTTATCGATGAAAAATACGGACACGCTGAGTTTATGTGGGGTGGCGGAATGGAACATCAGACTATTACGAGTCTGGGAGGGGTCAGTGTGTATCTGATAGTTCACGAACTTGCCCATCAGTGGTGGGGTGATATGATCACCTGCGACGACTTTCATCATATATGGATGAATGAGGGGTTCGCCGTTTATTCCGAAGCGCTCTGGGCGGAGGATAAATACGGAAAAGAAGGATACGATAATGAGATGCTGATTACGGAATACTTCGGAGAGGGTACGATATATGTTCCTGAAGCAGATGACTGGAATCGTATCTTCGATGTAGATCTCACTTATCATAAGGCATCATGGGTTCTGCACATGTTGCGCCACGTCGTGGGTGATTCTGTCTTTTTCGATATTCTCCGCGGCTATTATTCCGACGCTCGCTATCAGTACGGCACTGTTACGACAGAGCAGTTCAGGGATATCTGCGAGGATATTTCCGGTATGCAGCTGGACGACTTTTTTCACCAGTGGATCTACGAAGAATATTATCCCAATTATATCTATCAGTGGACAAGCACGGAGAAAAGCGGCTACTGGGATATCGACCTTACGATAGAGCAGACACAGACAAATCACATATTCAATATGCCGATTGATGTTGCGATAGAAACAGCCTACGGCGATACAACACTGATAGTAGTAAGGGACAGTCTTGCCGTTCAGAAATTCTCCCTGTCCGTCGATGATGAGCCCGTATGTCTGACCCTGGATCCTGAAAACTGGATATTGTGTGATATTGACCATTCAACTTCTTCGGAGTTTCAGCTTCTTCAGAATTATCCGAATTCTTTCAACGAAAAAACAAGAATACCATTCAACATAGCGGTTGAGAACAGCTTTGTTACCCTTCGTGTCTATGATGTAGGGGGAAAATTGATTTCAACGCTTGCCTCCCGCAGGTACAGCCGCGGTCCTCATTGGGTTACGTGGGACGGAAAGAATGACAGGGGACAGGCGGTATCGTCTGGTGTTTATTTCTACAGGATTACTGCCGGCAGCAACACGGAAGCCGGGAAAATGCTGTTTATCAAGTGATCTTTCTCCTCTAAGAATGCCGGTGTGATATCCTTTATCAGATTTTTTTATTGAAATTATTCCGTACTTTTAGTAGGAAGAAAGTAAGTTCAGAGTTATTCCGTCAGTGCAGGTATTGATCAAATAATATTTCTGGCTCAATGATAAGAAGGGGATATCAGGATTATGAAAAGAGCTGCCATGTTTATAATAGCAGCCTTGTTTTTAATAAGCGGCGCCGCAAATGGAAATACGAAAGATGTTGGGCTGGGCATTATTGCCGGTGAACCCACAGGATTAAGTCTTAAGAAATGGGTAGATGGAAGATCAGCGTTTGACGGCGCGCTGGCCTGGTCGTTTGTTGATGGAAATTCATTTCAGATGCATATCGATTATTTAAGGCACCGCTACGATATTACAGAGCAGACAAATGATCAATTGCCGTTCTATTACGGTGTCGGCGGCAGGATTGCGCTTGCCGAAAACGGCAGGAAGAACGGTGACGACAGAGTAGGAGTGAGGATTCCTCTCGGGCTGGCATATATGTTTAAAGATGAACCTGTAGATATATTTATAGAACTGGTGCCCATTCTTGATATCATTCCGGAAACCGAATTTAATCTTAATGGAGCAGTTGGAGTCAGATTATATTTAAGGTGAAGTCAAGTCACGAAGGTGTTGTGCTTTGTGTCATTGCGCTCTATTCTGAAAGGAAATAGATAGAGAAATAGAACTCTTTTTCTGATCGTGTATTATGGAAAAACGCAATAGAATTAAGGCGAATGAAGAGCTCATCGAATGTATACGGGCCAATGGCGGTGCCATCACCATAGGCAACTTCTACGTTGTTTACGGATGATGACGCGCTGAGAGAAAGCTGTCCGGTCGGATGGCAAGACCAGAAGATCTGATTCACGCTGAGAAGAAAAGGGATTTTTCTGAGTTCAGGGCCGAAGATATCACCTTCTTTATAGAGAAAGATCTGACGGCGGATTCAGGCGAGCTGGAATTCGTAATTCCCGGCAAAGGGAGTTACACAGTGGAATTCACAGACTGATCACAGATCTGATATAACGGATCTTCTCCGGTCACTTAAGAGTCATGCCCCCGCATATCACTTGCTTCTTATTGTTATTACTATCCGCGCCCGCTGTTTCTGTTCCACAGTCTCTCTAAGAATTCCCGTGACACACTGGAACCTTTTATCAGACTGACCGTTGTAATTACTACCAGGCTGACTACCGACCCGGCGATAAACCCATGAATTCCGAAAGGTTTCTTCAGCCAGGTCCATAAAATAGCAGTCAACGCGCCCGCCAGCATCGATGAAAAAGCGCCGGTTCTGCTGGCTCCCTTCCAGTAGAGTCCGAAAATAAGAGGCCAGAGATTTGTCGAAGCTATAACCGCCCATGAAAATCCGGTCAGAACCAGGATAAGCCCGGGGGGTTTGAGAGCTATAAGAAGCGCTACAATCCCCACAGCCGCACTTACGATTCTGTTCGCCCTGATCTCTTCTCTGCCGGTCATCTTCTTTCCAAGTCCCTCGATATATACATCCCTTACAAGAGAGCTGGATACTATCATGAGCACCCCGGCGAAAGTCGACATTCCAGCTGCCACTACTCCGGCGAGCAGTATCGCGGCGCCGAGAGGAGAGAGCACCATACTTGAAAGCTTGGGTATGGCCAGATCGGGGTTCTCGAGAGGAGGGAGGAGCAATCTCGACAAAGCTCCGTTCAGATAAGGGAGGACCGCGATAGCCGCGCCTACGGTGACGATAACCGTTCCGAGCCTGAAAGTCTTCTCACTCTTTATAGAGTAGAAACGTATTACCAGCTGAGGCATTCCCCATACTCCAAGGCTTACCACCAGACAGAAACTTACAAGCCCCGCCCATCCCCATACTCCGGGTGTGCTGACGAACTCATTTCCGAGCGACTGCAGTTTGAGCATGCCTGCGCTCAGGCCTCCAACGGCGGAGAGTGTCCGGTAGGTCAGCAGTATAAGGCTGAATATCATAACCCAGGCCTGGATAAAACCTGTCCAGACAACCGCGCTGTACCCTCCGAGAACGACGTAAACTATAATAACAATTCCTGATATCAGCACTCCGCCCCAGTAAGGCATCTCCATCAGGATTTCGAAAGAGTGCGCCATCCCTTTAACAACACTTACATTATAAATTATCAGAAAGAGGAATATAACCATCGAGGAGAAGATCCCCGCTTCCGGTGATTCAAATCTCTTGGTGAAGAATCCGGAAATCGTATTTACATTCATCCTCTCTGTAAACCTCCGGACTCTCCTGCCCATAACTATCCAGCAGAGTGTGCATCCTACAGCGACATTTATCGCACCGATCCAGACAGTTCCCATGCCGAATTTGTAGCCGAATCCACCTCCGCCAATAATAAGCACCGAACTGAAGTATACAGCGATAAAGGAAAGAGCAGTAACCCAGGGACCGATCTCCCGTCCGCCTATGACAAAATCATTCGCGGTTACATTCTTCCTGGCGCTCCAGACTCCTATCCCAAGGAGAATTCCGATATAGATAATGAGTACAATTATTGAAGCCGTGAGTATGCTCAAGATCTTCCCCCTTTCTCCTTACCGTTTTTTCTGATGTCGTTCAGCGCCCACAGCACCGCCGCGGCGATACTAAGCCCGATAACAATAAATGAAGTGAATGTCAGCCACGGGAAATTAAACGGTCCCATCTCTCATACCCCTTTCTGATATTAGTTATTAATATTTGAAATACAGCTGGCACCTGAGAAAATCAGCATTGTCCGCGTCTTCGAAGTAGTAGTTACCGGGATAAAAACGTTCCCAGGTCAGGTGCCCGCTCAGATAATCTGTGTAGTTCCAGCTTATTTTAAATTTCGACAGCAGGCCTCTTCTACTTCCGCCTGTTGTTTCAGGAGCTGTCATATAGAATAGGGAAGCATCGATCTTTATATTATCCATGGGGTTGAGGCCGAGATTGAAATCCGCCGAGGCAAGATTCTCCCAGTAGGCGACACCTCTTCCAAGTGAAGCCATAGTATAAATATAAAGTTCACTCCACTTTGGCCATCTGCTGTAGAGTGGATTCCATCCTTCGAATCTGTCCGTATCCGGGTCATCTCCGGAAAGGTAGGTAAGTCCCGCTCCCACGTAAGGATTCATAAAAAACGGGAGGTTGTATTGCGAATGAGCATATCCCCCCATCGCCATTCTCTCCTCTCCGGCTCTGTCGCCAAGCTGCAGAGCGAATTCCGCGGCGTAAGTCCCTCTGTCTCCATAGTTGCCGCTTAACCTCGAGCCGAAGGTATGAATATCGTCTCTCTCTCCGCCGGTTCTCTCTTCAGATTTGTAGAAGTAATATCCCTCTATCTTTTCGTTCTCCAATGAGTTGTCTATGTAGTAAATTCCGGCTCCCGTTTCGTCACTGTCCACGAGGTCATTGTGCAGGCAGTTGACAACGGGAAGGTAGCGGTCCCGGGCAGGGTTTGAAAGTATGTGAAATTCCAGAGATCTCCTGTCAAGCTCAGCTTTCAGCTTCAGGGCGTTGAAATAGATGGTTCTCGATCCGTCCAGAGGCCCGCCGTCCATCATCAGAAATCCTTCACCGTATCTGATATTCTGTCTTCCAACCTTGATACTGAAGGGGGAACCCGCTATACGGTCAGCGGAGATATAGAGGTTTTCTAATATAACCTCGTCTATTTCGAACTCCTCATTTTCGTACCCCCGGGTCGATTTAAACCAGTGCCGGTGCTCGTTGTTGATCTGCGCGTAGATTTTCAGTCCCTCCGCATTACTCCAGCTTCCCCAGAGATGAGAACGGACCCTTATGAAATTCCAGTCGTCCGATCCCGTGCCGTCGAGGTCAAAAGCGTTTTTAAGATAAGTCTGCCTGAGCCGTTCCCGGAATCCGAATCTGAAGCCGCTTTCTTCTTGCGCGCTGAATACGATAGAAGGAGTTACAGCTATCGCGGAAATACAAACATATATAATAAGAAGTTGTTTAACAGCCGCTGAGGGGTGGCGCAATCCTTTTGTCCTTACCGACATAAATTTTCCTTTCAATTAACCCGGGTATTAATTTCCGGAATCATCATTAGTCCTTTTTTATAATAATTAAAGTGTGAGGTCAAGATATTTAGCCCGAATCTGAGATTTAGAACCGGATTGTCGCCTCTAGCCGGTAGATTCTCAATTCAGGACAGTATTGTTAATTGCTCTGCCGATCATACTATATATCCATCTTTTAACCTTGGGTTTAAAACAGCGTGCCTTAAATACAAGAATTGTAGAATACCCATTTAAAAATTATTCCTTGATTTTATCATAGGACGGTGAAAGAATAAACTGCGATCCTGGAATCAAATCTTTTTTTTAAAAGCATCGGATGCAGTAATGAAATCTTTTGTGTTATCTCTACTATTTTGCTTTTGTATCACCGTATCTGCCCGGGCAAACGACGGCCCTGTTTTTATTACACCTGAAGGGCTGAAGATGATATCAGAAGACAGGGTTAAACTTACGAAGGAAAAGATTGTTATTCGTTTGTATTCATATAAAAGTTTGAAGGGATTACGTAGCAAGGGGGGCTATAAATTACGTTTCAAGGCGGATTTCGACTGCCGCCTGGATTTCGAAAATGTATCAGATAAAACGGTCAGGACAAAATTGGCCTTTCCGTTCAATGAATATCTGGTTCAAAACATTTTCGATTATCACATTTTTGCCGGTCCATGTGAGATCCCCTTCAGAAAGCGGGAAGATCTGAAAATAGATGAGGAAGAATATTCGACGGTGTTTCTTTCAGATTTCTCTTTTCAACCGAGAACAACAACAAGAATAAGACATTGTTATAGTTATTCTTCATTGGATTTTGGCACTCCTCTGATATATCTGGAATATATCTTTTCAACTGGAAAAAAGTGGAAGAAAAGCAGAACACAATGTGATGTCATTGTTCTTTTAGACAAACACCTTCTTCCCTATATTTCTATCATACAGCCCGAAGGTTTTCAGGTTATCAGCCGGAATCGGATAGAATGGCATTTAGATGATCTCCCCGACGAGGATTTATATCTTGAATTCAGAGATGATGATGACCACTATATATATTATTCTGTTAAGATTAGTTCAGAAGATCACGATCGGATTTTACGTGAGCCTGATGAAGAAGACTATTCTTCAAAGCTTAAAAAGGTTCTTCACGATCCTGATATCAGCGTTCCGCTGCGAAATTACATTTTCTATCTGTTAAGTAAAGAATATTTGCCGGATAATCCGAAAAAAGCAATTCCCTATATGAAGAAACTGGCTGAATATACGGAATGCGAAGATTTATACAACTTGAATAATCTGATTGAATCTCTGCTCCGGCAGGGTGATCTTTCAGAGGCGCGTTCCTATCTGGATCTATTGGCAGGCCAGAAGAGATCCCCCGGATTTTCAATTTACGCCCAGTTGATATTGCGGGAGCACGGATTGAGAAACGGTCCGTTGGATCTGGAATTTCCCACGCGGAGGAAATGGCGTGACAGGAAACATAATCCTGATCCGCTTACCAAAAGCGAATTGATTATTGGATTATCAATATTAATACTGGTTAGTCTTCTGGTTCTTTTTATTCTCTGGAGGATTCTTACCTGGATATCGGGCAGGACATTACGTTGGAAGAAGAAATCCTGACACGTAAGCGGGGCAAAATACTCTCTGAACATGACAGGCGCTGAGGGAATATCCAGAATTAAACGTTGATCCTGCCAGCCGGTTTATCTGTTTATAGGCGTTTATTTTTAATGTGGAAAAAACTACGCTATTTATAAATCAGCTCCCCTACACTAACTTTTGCCTCTTCTGCAGGCTGAACAGTCCGGCGAGGATGCTTATAACAGCTCCTGTGACGATGTAGATTCGATGTAAATATTGTATCTTCTCCCTCCTTTATTCCTTATCTTCGAGCTCCACCCCGTAATAACCCTCGATAAACAGGGGCGGCATTGGTCCATCAACAGGTTTATTCTCCTTTACATACCAGTCGTACCACTGGAGATGGCGGTACAGGACATCTATCCGCCCCGGCTGCTTTCTGTTCCCGTGTCCTTCTCCGGGATAGCGAACCAGGCGTACGGCCGGATGGTTGTTCATCTTGAGCCTCCTGTAGAATTCCAGGCTCTGAGAAGGATGCACTCTGGTATCGGCGGCTCCTCCCAGTATCAGGACCGCAGTCTCGCTCTGGTGAGCGTAGTATATCGGGCTTCTCTTAATACTGAATTCCCACGTCTCCCATGAGGAATCGAGCTTCTTTCCGGAGTGTACGTACAGCTCCTCCCAGGGTATATCGGTGGTCCCTCTCTTGCTGACCAGATCGCTGATCCCCACGAACATACACACAGCGTTAACGTACTCGGTATAGTATGAAGCGAACCAGGC
>CAZKNG010000029.1:0-25566 GCA_964554125.1 uncultured bacterium | reverse complement strand
GAGACCTTGTCATACCGTAGAATTAATCAAACCGACCAGACCCGGTAATTGCCTGAGAAGAGATATTATGTTCGAGCTGAAAAATCAGATAGAGGTTCCCGGCATTTTTCTAATGCTGAAGAAAGCGGCAACTAATATATTCGAGGATGATATCTTTACAGAGGCAGGAGCGGTGGCCTTCTTTGCGACACTTTCTATAGCGCCTCTTCTTGTGCTTCTGCTCTCGGTGACAGGGTTATTCTCCGGCTCGTTTCATCAGGAGATCGTGGCGGAATTGGACCTCCTGCTGGGCCCGGCGGCTTCCCGGGCTATAGATGTGGTTCTGACCAATATAGAGGAGGAGCAGCTGGCTGGGAGGATTTCCGCCATGATAAGTATCGTCATCCTTCTTTTCTCATCCACAGCGGTCTTTGTTCAGCTGCAGAAGGCGATGAATCGGATATGGGGGGTTAAAACAAAGCCCGGCAAGGCGGTTAAGAACTGGCTGAAGAAACGTCTGGTATCGTTGATAATGATATTTATTGTAGGCCTGGTTCTGATAGTATCAATGCTCACCAAGACCGCACTTAATCTGATATTCGGGGATACGGGAGATGTAATAGGCATATTAAGTACCCTGGGCACCATATTGGTATATATAATCCTTTTCGGTGTGATGCTGATTTACGTTCCAAGTGTGAGGCCGGCCTGGAAAGATATTGGGGTCGGGGCGTTCATTGCCGCACTGCTTTTCCATCTCGGGAAATGGGCAATCGGTCGTTACCTCTCCTACACCGGGATCGGCTCAGCTTACGGTGCGGCCGGGACCCTGGTGGTGGGTCTGCTGTGGGTATATTACTCCACCCTGGTAATCTTTCTGGGTACCGAGCTGGCCAAGGCGTACACACAGCAGCACGGGACCGTAATAGTATCTGACTGAATATTCTTCTGAAATTCGCTGTTTTTTATTCCAATCCGCGGAAAAGGCAGGGAACTTGCTTGCCAGCTGAAATAATTATATATTATAAATTCCAGATATGTTAATAATTATCAGCGATTTAGATGATCAGATGTAACGTTTAATTAGAAGGAGGTTCTACTTTGAAAAGGGGAACTATTATTGTGTTGGCAGTTGTTTTTCTGCTTTCATTTGGGTGTTCCGATGATGATTCGACAACCCGGCCCGATACCGAGACAGTATCTACTCCAGCATTCAACCCGCCGGGAGGGAGTTACGACAGCGTTGTGTTCGTAAAAATTACATGCGCCACCGGGGATGCTGAAAGATATTACACTCTGGATGGATCCGATCCGGATAAATCCGCAAGTCAGCTTGCGGCTGGAGATTCAATCGAACTGGATAACACGACAATTATCAGAGCCAGAGCTTATAAAGACGGTATGGATTCGAGCGCCGTCGCGCAGGCAGACTATGTTATAGACTTCCCGGATGTAGCCGAGCCGGTCATTGATAAGGAATCAGGTGTTTACAATAACAATATATTGGTCAGTTTAACCTGCCCGACAATGGGAGCTGATATCTACTTCACCACCGATGGCAGCACACCGGACACTAATTCCGCCCTATTTGGAGGGATGGGAATCTTGCTCGATACCTCCTGCGTATTAAAGGCGCGCGGATTCAAAGAGGGGATGGACCCAAGCCCGGTGGTAAGCGCTGAATATACCCTGATCCCCGATCTGGTTGCTTACTATCCTTTCGATGGTAATGCGGATGATATGAGCGGGCAGAATCACGACGGTACAGTTTGCGGCGCGTCCCTAGCTGTCGATCGCTTCGGAAACGCGGACGCTGCTTATCACTTTGACGGAACGGATGATTACATAGAGCTTTCCGATGAAACCGCTTTTGATTTTACTGAGTACACTATCAGTTTCTGGGTCAGAATTTCGACTCTGCCCACGATTCCGGATCCTTTGACCCCGGGGTATTACTGTTTGATAAACAAGGGTAGCAATTACGGGAACTACACCCTGAGGTTAAGTAAAAGCGGAGGAGCAAGTTACTGCAGAGTGAATATCGTTCATGTAACTTCAACCGGTAACTGGACTACCTCAAGCTTTGAGAATATTACGCTGGACCAGTATTACCATGTGGTTGTCACCATGTCCGATGAGATAAGGTGCTATTATAACGGTGTTCTTGGAAGTACCAGTTTATCCATGCCCGATCCTCTATTGAATAACGATCAGGTTTTTATTGGAAAGAACCGGAGTGGGACAGATTCGTTCTATTTTGAGGGGATCATAGATGATGTTCGGTTCTACGACAGGGCTCTGACCGGCTCTGAGATTTCCGCCCTGTACGATGTTGAGAGCCCTGAATAAAGTATTGAAGAGAACGGTTAATCGAAGTTGAAAATTCAAGAGGGAAGTGCGCACAAGAGGGTTTGCAGATCCATTTATGCTGTGCTTCGTCGCCCTTATCATGATTTCAGGCATGGGGAGAAGTGATACCGCGGGGAGAAGAGATCTTCTCCCCGCAGGCTGCAGGTCCGGAAGCACCTGACCGGTCAGATAGACGATACCCTCAGGAAGCAACTCGAGCCTGCGGGGGTTGCCTTGATAATCGAGGCAGTAGATCTATGCGCGGTAATGTGCTACGTCTTCAGCGAGAAACCAAGACGGGGATGAAGTTCCCGGACCTGATCCTCGGGGATATGCACAAGCGATAAACTGTTCCGCTAGTGGCTTGCCTCTACCGTGACCCTGAGGGAAGCATTCTTGGTTGATGTCTCCGAGGTTTCCTCATAGGTCCAGGTAAAGGGCTCGAAATTGCCATCCCCGTCTATCTCGAAGTAGTCCGGTATTCCGTAGGGGTATTGTGGCCACTTCACCAAGCTCTCGCTGCCGTACCAGGTCCAGTACTCCGTGCTGTCCGATCCGCTGCAGCTGAAAATCTTAATATCCCGGGTTATCTCATACGGGTCAAACTCCAGGCCCAGAAGCACCGGGATGCGGATACCTTCGGGGTTCTCGATGTAGTCGAGGGCAGGTCTGATAATGCAGCCGTTGATCTCGGCGCCGTCTACGATATAGGTTTCCCCGCATTCGCCGTTAAGGCAGCCCGAGCCGTTGTAGGCCCGTGTGAAAACGCCGTTGCAGACTGACTGGCAAAACGAGACAGTACTTGCATAAGTGAAGCCGCCGCCCGTTATCGAGCCGGTCGAGGATCCGTGATTATCCGAATCCTCGTACTTTTCCGCAGAGTATGTGTAATCTACTTCGGTCGAGACTGAGAAGTTGCGGAAGGTCATAATCAGGGGGTCCGCGTATATACGTTCGCTGTTGTCTGTGTCGAGAACGTCTGCTGTAATCTCCCTCTGGATCATTTCTGAGCAGCTGAAGTCGTCGCCGTGGCCGAGATCGTAAGACGAGAAGGAGCACTTGTGCTCGCCGTTCTCGTCCGATTCGCCGCCCGGCAGCGCGTTGATGTTCCCGTCCAGGTCCAAGCAGATGAAAGCCCCTTCGATCGGCTCGCCCGAGGCTGAAGTTACCCTTGCTGTGACCGTGGCGACGCACATCTCCTCGTCTCCGGAGTTGATGACGCACCTCAGTATCTCCGATTTGTCTACCGACAGAGCAAGGTCCCAGCCGCCGCCGCAGTCCTCGATCCATGTGTCGACATTCGCGAGAAAAGCGGCGTCGGTTATGTATCCTTCATCGCCGAGATACTTGATGTAATATAGGATTTCGCGGCCCTCCTCGCACTGGCCGGCGGAGCAGAGAGAGTTGGCCTCAGAAGCGAGTGACTGGGCAAGTTCGAGTATGCGGCCGCGTATCGCTGCTACCAGCTGTTCGGTTTCGTAGGAGAGATTCTGCCAGGCAGTTAATCGATATGATCTGTCCAGATGACTCTTGAGGTCCTCGAGATTTTCCATCGATGCGTCAGAATATCTTGACATAAGGCTCCCTCTGTGCGCCCGGAGTGCCTCATTGGCAAAGCTTGCTATGTCATCTCCAAGTCCTTCGCAAAGCACACGCCCTGTGAGGTTTCCCTCCGAGTCGTATGTTCTGTTGAAGCTTTCGATTCCGATTAGGTTGTAAAGGCAGCCGTAGAACTCGCCCGATCCGGCAAAAGACCTTGCTGTCTCCGCCGAATTCTGCACCATAGCGGTGATGCGGTCGCATTCCGCCGTCGCTGTCCCGTATCCGGTGAAGTGCCATATTTCCGCCGTAAGCGTTTTCTCGGAAAAATCAACCTCTGTCTCGCATGCTCCTATGTCGCTGTGAGGCGAGTCGAACATGAATACGGCGGCCGTGCTGTCGAATGGAAACTCTTCGCCCTGCGGGAAGGATATCTCAAGTGTAACGAGGGAGTCGAACTCGATCCCAGCGGGTTCGAATAGCGCCCCCGTTACGCAGCAGCCCGGATCCGGGCTGCTCGACGCGCATGTAAAAGAGCCGGGCCCGGTGATTGTGAGGTCCGAGACGGGCGTGACGGTGATCAGTGTGTCCGACTCGAGCGCTCCGTCCGGTATAATCAGAACATATTCGACACCGCCGGGTCCTGTCGCCGTTATATTTCCTCCGGTCTTGCCCAGGGCGGCGCTTTCCGCCATGCCGTTTTCCGCCGTATAGCTTGCCTCGAACTTTTCGGTCTCAAAACCATTGCCGTCGTCCTCAGGACCGGTTGAATCACCCGAGCATGAGGAGATAGCCGCAACGCATAATAGAACGGTAAATATCCTTTTCAATCTGATTCCCCTTTCAGGTTATATCCGCTTCGCTCCGGTAGACAGGAGCCATTTTATGTTAACCACTCCCGCTGCCGGAAGTGTACTGAATCTATCCGTATGTGTCGTTTTATGATATCCGGTAGTTGTGAGATTCTCCATGAAGTTTGAGGGAGGATCCCCTGAGGTCGAGTATTGATGAAGAAAGATTGTCACGGCCAGGGCCGCGGTGACTACAATTGCGATGCGGGACAAGGCGTCTCCTTTTTAACCCCTTTGCATCCGTGGATTTAGTAAAAACAAAAATAATATAAGATTATAGCATATATACTTCTAAGGGTAAAGATAAATATGCGTATAACCTGTATAGTGAGGGATGATTCAAACTCGACAGCCCGATTGATTCAGGACACAATTGGCGAGATGAAAAGAGGACTTGGAAAAGGAGATTGTGCTGTACTGAAGTTAAAAACGCACGCGTGAAGCAAAAGAGAAGGATTTTGGCGTTCATCACTCTTTCCCTCTAAGCAACCAGATTCAGAGTTAATCTTGAATAATCTCCGCGAATGACTTATTTTCTGATTAGAAAAGTGATAATTGTTTTCCGCTGGTTTTAAAAGAAGGAGAGTCGGCAAATGAGAAAGATAGTATCGATGCCGGGTGACGGGATAGGCAGTGTAGTATTAACAGAAGCGAAGAGGGTTTTAGAGGCGGCAGGATTTGAAGCTGAATATGTGCATGCCGATATCGGCTGGGAATTCTGGTGCAAAGAGGGAAACCCTCTTCCGGAGCGCACACTCGATATACTTGAAAAGCATAAAATAGCGCTTTTCGGGGCTATAACGTCAAAACCAAAGGCGGAAGCGGCGAAGCAGCTGGCCCCCGAACTTCAGGACAAAGGTTATGTGTATTACAGTCCCATTGTAGGTTTAAGGCAGCATTTCGATCTTGATTGTTGCATCAGACCCTGTAAGACTTTCAAGGGGAATCCGTTGAATTTCATAAGACGCGGAAAGGATGATATCGAAGAACCCGAGGTTGACGTTGTGATTTTCCGGCAGAATACTGAAGGGCTTTACTGCGGAGTCGAATGGACAGATCCCCCGGATGACGTATACGAGGCGTTTAAAACTCATCCTAAGATGAAGAAATTCTCCTCCGTTCCAAAGGAAGAGCTGGCAATCTCTACGAGAATTTTCACGAGAAAAGCAACGGAGAGAATTCTCAGGGCCGCCTTTGAGCACGCGAAGAAATTCGGCTACAAGTCTGTGACCGTTTGTGAAAAAGCCAATGTGATAAGAGAAACCTCCGGGATGATGCTCGCAATGGCAAAAGAGATGGCCAAAGAGTATGACGGCATTGATCTCTGGAGCACTAATATTGACGCTCAGATGATGTGGCTTACCAAGAATCCTGAAAATTACGGCGTTCTTGTAAGCGGGAATATGTTCGGCGATATAGTTTCTGACGGTTTCGCGGGGCTTATAGGGGGGCTCGGTTTTGCCTGTTCAGCGAATATAGGTGAAGATGTAGCTATATTTGAGCCTACTCACGGATCGGCTCCAAAATACGCATCCTATGAGAAATCTATCGTGAATCCAATCGCGATGATCCGTTCCGCGTGTATGATGCTTGACCATATCGGAGAGACGGAAAAGGCGGAAAAGATCAGGGGCGCGATTCTCGAGGTCGTAAGAGAAGGCAAGATAAGAACTTATGATATGATGAAGCTGAAAGGTTCAGAGGAAGTTTTTGATAAAGGCGCCGTTTCAACAACTGAAATGACCGACGCGATAATAGCAAAGTTGCAGTAAACACGGGAGAGATCAAGATGGAAGTTAGAGAATTATGGCCCGAGCTTGAATGGATAAAAGATGACAAGCTGAGGGAAAGTACCCGGAAGACCTGGGAGCTGGCATTCTCGAGGAGTGTCTTAAAGGCCGAAGATCTGCTGGAAATACCCTTTACACTTCTTTGTGAAGGTGAAGTGGCGACATTTATGGAGCATAAACGTTGTGTTGTGCATATTTCGAGAAAATCGGGAGAGGAGATGAACAGATTCTTTGAGGATAAACTCCCCGTTGACATGGATATTCTTATTTCCGGAGCCATACTGTGCGATGTCGGCAAACTTCTCGAATACGATTACGGCGATGACGGGAATCTAACCAAGGGGGAGTACGGAAAATATTTGAGGCATCCCTTTTCCGGTGTGTCTATTGCCGAGGAGTGCGGAGTCGGTAAAGAGGTATTACACATTATAGCGGCTCACGCGGGCGAGGGCGATAAGGTCAAAAGGTCGACTGAAGCCTATATTGTTCATCACGCTGATTTCATGACATACCTTCCGTTTAAGGAAAGGTTGAAGTAGAATCAGGCTGGTAAGGGAAAGACGCGACTAAGAGGCAGGGGGCTTTTATAAGTACCGTTTTGAATAGTGGTTGATTTTTTTATAGAACTGTATTAAGTTAATGCCGTTTATTCAACCGACTATGAAAGGTAAGAGGAAAATAAAGTATCAGCTTCGAAACTGCGGCCCGGTTCGGGAATATGACAGGAGATAAGATTTTAACTGGAGCGGATGATTTATGGAAAAATTAATCCTTATTATTATCGGTGCTGTACTGGTCAATAACTTTGTTCTGGCCAGGTTCCTCGGGATATGTCCTTTTCTCGGTGTCTCGAAGAAGCTCGAGACAGCCGCGGGAATGAGCGGCGCGGTTCTATTTGTTATGACTATGGCCTCTATTGCCACGTGGATTATATACCATTACATCCTTGTTCCTTTTAATCTGTCCTTTCTAAGGACGGTTTCGTTTATTCTTGTAATCGCGGTTCTGGTGCAGCTTGTTGAACTTGTTCTTCAGAAGTTATCCCCCGCGCTGTATAAAGCCCTCGGAATCTATCTGCCTCTTATTACAACTAATTGTGCTGTTCTGGGGCTTTCAGTTCTGAATATTCAGAAGGAATACACACTGATCGAAAGTGCCGTTTTTGGTATCGGGGCAGGGCTCGGTTTTGGACTTGCAATGGTTCTCTTCTCGGGACTGAGGGAGAGGATAGAGTTGTGCGATCCTCCCGTATGTTTCCGGGGGACAGCTATAGGCCTTATTACCGCCGGTCTTCTCTCTCTCGCGTTTATGGGATTTGCCGGATTTGTAAAGATGTAGTTAATAGAAGATGACAGATTTTTACATAGTAGAATTTTTTTAACGGAGGAATTGGATATTATGCTGACTGCTGTTATTGCGCTCGCGGGGCTTGGTTTATTGGGAAGTCTCGGTTTGGCAATCGCGGCAAGGGTTTTTGCCGTTGAGACAGATCCCAAAGCAGAGGCGATTGAGGAAGTGCTTCCCGGAGCCAATTGCGGCGCGTGCGGAAAACCGGGGTGTTTCGATCTGGCCAGGGAAATAGCCCGGGGTAATGCCGAGATAGATGCCTGCCCTGTAGGCGGCCAAAAAGTGGCAGAAGCAATCGGTAAGATTATGGGGGTTGATTTCTCCGGAGGCGGCGAGAGGTATGTGGCTCTTGTTCTTTGCGCCGGGGATAATAAGGAAGCGATTAAAAAATACCATTACAACGGGATTTATGATTGTGTTTCGGCTGATATGTTTTTTGGCGGGGATAAGGCCTGTTCATACGGATGCCTGGGGCTGGGAACATGCGCGGGCGCCTGTCCGTTCGGAGCGATAGATATTCTCCCCGAGGGGATAGCCAGGGTTGACAGTGATAAGTGTACCGGCTGCGGAAAATGTGTTGAAGCCTGTCCAAAGGGTATAATCAAGCTTGTGCCGGCGGGGCGTAATGTTCATATTCTCTGTTCCTCCCATGACAAAGGAGCGGCGGCGAGGAAGAACTGCCGGGTGGCGTGCATAGGATGTCAGAAATGTGTAAAAGCGGCTCCTGAGGGAGCCATACATATGGATGATTTTCTTGCTGTAATAAATTATGATGCCGAGATACCAGAAAGTGTAGCCGGCGAGTGTCCGATGGGGACTATAAAGGTATTTAAAGCTGAGGACTCTGCTGGGCAAGAGGCTGCTGGAGGTGGTTCGTGATGGCCGGAGGTTTTTTTGGCGGTGTACATCCCGAGTATAATAAAAAATTAGCGAGCGGTAAATCTATAGAAGTTATGCCTCTTCCCGAACAGTTAACCGTGTATTTTTCCCAGAATCTCGGAGCTCCCGCGAAAGCTGTCGTAAAGAAGGGTGACGAAGTAAAAAAGGGACAGGTTATAGCGGAGCCGGGAGGGTTTGTCTCGACTCCCGTTCATTCCCCTACATCCGGAAAAATAAAATCCACTGGATTTTACCCTTCTCCGGTGGGAACTCTTATGGAGGCGGCTGTTATTATTCCGGATGGTGAGGACGAATGGGAGGAAGGCTGTGACAGGGAGAGGGATATTTCCGGGTTAAGATCTGAAGAGATAAAGGATATTGTTAAAGAGGCGGGGATTGTCGGAATGGGGGGCGCGACTTTCCCGACGCACGTTAAACTCTCTCCCCCTGAAGACAAACCGATAGATATTCTGATACTTAACGGCGCCGAATGTGAGCCTTATCTAACGTCCGACCACAGGCTGATGCTGGAGAAAACAGAAGAGATTCTCGAAGGAGCATCTCTTTTCGCCCGGGCGATCAACGTCAAGAATATAGTTGTCGCGATCGAAGAGAATAAACCTGACGCTATAGAAAAGATGCGCGAAGCTGTTGAAGGCAGAGATGGGTTCAGTGTTGAACCTATGAAAGTTATTTATCCTCAGGGGGCAGAAAAACAGCTTATCTACAGTATAACGGGCAGAAAGGTGCCGGCCGGAGGACTTCCTATGGAAGCCGGGGCGCTCGTACAGAATGTCGGGACCTGCCTGGCCGCTTTTGAAGCGGCCGGATTGACGAGACCCCTCATACAGCGGGTTGTAACGGTTACGGGCAGCGGCATTGAAAATCCGGGCAATGTGCTTGCCCGTGTGGGAACACCTTTTAAGGATATAATAGATTTTTGCGGCGGCATGTCAGATGATACGGCAAAGGTGATAAGCGGAGGTCCGATGATGGGCATATCGCAATATTCGCTTGATTCAGCCGTGAATAAAGGTACAAGCGGGATTGTTCTTCTTAAGGCCGGCGAAGTAGCCCAGTTTGAGAATGAACCCTGTATAAGATGCGGAAGATGCCTAACCGCCTGTCCGATGAATCTGAACCCTTCCGCTTTGAGCATATTCGCCGAGAGAATGCGTTATGAGGAGACTGAAGAGTATGGGGTTATGGACTGTATTGAATGCGGTTCATGCGCCTATGTTTGTCCTTCAAAGAGGCCTTTGGTTCAGCATTTCAAGAGAGCCAAAGCTGAAATTAGAAATAGATCTAAGAAGGCGGGCTGATAAGCCCGCACGATGAAAATATCTGGAGGTTCTTTTGGAAGACGAAATGAAAGATAAAGACCGGAAATCGGGATCGGGAAAGAATGAAACGGAGCGGAAAGAAGCGGGAAAGGATAAAACTTCCCCCAAGCCGCCTGAGAAAAAGAAGAAAGAGCCCTTCAGGGAAAGATTTATTGTAAGTTCATCTCCTCATATTCATGATGGGCGAACAACCTCCGGTATAATGCGTCTTGTTATTTTTGCTCTTCTGCCCGCCGCACTCTTTTCCATTTACATATTCGGTGTTACATCTCTCAGGGTAATTGTAATTTCAATCTGTTCCGCTCTCATATTTGAGCTTGTAGCGCTGAGAATCATGAATCGCCCTGTCAGTATCCGTGACGGAAGCGCTTTTCTAACAGGACTTCTGCTCGCTCTCAATCTGCCGCCGGGAAGTCCCTGGTGGCTTGTTGTAACCGGGAACTTTTTCGCTATAGTAGTCGCCAAACAGATATTCGGCGGACTTGGTTATAATCCCTTCAATCCGGCTCTCATAGGCCGCGTTGTTCTGCTTGTTTCCTTTCCCGTGCATATGACGAGGTGGGTTGCACCTTCAGCCTGGGGCGCGGATGCCGTTACAACCGCGACTCCTCTTGGACGTATGGCGGAAAGCTTAGATAGACTCGGGCATATTGATATGGATCTGTTCAGGGAATTGTTCAGCAGGGAAGATATCATAAATCTCCTTATAGGAAACAGGGCGGGATCTATCGGCGAGGTTTCGATCATTCTTCTGGCCGCGGGAGGCATTTTCCTTATAGCGAAGAAAGTGATTTCCTGGCATATACCTGTTTCTTTTATCGGTTCAGTCTGGCTTCTGACGGGAATATTTTACGCTATCGATCCCGCTCACTACATCAATCCGACATTTCATGTACTCACGGGAGGCCTTTTCCTGGGCGCTATATTTATGGCGACTGATTACGTTACTTCACCTATGACATCCTCCGGGAAGATTGTTTTCGGGATAGGTTGCGGGGTGATAACCGTTCTTATCAGGTTGTTTGGAGTATATCCGGAAGGAGTCAGCTTCGCCATTCTGCTTATGAACGCGGCGACTCCGCTTATCGACCGTTATACTAAACCGAAGGTATTCGGAGCCCGCGAGGCGGCATGATTGAAAAGATGGAGGTTTAAGAGTAATGAAAGAGATATTCCGGTTAACTCTCGTACTTACGGTTATTACTGCTGTGTCGGCGGGTGTACTTGCTTTTGTGAGTTATCAGACGGAAGAACCTATAAGGAAAGCCCTCCAGGAAGAGAAAATGACGGCCGCGAGGAATGTTCTGCCCCCTTTTGATAATAAAATCATCGAGGACAGGAAATTTGTAGTTAATTCGGCCGGCGATACCATCGAGGTATTCAGAGGCAAAAAAGACGGTAAAATAACAGGTGCGGCGTTTCCGGTTATATCGGCTGACGGTTACTCAGGGGATATTGAATTTCTCGTAGGTGTTAACAGAGATGGGGTTATCCAGGGGGTAGAAATACTGAAACACTCCGAAACTCCGGGGCTCGGCGCAAAGATTCAGTCCGGGGAGTTTAGAGACCAGTTCGAGGGGCACAGCATTGATAATACCAGGGTATGGGAGGTAAAGAAGGACGGCGGAGAGTTTGAGCAGATTACTGGAGCTACGATTTCATCCCGGGCCGTAACGAGGGCGATCCGCAAAGGGCTTAACTTCTATGAAACCAATATCGATGAAATTACAGGCGGAGCAGATAGATTAAGAGAAGGTGTTAAACAGGGAAGTGAGGAGAAAGATTAATGGACGCAGGCAAAGAGTTTATTAAGGGATTCTGGAGAGAAAATCCGGTTTTCAGGCTTGTACTGGGGCTCTGTCCCACTCTGGCTGTTACCACTACGGCTGTAAACGGTATAGGTATGGGGCTGGCGACTACATTTGTTCTTGTCTCCTCCAACACGGTTATTTCCCTTATAAGGTCTTTTATACCAAAGAAGATTCGTATCCCCGCTTTTATTGTAACGATAGCCACCTTCGTTACCATAGTTGACCTCGTTATGAACGGGTATTTTCACGCTCTGCATAAAAGTCTCGGACTGTTTATTCCGCTTATAGTTGTCAACTGCGTTATTCTGGGACGAGCGGAAGCCTTTGCCTCGAAGAACCCTGTGTGGCTTTCGATAGTAGACGGTTTGGGGATGGGGCTGGGGTTCGCCGTTTCCCTTACGATCATTGGCGCAGTAAGGGAACTGTTCGGCAACGGAACAGTATTTAATATTTCGATATTTGGAGATTCCTTTAATCCGCTTCTCCTTGTAATCATGCCGCCCGGAGCTTTTATTGTGCTTGGAATTCTTCTGGGTCTGATGAACAGGATCGAAATAAAGATAGCTGAAAGATCCGGAAGAAAACCTATCATAAGCAAAACTCACGATTGCTCGGTGTGTGTCGTTAACCGAAGCTGGTTTGACCTGGGCAGTATGGAAAAAGGGAAATAGATCCGCGGCCGAACCTCTTTCCGGCCGTTTCTATTCGAGAATTACTTTTCCCTCAAGGCCTCGGCTTTTAACAAACCTGATCCTTGAACCGTCTGAAACTATAAAGACAGCCTTCGCGTATTGTGCTCCGGCGGATTTGCCCGCTCGCAGGGCAGTTTCAGATATATAATCTTCTGAGCCGGTTCCCTTTATTTCTCTGAGGATATTCAGACCCTTTTCGGGCCCGAGAACGAAGAGGGCGGTGGAAAGAGCGTCGGAAGCTGCCGCTGTCGGGGAGATAACAGTTACACTGAGAGTGTTTCCCGAAACCGGCCTTCCCGTCAGGGGGTTGATGATATGACCAATTGTCTCATCATCCCGTCTGATGAAATTCTCATAATTTCCGGAAGTTGCCACGGCTTCATCCTTCAGGATAATATATCCCGTTATTTCGGAATCACCCGTTGGATTGCGTATTCCAACGACCCATCCGGTTTTACCGGGCGGAGAGCCGAAAGCGTAGATATTCCCTCCAAGGTTTACAAGAGCCGATTCTACCCCCTCATTTTTAAGTATTTCTACGCATCTGTCCACGCCGTAGCCCTTTGCGACTCCCGCCAGATCAATCTGCGTTCCCTCCGGCAGTGTTACGGAATTTCTGTTCTCGTCGATCTTGATTTTACCGTATCCAACCCTGTCCAATGTGTTACTGATCTCTTTATCTGATGGAAGCTGTCTGGCTCCATCCTGAAATCCCCATAAACGTACGATAGGTCTTGCCGTAATATCAAACGCGCCGCCCGTTTTTTCTGAAAACAGGGTAGATATCCTGATAAGCTCTGAGAGTTCTGGCGAAAGGACAAAAGGTTTTTTGCCGGCGCTCAGGTTAAGTTTTGATATTTCACTCCCGGGATCCCATGTGCTCATTACGGTTTCGAGTCTGTGAAGTTCGTGCAGGGCTTTACCCGCGGCGCCGAGAGCTTTTGTCCTGCTCATTCCGTATATAGTAATACTCGCCTTTGTTCCCATCACATATGTTTCTTTTACAACAGGGGCTTCTTTCGAACATGAAATAAGGGTTGGGAGGTAAAATAGTAGAAGAAAAACAAGGGCCGCGAGTCTGATATCTTTTCTATCGACGAGTGACATCAGGAAACTCCGGGTTTTCCGAGAAGCTTGAACATTCTTTTTTTGTATTCATCCACTCCCGGTTGATTAAATGGGTTTACTTTCAGCAGCCGTCCGGTTACGGCGACTGACAGTTCAAAGAAGATAAAAAGTTCTCCCAGGGAAGCGGGAGTAATAGAGGGAAGCTGAAGTGAAATGACCGGAATTCCTCCATCAATATGGGCGGCTCTCGTCCCTTCGAACGCCTTGTAGTTGATATGACCTAACGATCTTCCCGCTATGTAGTTAAGGTTGTCGAGATTTTCCGCCTCTTCCGGGATTACTATGTCGCGTCTCGGCCGTTCTGCTACGAGAAATGTTTCAAGAAGATTTCTCTTTCCCTGCTGGAGGAGCTGTCCCAGGGAATGCAGATCGGTTGTCATAACGGCTGAAGCGGGAAAAAGTCCTTTTCCGTCTTTCCCCTCTGATTCGCCGGCAAGCTGTTTCCACCATTCACAGAAATAATGAAGCTCTGTGTGAAAGGCTGAAAGAACTTCTACAGCGGTTCCGCTCTTGTGAAGTAAGTATCGGGTGAGCGCGTAGCGGATCATGATATTGTCTTTTACCGCGGCGGTGTATTTTTTGAGCGCGGCGGATGAACCCTCTATCATTTCTTTTACTGGAATCCCGGCAGCGGCGCAGGGAAAAAGTCCAACAGGGGATAGAACGCTGAATCGTCCTCCGACATTTTCCGGGATAGTAAAAGTCAATATCTGTTCAGAGCGTGCCATCTGACGCAACGCTCCCTTTTCGGCGTCGGTAATTGCTATAATCCTCTTTGACGCTTCCTTCCTTCCGTGCCGTTCGATCAGTTTATTCCTTAGAAGCCTGAAAGCTATGGCGGGTTCGGTGGTAGTTCCGGATTTGGATATAACACACAGGGAGAATCTTTTCCCTTCTAGGCTGGACATGAGTCTGTCGTGATATCCGGGGGAGAGGCTGTTGCCCGCGAAAATAACGGGGAATGACGCTTCTTCCGGGAGGGCCTCAATAGCGGCTTTCGCGCCTAAGTACGATCCCCCTATTCCCACGACGACGAGGCAGTCATTTTCATCACGAATTCTTATCGATGCTTTTGTTAAAGTGTCCAGCTGAGGTTCGGGGGTATCCGGAAGGTCAAGCCATCCGAGCATATTTGAACCTTCCCCTTCTCTTTCCAGAATAGAAAGGAGCGCCCGCAAAGCTTTAGAAATTTCTTTGTCTCTATCACAGGCAACTTTTAAGTTATATGCTTCTAAAGAGATCACCGCAACCTGCCCGGATTCGAACCTGCTAATCCTGTTCGGAAAGAGCCTTTTTAGTTTTCAGAACCGTCTCTTCCGTGTGTTTGGTTACATTCCTTCTAATTTTTTCAGCTTCTTTAAGTATATCCCCTTTGAATTTCTCGTCACTTATCCCGCCCAGATTGATAATAATATTGAGGAAAGCCCCCTCCGCGGCGCTCGCGGCGGTAAGTGCGGCGACAGCGGCGTCACTGAGACTGTTTCTGTTGCCTTTTTCAAAGGCGAGACGCGCCAGTCTGGCCGCTTCCCGAGTTCTCTTTAAAACATTCAGAGGAACGAGAGTGGCGTTTCTGGTTGCTTCCTCAATTGCTTCGGCGCGGATCTTCTTGTCCTCTTCCTTCTTCTTGGGAAGACGCATCGCGCTCATAACCTCGTTAAAGGCGTCTGTATCCCTGTCCACATCGGCTAGAAATTCATCTTTGAGATTCTGCGCTCTAACACCCAATTCTTCCATCTCATCTGAAACGTCCCTGTATTTTTTCTTCCCGTGAGTAAGAGCTCCGACCATAGAAGATAAAGCTCCGCTGATAGATCCGCAGAGAGCCGCCACACTACCTCCGCCCGGAGCTGGAGAGTCCGTGGACAGCTCATCGACGAAATCTGTAACAGTCATATTGTTGAGACTGTCCTCACGCTTTATCTGGTATTCGATTATCTTCTTATCGGGTTCGAAGGGGTAAAGGTCGCTTAATCCAAGAGAGAGGTCTGCTATATGAATAAGTTCCGATTCAGTTACTCCGGTGCTTTTACCGGCTTTTCTAAGATAATGTCTTCCCGCTTCCAGTATTGCTTCGATCGGCAGGAGACCTACAAGCTCGCTGCCGGTTACCCTTACGCCGAGCTCTCCTGCGATTCTGCAGCACTGATCAAATACAAGATGGGGTGGTGATACTTTATAATTTATCAGATTTATCGAGACCTGAGCCCTTCCAAAATCATCCATATACCATCCTACCGCCTTTACATCTTTAAATATGCCGGGGTCTCTAAGTGCCTTCCCGTTTTTATCACGTACTACCTTCCTGTTGGCATCTCTTTTGAGGCGTCCCTTTTCGCGGATTGTAAAGGCAATTTCTCTGGCAACTTTCCTGTCTCTCGTGTTGAGATTAACGTTATAGGCTATCAGGAATTCCCTCGCCCCTATAACTGTAGCGCCTGATTTCCTGTTGAAACGCGGCTTTCCGAAATCCGGTTTCCATTCGGGGTCCTTCAATTTCTCCTCGAGTCCCTCATATTCTCCTTTTCTCACCGTGGCGAGATTTTTCCTTTCGGGACGGGAAGCAGCGTTTTCATATAGATATACCGGTATATCAAGTTCTTTCCCCACACGCCCTCCAAGCTTCTTCGCGAGCTCAACACAATCTTCCATCGTGACGCCGGATACGGGCACGAAGGGCACCACATCTGTCGCTCCCATTCTCATATGAGTCCCGCTGTGGGTTGACATATCTATCAGTTCTGAAGCTTTCGATATTGCCCTGAAAGCCGCTTCGACGATAGAATCGGGCGGCCCTATAAAGGTTACGACAGTTCGGTTGGTATCCTTGCCGGGATCTACATCGAGGAGAGTTATATCCTTTACCGATTCAATCTCTCGGGTGATCTCTTTGATCTTCTCAAGGTCGCGGCCTTCACTGAAATTGGGGACACATTCTACTATTTTCATAATCTATGACTCCTCTTGTTTTATCACCCAAAATATGACAATATGTGGATAGAATATAATTGTGAAGGGTTGAGGTCAAGTGCGGGTTTGAATTTTGATTGGAAAGTCTATGGTTTTTTATCTCAGTACCCACATAGAAAGGCTCGAACACGAGCTGGATTTAATTACCAGGGAAGGATTTTATCCTGAGGTAAGGATGGCCAGTACCGATGCTCTTTTCAAATTATCTGATTCTGACCTCGGCAGGATGAGGGAAGAGATTGAGAAACGGGCTGTGAGCGTGTTTTCACACGGTCCGTTCTTCGGTCTTGATATAGCCAGTATGGACCGCGGGATTTCTAATTATACACGTGATTGTTTGATAAGAGGGATTGAAGTTACCGCTTCTCTCGGAGGAAAAATAATGGTAATGCACACGGGGTATATGCCTTATTTTTCAAGAGGGGGAAGAAAACACTGGTTTAGAAACTGGGGTGAAAGGATAAGGCCTGTTGTGGAAGAAGCTCTGAAGAGAGATGTTACGATAGCTCTTGAGAATACATGGGACGATAAGCCGGAGATTCTCCTGCGTCTGGCCGATATTATTCCTGATTATCGTTTCAGTATTTGCCTCGATACAGGACATATAAACTGTTTTTCCCGGATCTCTTTTCAAGGCTGGTGGGATAAAGTCGGAGGCAGAGTCGAGGTGCTGCACTTACACGATAATGACGGGCTCTCCGATGATCATCTTCCCGCCGGAAGGGGTATTTTTGATTTTCGTAAGCTGGCCGGGAAACTAAGTGAGATCGATAAGCTCCCTCTGTTGGATCTGGAAGTTGATTTTATAGGTGCTGAAGAGAGCAGGAATTATCTTGAAAGGCTTTTGGGGGAAGAGGGGATCAAATAGGGCCGGCTTTGGGTTTTGTTGTAAAGAATCATCTTAAATTTGATAATTTTCTCTTGAAATTTAAAAATTCCGATTCTAGAGTTATTGATATGCTGAGATTTCATCTTTTTCACCACATAGCAGTAAGGGGGTGAATTATGAAGAAAGTAGAGATTGGCCACGTCTCTGATTTTTTTGCCCATATCGACGTCGCGGCTGTTGAAGTTACGGCGGAAGGTGTCAAAATCGGCGATACTCTTCATTTCAAGGGACATACTACAGATTTCAAACAGGAGGTTAAATCCCTGCAGATTGAACATGATCAGGTTGAGGAGGCGGGCGTTGGTTCAAGCGTTGGAATCAAAGTGAAAGATAAGGCAAGATCCGGCGATACCGTTTTTAAGTTAATAGACGATTAGGTACCGGCCTCTACACCGCGGATATGATTTAACGGTTTATCCGGCAGGCGGACTATTTTCGCTGTCTGCTAAATCCAGAAGATCTTTTGCCATCTCCTCTATTGCCGGATAAGAGTTGTTAATTCCGGCTCCTTCCCGTAGAAGCCGCAGGCCGGCCGGAATTGATTCAAGAAAGATCTTCTTGCCGTCACCGTAGCCCAGCTTGGCAAAAGCGGCCAGAGTCTGCAGGTTCCGCTGAATTCCTGTAGTTACAAACTGGTTTATGAATTCATCAAAACTCATACGGCCGTGCGCCCCTCTTTCTTTCAGTATATTATATAGATACGCGAGCAAACCCCTTCTGTCGTGCTCGGATAGAGATACGTAAGGATCTTTCAGAAGGGAGACAGTGTCGTACATTCCAGGGCCGAGATGAGCCGTCTGAAAATCAATGATCCGGGGGTTGTTATTTTCTATAATAATGTTTCTGCTTTGAAAATCTCTGTGCATGAAAACAAGGGGTTGGGATGAGATTATTTCCGCGAGTTTTTCTTTTTCGTTTTTCCATCCTTTCGGAATCCTGTACGATTGGAATCTGGCTAGAAACTCATCTTCGAAATAACTTGTTTCCTTCAGGAGTCTGTTTTTGTCAAAGAGTTTCCCGCTCAGCATATTCTCCTCTTTGATTACAGAGGTAATGCCGGTCTGCAATTCACATAAAAGATCGAGACATCTTTTGTAGAGCGGCATTATTTTATCTGTGCTGCCCTTTTTTACTGTAATCTCAAGACTTAGATCGCCAAGATCTTCCATTACGACAATGCCGAGTTCTCGATCTATAGAATAGAATTCGGGGACGCCGATTCCGTTGCGCCAGAGGAACTTCCCGATCGATATGTAATCTTCGAATTCTCCGTCCGGGTGCGGATCGATAAGGGCGACAGCGGAACGGTTTCCGTCACTGAGACGAAAGAAATAGCGGTTGGAACCGCTATTCGAGAATGGGATTACTCGTGCTGAAGCATTAAGAGGTCCGCCGGGCAATCGGGCTGCCATTTTCAAAGAGTGCGCGGCAAGCTCAGTGATGGTGTTCATTTATAATCCTTTCGCCTCAAGTTGTCCTTCAGGAAACAGTATGCGGTTTTTTACCTTTGTTCCCCTCTTTACAATTGTCTCGGGTAGAATGACGCAATTTTCCAGTTCGCAGTTTTGCTCAATTACGGCCCCGCCGCCGATTTCAAGAAACCCCCTCCATGAAGTATCCCGCGCGATTTCGGCGTTCGTTGCGGAATGAAGAGGAATCGCGGGCGGAACAATTTCCGGGTCGAATATAAACTGTCCTGTCAATATTCTCCTGTGAAGCTCCAGATAGCTTTCAGGTGATCCTATATCGCTCCATAAAATACCTTCAGTTGGACTGCCGGCTATATATCCCGATATTCTTCCCGCGTTCTTCTTTATGATCTCAAGAAGAATCTCTATAAGCCCTATATTTCTGCCGGATGGAAAGAATCTGAGGGCTTCTCCGGAGAGTATTGCCATACCGGTATAACCGGCTAGTCTGATCGAATCTGATTCATCGCGTCTCTTAGATCTTATGCCGACTATTCGCATTTTATCAGATATTTCAATCTGGGGAGGAGGCGAGAAGAGGGCTGGCTTTACTGAAACTTCTTTCCGGCTCTTTTTCCCGTTATTTTCTCCGTTTTCAGTAAGAATCAACGTTATCAGGGCATTCTGGTTCTGGTGAAAATCGATAGCGGGAGCATAATCAATATTAGATATTATATCTCCGTTATGTATTAGAATAAGTCCGCAGCTGTCAAGTGAGCCGGCCATATTTCCTATACCGCCTCCGGTATCTAGAATTCTATCCTCCGTATGAAAGATAACGGGAAGATCCGGGCTGATTGCGCCTTCATCGAAAGATTCAGACAGATGGTGAGTATTAACGTGCACGGAGGAAGCCCCGCTTCTTATAAGTTTTTTTGCTATTGTATTTATCAGCGGTTTTCCCAGGACGGGAAGAAGGGGTTTCGGTATGAATGATGAAAGGGGGGCCATCCTTCTTCCGTATCCCGCAGCGAGGATAACTCCGCAAAGCTTATCTTTGATAACTCTATTATTTCTCATATCAGTACAGGAAAAAATCATTACTTTCTTTTTTGAATTCGCCTTCATCCTCGAGCCAGGATTCAAACAGCTCCCGGAGGCCTGATCCACTGTCGATTGTATTTCTAAAATTATCGCTTCCTGTGATAATATCAATGGGCATTTTTACCTGTTCATATTCGTAAGGCGGCATCGTCCATTGAAACTCTCCGGGGTATAAACTCGCCGCCGTTTGAATCGCAAGAGCCCCGGTTCTTACCGGCTTGAATCTTTCTCTGTCTGTGATATGAATCTGAACTCCGCCGCATATATCACCACTGTATTTATCCCAGGTTGGCTTAAAGTGCAATGGGCGGAAGAGGGCTCCAGGCACCGTTCCTGAGAGTTCGTCCGCCAGAGCGCGGGGGTCTATCCACGGGGCGCCTATAATTTCAAACGGGCGCGTGGTACCTCTGCCTTCAGAGATGTTAGTGCCTTCCAGAAGAACCATTCCGGGATAGAGGAGAGCTGTTTCAGCACGCGGTATATTAGGTGAAGGCATTACCCATCTTAGAGATGTATCCTCAAAGTGCATTGATCTTTCCCATCCGGAAACCCTTATTATATCCATCTCGCACTTGTTATCTTCATTTTCATTTATCATTGTGAGGGCTTCGGCGATCGTCAGCCCGTGCCTTATAGTAAGAGGAAAGGGGCCGACAAATGATTCAAACCCCCTGTCGATAACAGGCCCTTCGACAGATTTTCCTCCTATCGGGTTCGGCCTGTCCGCTATAATCACTTTGATGCCCTTTTCAGCGCATGCTTTGAGCATCAGCGCCGCAGTGGACAGATATGTATAGCATCTTGTTCCAATATCCGGAAGGTCTATTAGAATTCGTTCGAGACCGCCCAGCATTTCGTCAGTCGGTTCGCGTGTTTTTCCGTATAGAGAATAGACCGGAATTCCGGAGCCGGGATGCTCGTAGCTCTCCCATTCTATCATATTAGCCTGCGTTTCTCCCGTGTAGCCGTGCTGAGGGCCGAATATCGCTTTTAACCTAACATTGCTTGATAGGAGAATTTCGGTAATATGCCGCAGGTCTGAAGTCACAGAGGCTGGATTGGCCAGAACGCCGGTCCTTTTGCCCCTGAGGCGGAGGCATTTTGCCCGGGCCAGTATGTCACATCCTGTTTTTACCAATTCAATTATATCCTTTCAGAGAAAAGATGTAACAGAAGTAACAACTCTGAAAAATTACTCCAGGGGCCTGTCGGCAAGGTCACTATATTAAAAAATCGGGCCGGACGGGTTAACGCCCGGCCCGATATAAACCCGGATCGATTAGAATTCCCATTCTTCTACAGTAAGCGTGTCTATTCCGGATGATTCCGATTCATCGGTAACCTGTTTTATGACACCAACTCCCGGAGCAAGCCATTTGTCCTGATCCATGGTCATTATTACAGTTGCTCCGACTGATATCGTAATCGAAAGATTGTGCTTCGCGCACGACTTGAATGTTCCCTCAAGCCCTCCTTCGTTGAATACGACATCCTCAAGAGCAGGGCCCATAGTTACTGTTCCGGATAATGTAGCCATTTGACTTTCCATCTCGAAGGTAGCATCAAGGTCCCAGCTTTCTCCCAGATGATCAGTTACGGGGAGCTTGTAGAATGTAAGGGGGCTGTCCCATGTCATAACATCAGTAGTATCAACAGATTCGCCATCATACCCGGTGCGTCCCAGCATCTGAATTTCAGTCGCCGTTTTTTTCATGTGCCAGATATCATAAACCTGATATTCGCTGCCGGTATAGTCCTCGTATACGATGTCAAAAGTACCGTCTGCAGGGGTGTAGTTTAATATGTAATGTTTTTCATAATTCGGTCCGGTTCTACTTAAATACCAGACGTTTGAGTTGTCTACGGGGAAATAACTGACTGTCCCGGAAGTTGTAAACTGGTAAGGTGTAGGGTCCGGATCTATAGGGTTCGCCGCCATATCCTCAGCGGCAAACTTTACCCAGTATGTACAGCCGGGAGCTATGCGGTCGCTCAGCACCGGAACGGTCATAGTGGTAAACTCTGAATTCCATGGGTTTCCGGTTACTGACACGGCGTTTTCCATTCTCGCGTCAATATTTTCCGGAATCATATTAATCTCGGGATTCATCGGTTCACTGAAATTAAAAATCATCTGTGACAGATTAGGCGAAACCCCTGTGGCGCCGTTTGAAGGTGTGGCGCTTACAAGTGTCGGTCTTGTATCATCCGCCGCGGTACCGAAGCTGAAATCGTAGTCCGCCGCGAGAGGATTGTCAGCGAGATCAGTTATATTACCACTTCCTCCGAGAATTGTAATTGCCACTGTGGTATCCTGCGGAAATACAATATTCTGAAGTATTAGTGTGGAACCCTCCACGGAAATATAGCCGCTCTCCGGGTAGGGATCAAAAGTGATAAAGGACTGAGTCTCCAGGTCGTATGAAGGAACACTTATCGGTTCGCTGAACTCGATTTCGACAGTAATGACCGCAGTAACATCCGTGGCTCCGTCTTCCGGAGTTGTCGATTCAACTTCGGGAGCTGTATTATCAGCTTCACTTGTGGTCGTGAAATTAATAAGATAGTCTTCACCGAGCTGATTTTCCGCCATATCCTCGCTTAATTCGGAAACGGTTATTAAATAATCTGTTGCTCCGGTAAGAGAAGAATATGGAGTAATAAAAATAGTGTCACCTTCCCACCAGGTATTGTATCCGATATCCGGTGATCCGTCGGGTTGGAATGACATGTTGTCCTCAACCGATTCTTTATCCATCTCCTCGCTGAAGAGTACCCAGAACGGCCCGCTTCTGGAAACATCGGCCTCGCCGTCTGCAGGATTACTGGATTCAACGGTAGGAGGAGTTATGTCCGGCTCCGGCCCGTCGGTGCTCTCATCCGAGCATCCGGTGAAAATGGCAAGCCCGGTAATAACGAAGATTAATACCAGGGAAAAGCCAACGCGTTTAAGCATCTCTGCTCCTTTCGCCTATAATTAAAAAGAATAACTATTCATCCACCCGACTAATTAGCACAGGCGGCCAAGCAATGTAAAGAGTTTTTTAATAAATTGAAGACTGAAAGAATAGCTTTTAAGAATTATCCTGAGGTTGTATAATTATTGCTGCCGAGACTGGTTCTTTTTGCCGAAGTTGTTTTAGACTGCTTAAGAGCCTTGATTTCAGGTATGCATTTAAACACAGGGGGTTAGCTGTGATTCTAATAAGAGACAAATATCGCCTTATCTTATCTGTTCTTTTTATTTCCGTTTTTCTTTTCTCTTCGTGTGCCGGGAATAAAGATAGAGAGGGGGGGGGAAGCACTCTCATTGTGGGTGAGATGAGTAATTACGAAGGGTTAAACCCGATGTCGACAACCGATGCTCACGCCAGGGACATATATAACCTTCTCTTTCTGTCACTCCTCGATGAAAATGACGATTTTCTTACCTTCAGTCCGAGGCTGGCTCATTCATGGGAGTTTTCAGATGACCGCCGTGAGCTCACCTTTCACTTAAGAGAGGATGTGACCTGGAGTGACGGAAGAAAATTTACCTCGGAGGACGTTGCCGCGACATTCAGAATGCAGATAGACACTTCGACAGTATGGAGCGGCCGTCATTTAAAGGAACATATAGACAGTGTGGAAGTTGTTGATGAATACAAGGTTGTGTATCACTTTAATCATATATACCCCTACCAGCTTATGGACGCGGTAGATGGCCCCATCATGCCGGCTCATATTATTGAAACCACCGACCACGGGAAATTCGGGAGAATACCCGCTGAGGAACTTCCCGTAACGGGGCCCTTCGAGATTGAGAAGTGGGAAAAGGGGCAGTCGCTGATACTCGCGGCGAATGAAAATTATTACGAGGATAACAAGCCTCGTCTGAACAGAGTAATATTTAAGATTATACCCGATCAGGTTACACTTGTCACACAGCTTCTGGACGGTGAAATCGACTGCATGGAAAGTGTTCCTCCAGCTGAAGTCGAAAAAATAAAGAAGAATAATAACCGGCTGAAAGTTTTTGATTTTCCAACGAGGGCGTATATATACCTGGGATGGAACGGAGCCAGGAAACCTTTTGACAATCAGCGCGTTAGAAGAGCACTGACAATGGCAATCGATAGAAAACTGATTATAGACAACCTTTACTACGGTTACGCGGAAATGTGCTGCGGGCCTTTTGTTCCTCTTATATGGGCGTATAATCCGGACCTCGAACCTCTCCCCTTTGATCCGGATGAGGCTGAGGCGATACTCCGGGAAGAGGGTTACAGCGACGAAGATGGCGACGGGTTCCTCGATAAGAACGGCAAGAGGCTTGAATTTTCAGTTATCACTAATCACGGTAATCAGATACGCGCTGATATACAGGTGATGATTCAGCAGATGCTGAGTAAGATAGGAGTGAAAGTGAATCCGGTTCTGCTCGAATGGACCGTAATGCTGGAAAAACATAAGGCATCGGATTTTGATGGAATAATAAGTGCCTGGCGCGTGGGGACTAAAGCAGATCTTGCTCCGATATGGAGTTGCCGGGCAAGGGGAAAAGGTGGTTATAACCGTGTTGATTACTGTAACAGCGAGGTTGACAGTTTGAACAAACTTGCTACCAGTATGCTGGATTTTGAAAAGGCGAAGCCGCTTTTCTACCGGGCTCAGCAGATTATCCATGATGATCAGCCGTATACATTTCTCTATATTCCACACAGTCTCTTTGTTATAAGTAAGCGTTTCGGAGGGGTTGAGCCTGACGCTATAGGTATCTATCATTATCTGTATGACTGGTACGAGAAGGATTAGATAACGGGGAAAGATGGTAAGATGCAAGTTATCTTTTTCAAGGACTTTTATTATGAGGGGCGGCTTTTTTTATTGATTTCGAGCTTTAAAATATCAAAGTTTTTCCGGGAGGCTGTATAGTGATCCACACGATTGGAATAGCTTCTTTGGTAAGTGTTTTGTGCGCGCAGTTCATTAAACCCTTTATTGAATTGATTCAGGACGGGAAGTTCAATCCTTTCCGTATGCTCGATACGGGGGGGATGCCGAGTTCCCATACCGCAATGGTAACTACTCTTACCGTTGGTGTGGGTATATACAGAGGAGTGGACTCGGTCCTGTTTGGAATAACTTTGATATTCAGTCTCTATTTTGTTTTTGAAGCAACGGGGCTGCGGCAGGAAGTTGGGAATCAGGCAAGGGTTCTTAATGAAATAATTGAAAAAGCAGGTAAGACACATCATATAGATTCTCATGAACTTCGCGAACTCATAGGGCATACCTGGATTGAGGTTCTGGGAGGATTCGCGGTCGGACTGGTTGTGGCGCTGCTTTTTTTCTACGGATAGATTAGAAAACCGATACGGCTGTCATTCAGGCAGACGTAGCATAAAGCAGGAGAGTCGTTTACGAAGGATCTATGATAACCGGATAAAACTCTCTGCAAATAATCCTTGACAATAATTTATTACGGGGGTCATAATAGCGATGTGAAT